>NZ_DASVNZ010000190.1:0-3981 GCF_036486225.1 Roseateles sp. | reverse complement strand
TCGACTCGTTGCCCGCAGCATCGGTCTGACGCACGGTGACGTGGTTCTTGCCTTCGTTCAGCGCGTCGCCGGGGATGGAAGAACCGTTGCCCGGCTTCCAGGTCTTGCCACCGTCCAGGCTGTAATCCCACTTGCCGCCCGGCTCGATGCCGTCGACATTCACCGACCCGCCGTTGTTGATCGCACCGGTGCCGGTGCTCGTCTTGATGTCCGGTTGAGTCGCGACCGTGTCCTTCACCACCGAGATCACCGCCGGCTCACTGCGTTTGCCGTCCTTGTCGATCTGCACGATCGTGATCGTGTTCTTGCCTTCCGCGAGTTGATCTGCCGGAATCGAATTTCCGGTACCAGGCTTCCAGTGCTGACCGCCGTCCGTTGAGAACTGCCAGCCCGCGCCGGGCAAGAGCCCGCCGACAGTCACCGACCCATTGCCGTTGATCGCATCGTTCCCGTTACCCGTCGACGGCGTCGGCGTCGGCGTCGGCGTCGGCGTCGGCGTCGGTGTGACGACGGGTGACCCCGAATGGGTGGTTCCATGGCCGCCCGCCGCCGCTGCACCAGCCAGCGCCAAAGCACCCAGACCGACGGACATCAGGGAAAGACTCGGCGTTTCACCAGCGGCGGGCACGGCGACATCCATACCGGCGCCCGCGCCGGGAGCAGGTACCGCCATCGACGGCGTCGATGCGTCTGCGACCACTGAGTCGTCACTCGGCGTGGCGTCCTCCGCAGCGAGATCCGCACCGAGATCCGCGGAAGTCTCGAGCACGACCTCCTCGTCCGCTTCGGGTTTCACAGCACGCCGCACCTGTCGCGCGGCGCTCCGGGAGGCGATGTCGTTCGATGTCGATGGGGCGGCTTGCGGGCTCGGCACTTGAGAGGGGTGAGTCATGATTCATCGGTCGAAAAAAATGGAACGCCCAGTCTCCGAGCCCTTCGATAGACGAACCATTCCTTCGAGACATCACCCAACGTGCCAAGACCAACAAAAACAAGTGGGTCCATCGCACATTCATGCTATCCAGCGCAAAGCTCCATCACATCAGTTCCCCGATTCAGGTCAGTCTCGCTGGCCAAAGTTGGCGGCGAGATGCGCCTGAAATGAAAACGCCCCGCACAGGCATGGCGCCAGGCGGGGCGTTCATCGGATCCTTCGCCCGGATCGCTCAGCCGAGCGACCCGGGGAACCGCGCGATCACAGCGCGTTCATTTCCTTCAGCAGGCGGTCCGCCTTGTCGACGACCTTCATCTGCCACAGCATGTAGCGCGCATCCAGGCAGATGCTGCGGTTCATGTTGTCGTTGAAGTCCCAGTCGGAGATCACCGCGTCCAGCGTGCCGTCGAACAGCAGGCCGACCAGTTCGCCGTTGCCGTTCAGCACCGGCGAGCCCGAGTTGCCGCCCGTCGTGTCCAGCGTCGCCAGGAAGTTCACCGGCACCGAGTCCAGCGCCTTCACGCCGTACTTGTCGAACTGGCGCGCCTTGATCGCGGCGAGCTGTTCGGCGGGCGCGTCGAACTCGCCCGTGCCGGTGTGCTTGGCCACGATGCCCCGCAGCGTCGTGAACGGGGTCCAGGTCGTGCCGTCCACGCCCGGCGTGCGGCCCTTCACCTGACCGAAGGCCACGCGCAGCGTGCTGTTCGCGTCCGGATAGACCGGCTGGCCGCGGCTGGCCTTGAAGTCGATCTCGGCCTGCATCGTCGCGGCATAGGCCTGCTGCGTCTTGCCGGCCAGTTCCTTGTCGCGGTTCTCGCGCGCTTCCTCGTCGGCGTGCAGCGCCACGGCGGCCTTGACCAGCGTGTCGGTGCTGCCCTCGAAGGCCGCGGCGTCACGCGACAACCAGGCCGTGCGCTCGGCCTTGTCGGTCAGCTTCGTGCCCGCGTACAGCGCGTCCACGCGCGCCGTCACGGCCGCGGCGTCCATGCCCGCGCGCACGCCCAGCGCGTTCAGGAACGCGGCGTTGAGCTGGTCGGCCGGCAGGGCCAGGTATTGCGTCAGGAAGTGGCTGACCACCTTCTTCTCGGTGACCTCGTCGAAGCGACGGTCCAGCGTCTCCACGGCCTGCTTGCGGCGCAGCTGGTCGCGGTCCTGGTACCCGGCCTTGCGCTCCGCATCCGGCTTCTTGCGCTGCAGCGCCTGCTCGTACAGGTCGCTCGCGCTCTTGACGAGCGCGGGCGTCGCGTAGCTCAGCAGGAACTCCCGGCGCACGATGGCCTGGCGCTCGGCGATCAGCCGCTCCACCTCGACCAGCGACGGGCCGTAGGCGGCGCGGCGCTTGGCGTCGGCGTTCACCCAGGCTTTCATCTGGTCGAAGGCCGCCTGCTTGCGCGCGAGGATGTCGCTGCCCGCGTAGCTGGCCATCTGGCCCTGGTAGTTCTTGTAGTAGTTGTTGACGCCGGCGACCGTGTTGGCCATCTTGATCTCGGCATCGCGACGACCGGCGGTCGCCTCCTTGATCAGGTCGAGCTGCTCGCCCATCGCCTTGACGCGGTGGGGGAAGTCCCACGAGAACGCGAAATCGACTTCCGTCGGCAGACGGTGGCGGTTGGTGCGGCCCGGATAACCGGCCACGGCGACGAAGTCGTTCTCGTTCAGCGGCGAGCTCGCCAGCTTCAGGAACTGCTGCGGCTGGAAGGGCTTGTTGTCCTTGCTGAAGTCCGCCGGCTTGCCGTCCGGGCCGACGTAGGCGCGGTAGAAGCTGTAGTCGCCGGTGTGGCGCGGCCACATCCAGTTGTCGGTGTCGCCGCCGAAGACGCCCACGCCTTCGGCCGGCGCGTGGACCAGGCGCACGTCGCGGATCTCGAGCTGCTTGGTCAGCTGGTACATCAGGCCGCCGTAGAACGCGCCCACCGAGCAGCGGTGGCCGGCGTCCTTCTCGCAGGCGGCGACCAGCGACTTCTGGTTGGCCTCGATCGCATCGATGCGGGCCTTGCCCTGCAGCGCGGCGGTCTTCTTGTCGATCACCTGCTCGGTGACGTCGGTCAGCGCGACCGTGACCAGGATGCGGCTGCCCGGCGCGGCCGGCAGTTCATCGGCCAGCGACGCGGCCAGGAAGCCCTTTTTCAGCAGGTCCTTCTGCGGCGTCGAGTTGTACTGGATGCTGCCGAACGCGCAGTGGTGGTTGGTCACCACCAGGCCTTGCGGCGACACGAACGAGGCCGTGCAGCCGCCCAGGCTCACCACCGCGCCCATCGGATACCCCAGCGGCTGCGACAGCCGCGCCGGATCGAACTTCAGGCCCAGGGCCTTCATGTCCTTGGCCACCAGCGGCAGCTGCTCCGGCATCCACATGCCTTCATGCGCCTGGGCGCCGGCGGCGGCGTACAAGGCCAGCGCGGCCCACATCACTCGTTTCATTCGCGGGACTCCTGTCCACCTTCTGAGAAGGGGCGAACCATACACGAGCCCGCCGGGCCGGACCCGTGCCGATCGGCACCCGGGCCACCATGCCGCATGGCGGGATAACCCGGAGTTCCAGTCGGGCTCCACGAGCGTGGGATGGGGAAACCCTGACTCCAAACTTACACTGACACCCGTCCGAGGCCTGCCGCGTCCAGGCCTGTTTCCAACCCCTTCCCAGCCTCCCCGTCGTCGTCCAGGAGCCCGCCATGACTCTCACGCAGCTCAGCCAGGTGAAGCGCTGGATGGTGATGCACAGCACCCGCCACCCGGTGGAGCTGGCGGTCTGGAACGTCGTGCTGACGATTTGGATGCTGGGGTTCATGGGCGTTCCGGGCGCGTTATTGATCCAGGCGTGGATCGCACTGCCGTTGTGCCTGATGGCCTGGCTGCTGCCGATGGCCTACACCGGCGGCCGCAGGAGACTGCACCGTTCGGGCCGCCTGCGCTGCGACTGGCTGACGGCGCTCTGACCCCTGCAGTCCGCGACGCCGAACACCTCGGTGACTCGAAGCCGGCGGAGCCGGTGCCCCTCGGAGCGAATTCCGAGCGGCGAGGAGGAGATTGAGCGGAGAGGGGCACCG
>NZ_DASVNZ010000149.1:0-11947 GCF_036486225.1 Roseateles sp. | reverse complement strand
CGGCAGTTGCCGCGTCGGCGCCAGCGTCGCCGTCTCGCCGAGACTGGCGCGCAGCATGCGCGCGACGTCCAGCATCGACACGCAGTCCCCGGCGGAAGCGAGGAAGCGCTGGCCGGCCGCCTGGGGATGCGTCATCGCGCGCAGATGGAGTTCGGCGACGTCCCGGACGTCGACGACACCGAAGTGAAGCTGCGGGCAGGCGCTGACCTGGCCGTCCAGCATGCGCTTGATCAACGCGATCGACGACGAGTAGTCGGGACCGAGCACCGGACCGAAGATCCCGACCGGATTGATCACGACGAGCTCCAGGCCGCGGCCCTCTGCGGCGACGAAGTCCCAGGCGGCTCGCTCGGCCAGCGTCTTCGACTTCACGTAGGCGGTGCTGCCGGGTTCAAGGCGACTCCAGCACGATTCGTCGAGCGCATGGTCAAGCTGGGTGTGTCCGTAGCCGATGGCCGCGAACGAGGAGGTCAGCACCACGCGCGTCACGCCTGCCGCCCGTGCGGCCCGCAGGACTCTCAGCGTGCCCTCGCGCGCGGGGACGATCAGCTCATCCTCGTGGTTTGGCGTCCCTGGAGGAAACGGCGATGCCGTGTGCAGCACGTGATCGCAGCCGGCGGCGGCCTCCGCCCATCCGGCGTCCGCGCCCAGGTCCGCGACCGCGATGTCGAGGCGCGTGTCGGGATCGGCGCCGCCCTGCCGCACCATGTCCCGCACCGCCGACGCCCGGCTCGCCGAGCGTACGGTGGCGCGGACGTCATGGCCGGCCTGGAGGAGTTGGACGATGCAGTGGCTGCCGAGGAAACCGGATCCGCCGGTGACGAGGACCTTGCTCATGGATCATTCCTCCAGATGGCAGCAGACGCGCACGCACAGCCGGACGCGCTTCGAGAATTCCTGGGGTGTCGGCTTGCCGTCCTTCCAGGTGAGGCCGCACAGGAACAGCACTTGCGCGACGTCCTGCGGCGACCGGTTCGATGGGCCATCCATGAACTCCGGCGCCGCTGCCAGCGCCTTGGCGATGCGCTGCTGGAAGGCGAGCTTCACTTTCTCGACGTCCTTCGAGGAGAGCTGGTCGCCGGCCTCGATCACGTCGAAGGAACTCGGCGTGAAGGTGACGAGATGACGACCGAACCAGGCGTCCATGGCAGCGGCGAGGCGCTTGGAGAGCGGTTGGTCGGCGCGGCCGAGCGCCTCGTCGACGAGCGTCAGACCGTCCGTGAGGTACTTCTGCATCGCGGCGACGAATACCTCGTTCTTCCCCGCGAAGTGCAGGTAGAGACCCTGCTTGGAGATCTGCGCCGCCGAGGCGAGATCCTCGATCGAGGTCTTGCGGTAACCGCGCTGTCCGAACTCCCGGATCGCCGCGTCGAGGATGGTGTCCCGTCGCGCGTTGGTCGCGGGAGTCTGCGCTTCGCTGCTTGATTTCATTTGACCAAGTGTACTGAAATGGTCAAAACGGTCAACTGAATGGTTTTTGCCGGACGTCCACTACCATGTGGCGGCATGAATGACGCCACCGCTCTGCTTGCCGCCTACGACGACCAACTCCGCTCGGACACGGAGACGCCCAGCGCCATCGCCGTCACGCGGCTGGGACCGTTGCGGCTGGTGACCTTCGCGCGCGGACGCGGCTTCGTGACCTACCGGGATCTCGGCGGCGCCGATGCGACGGAGATCCATCGGCTCGTCGGGGAAGCGTTGCGGCACTACCTGGCTGATCCCGCCATCACCCATGTTGAATGGAAGTCACGCGGGCATGACCTGGCACCGGGGCTGCATGAGGCGCTCGTCGATCACGGCTTCCAGCCTGATCCGTCGGAGTCGATCATGATCGGCGAGGCGCGGCTGCTGGTCGCCGACGTGCCGTTGCCCGAAGGCGTGACGATGCGCACCATCCGCGAGCCGCATGACGTCGCGCGCATGTGTGCGATGCAGGCCGAGGTCTTTGGCGACTTCGATCCGGCGCCCATGGTGTTGTCCTTGTTGGAGCGGCTCGCGCGCAACGACGGCATGTCCTTGTGGATCGCGGAGCGCGACGGCGAGGTGATCACCGCCGGGCGCCTGGAACCGGTTGCGGGTACGAGTTTCGCGGGCATCTGGGGCGGCTCCACGCGTCCGGCGTGGCGCGGGCGAGGCGTCTATCGCGCGCTGACTGCGGCGCGCGCACGCGAAGCGCTAGCGCTGGGGAAGACGCTGATCCACAGCGACTCCACGGACTTCTCGCGGCCCATCCTGGAGGCCTCGGGCCTGGTGAAGGTGTCGACGACTACGCCGTACAACTGGCAGCGCCAGACGGCGCGCGGTGGCACGCCCTGACCCCCTCGGTCGCGGGAGCCGGTACCGAGAAGAGGAGGCTATCGTCGCTGGCGTCGTGGCGCACACACTGCGCGGCGTCGCTACCAAAGGCTTCTGCCTCAGCCTCCATGTCGCCCCGTGCCATCTTCCTGACCTTCAGCGTGCTGCTCTATCTGGGCTCCCTCGCGCTGCCGGCTATCCGGTTCGCCCAGGGCGGCTCCCACAGCGGCTTTTTCCTGCTCTGCCTCGGTTATCTCAACGGGACGGCCCACTGGCTCGCCAATCCCTTGGTGTGGACCGCCTGGCTGCTGCTGGCCTTTCGCAGGCCCGTGCTCGCGCTGATCGCGTTGGGAGGGGCCGTTGCGCTGATGCTCGGCGCACTGCAAGTACGTGAAGCGCTCTGGGCCTGGTCCTGGAACACCTCGTCGTCCATCCGGCTGAAAGTCGACGGGCTGGGCGCCGGCTACTGGGTCTGGTTGTCGAGCGCGGTTGTCGCCGGGATCGGGGCGTTGGCCGAATGGGGTGGTCGGGCGATAGAGAACGCAGGCAAATCGCGCTGAGCGGCAAGGCGACACCAGCGCAGTGCTTCCACGGTGCAGGCCGGCACGCGCATCATTTCGTCGGATCCTCATCGGACTCTTGAGAGCCCGCGGCGGCATGGCTGCCCGCTGCCCCAAGTCCAAGCCCCGCGCCGAGCCCGCCAGCACCTGCGGCGCCGCCTCCACCACCACCACCGCCTCCGCGTGAGCCGCCCTCACGCCCACCGGCGCCGCCGCCCTTGCCGCCTCCACTGCCCGCGGGCCTCAGCGGCCCCTGCTTCGGAATCACGACGGACGCCGGAATCGGATCGAGCTCCAGCACCTCGCGGATGAAGTCGCGCAGCGACGCGACGAGCGCCGCCGTCTCGACCGGCTTGCCGGTGACCATGTCCTGTGCCGCCTGCGCGGCGAGCCGGACCTGCTCATCGGTGCCGAGCAGGATGATGTCCGACAGCGCGGCCTCGACGGCATCGCGCATGCGGCGCGCCCGATCCGAGGCGCCGATCGCCATCGTGCCGGGCTCGGCGAGCTGGCGCAGCTCCCGCAGATGGCGCGGGTCGACGGCCAGCGTGCCGGTGAACGATCCGCCCAGCGTCTTGTACGCGGCGATCAGAGTCTTGAGCCGCTCATTGATCTGGCGGTTGGCGCGCTCGCGCCGCTGCTGCACCGACTGCATCACGAGCAGCCGCACGCCGACGGCGATCAGCGACACGATGACGAGCCCGATCAGCGTCGAGAGCATCGTCTGCCAGGAAGTGAAATCGAGGGCGCCGCGCATGGGGGATCTCCAGGGAAGGTGGCCAATGGGCAAGACCAGGGCCCAGATCCCCCACTTTCCGTCGAAACCGCCGTTTTCCGCCCCGCGTGCGGATTTCACGAACGGCGCGGGCAATCCCCGGGACGGGCGTGTCGGCCGAACTTACAGCCGGCGACAGTTTGTCCCCTGTAAGTGGTTCTAAGTGATTGACGCCGCTCGACTTTCGGCGCATGGCACGCATCTCGCTCAAGCAGGGAACAATCTAACGAGGATGAGGATCCGTTCCATGTCGAAGACTTTCAAGAAGATGGCCGTCACGGCCGCGCTGACCCTGGCCGCCGCCGGTGCCCAAGCCGCCGCGGTCGGTACTTATGGCGTGAACGGTGTCACGGGCCTGAATGCCCTGGGCAACACCGTCGTGTCGCTGAGCAGCTTGAACGCTGCCAGCCTCAGCACCGTGGACGTGCTGCTGCTGGGCCGCGGCGCGCCCGTCAATGCGGCCATCGCCAATTTCGTGGCCAACGGCGGCAAGCTGATCACCGAGTGGTCGTCCGCGCAGTACGGCATGAGCCTGCTGGGCGGCGTCGCGCGGGACAACTTCGGCACGTATCGCACCGGTGACTCGATCACCATGACGGCTGCCGGCATCGCGCTGGGCCTGACGACCTATTCGGATGGCGGCTCGACCGAGTTCTTCCAGGACTTCCTGAACCTGGGCAGCGGCACCGTCTACGGCACGCGTGGCTCCAACGGCGCCACGGCGCTGGTCGGCGGCTCCTACGGCAAGGGCACCGTGTGGGTGGCCGGCTACGACTGGGGCGACCAGGCGGCGGCGCCGACCCTGCGCTTCCTGGACAGCGTCATCGACGCCCAGATCCCGGAACCGACCTCGCTGGCCCTGGCCGCCATCGCGCTGATGGGCCTCGGCTTCTCGACGCGCCGCAAGTCGCGCTGAGTGCCAGAGCACGGACCGGCGTCGCCGGTCCTGCTCGCCTCACGACGGGCTGCCGATGGGCAGCCCGTTCTGTTTCAGGCCGCGAGACTCGTACGAGCAGCGCGACTCGCGCAGACGGCGAGCGTGGGTTCAGCCTTCGGCAGCAGGATGTTCGTCCTGCTCGTCATCGAGTCGATAGGCCCCGGATTCGTACTCCGCGATGGCCCGGTGCGCGGCGGCAGCTTCCGATGCCGGGACCAGCACGCGCACGCCGCCGAGCGCCGGCGACAGCAGCGAGTAGTTCCGCACCATGTGTTCGTCCGCGAGATGCGGCGTGAGGTGAACGGCTTCGAGCACGCCCTTCAGCAGGTGGGCTTCGGTCGGTGAGTCCAGCGTCGCGACGCAGACGAAGTCATCGGATGTCGGATCGTTGTGCTCTGCCATGGTTCCTCCGGTGCGGCCAAGCATAAGGCGTCCGCCACGGAGGCCGGCACGTCGGGACCCTTCAGGCGGGTGCGGGCGCGTTCAGTTGCGTTCAGCTGCGTTCACCCGCCGTCATGGGACCTTGCATGACTTCAAGCGTCGATCAAGCCGTGACCGCCGCCTTCGGCGCGACCGCCGCCGGCGCATACCGCGCCACATACTGCTGATGTCCCGGCAACTGCCGCACCGTCTGCTCGATCCGCTCCCGCATCTCGCCCAGGAAAGCGCCCAGCTCGCGATCGTCCATCAGGTCCGCGATCGGGTGGTGCTGCTCCGGCATCAGCCCCTGTCCCAGCATCACCTGGATCCACGAGTTCTCGGTGAACAGCTCATTGGGCACGCGGAACACGCGGCCGGTCTCGCGGAACAGGTCCAGCCGGTGCTGCAGCGACGGCGGCACGCTCATGGCCCGCATGTCGCGCCACATCGGCGAGTCCGTCCGGTTCATGACGTGATAGTGCAGGACGATGAAATCGCGGATGTGCTCCAGCTCGTGCGCCATCTGCGCGTTGTACTCGTCCACGTCGGACTGGCGGATGCCGTCCTTGGGGAACATCTGCATCAGCCGGATCGCGCTGCGCTGGATCAGGTGGATGCTGGTCGACTCCAGCGGCTCCAGGAAGCCGCTCGCCAGGCCGATGCCGACCACGTTGCGCTTCCACACCACGTCCCGCTGCCCGGGCTTGAAACGGATCACCCGCGGCTCGGTCAGGACCTCGCCCTCGATGTTGCCCAGCAGCGCGGCCCGGGCCGTGTCGTCGTCGGTGTAGCGACTGCTGAAGACCACGCCGTTGCCGACGCGGTGCTGCAGCGGGATCTGCCACTGCCAGCCCCACGGGTGCGCGATCGAGCGCGTGTAGGGCAGGGCCTCGCGCACCGAGGCCGTCTGCACGGCGATCGCGCTGTCGCACGGCAGCCACTGCGACCAGTCCTGGTAGCCGACCCCCAGCGTCTGGCCCAGCAGCAGCGAGCGCATGCCCGTGCAGTCGATGAAGAGATCGCCCTCGATCTCCGTGCCGTCCTGCAGCTTCAGCGCGCGCAGGTCGCCATCGGCGCCGTCCGGTCCGTGCCTCAGCACCTCCGCGATCTTGCCTTCGATGCGCACCACCCCGAGCGCTTCGCTGAACCGGCGCAGGTAGCGCCCGTACAGCGTCGCGTCGATGTGGAAGGCGTAGTTCATCCCCGCCCGCGGCAGGTGCGCGAAGCGGTTCTCCTGCGCCGCGCGCAGCTCCAGGCAGTAGTCGCCGTAGTCGGTCGCGAGGCCGCGCTCCCGGCCCTTGCGCCAGAAGTGCTGGAAGCCCGCCGTCCAGTGGTCCGTGCCGGTCGTGCCGAAGGAGTGGATGTAGTCCTCGCCGAGGTCGCGCCAGCCTTCGAACTTGATGCCGAGCTTGAACGTCGCCTGCGTCGCGGCCATGAACTCCTGCTCCGGAATGCCGAGCAGGTGGTTGAAGGTCAGCAGGGTCGGGATGGTGGCCTCGCCGACGCCCACCGTGCCGATCTCGTCGGACTCGATCAGCCGGATGTCCAGGCCGCGGCCCAGCGTCTTGGACAGGCAGGCGGCCACCATCCAGCCGGCCGTGCCGCCGCCGGCGATGACGACGCGGCGCACCGGCGCGCGCGAAGGGGAATCTTGGCTCATGAGGCGCTCCTCAGCGTTGGAGACGTTTGATCAGGTGGGCGCGCAGATGCGTCGCGCCGTCGGCGTCCAGCGGCGCCAGCGCGTGGCGCGCGGGCGGGGGAATGTGCGCGGCGGTCTCGCCGCCGGCGTGGAAGACATAGTGATCGAAGATCCCTTCCCAGGCCTTGCGCTGCGCCGGCGGCAGATCGCGCATCGTCAGCAGCGCCAGCATCAGCGCGGCCACCGGCGAATCCATGTGGTCCGGGGACTGGCGCCACCAGTAGTTGACGAGCACGTTGAAGCCTTCCAGCGCTTCCACGTGGTGCCACCACATGCTGGGGATGTAGAGGGCGTCGCCGGCCTCGAGCACCGCCTCCTGGCCGTGAGCGAGCGCCTCGGCGAAGCGCGGGTATCGCGTCAGGTCCGGGCGCTTCAGGTCCACCAGGCTCACCGGTTGTCCGGCGGGCGTGAAGTCGAGCGGACCCACGTAGAGGTTGGGCAGTTGCTCCGGCGGGAACAGCGTGAACTGGCGCCGTCCGGCGACCACGCAGGCGATGTTGTCGGGCAGGTCGTAGTGGGCCGCGATGCGGCTGCGATTGCCCAGCCAGACGCTGACCAGCGGATCGGGATGGCCGACGTCGAGGTCGTTGTGGGCGCGAAAGCCCGGCAGGCAGGTGTCCACCGTCGTCGACCCCACGTAGAAGCAGGGCGGTCGCGGGTCGCGCTTGAGCTCGAGCAGGGCCTCCATCACCGCGGGCAGCGGCGCGTCGTGCCGGCCGAAGTTGAAGCCGCTGAGGTCCGCGTTGTAGAAGAAGCGGCCCTCGATCTCCGGCGGGCCGGTCATGATGGCCACGGGTTCGTCGCGCCAGCACTGGCGCAGGTAGTCGACCGCCGCGCGGTCGGAACGCCGCGCCGCCTCGACCATCGGCCAGTGCGCGACGACGCCGCGCAGCACGACCGGTTCGGCCGCGTCCAGCAGGCCGTCGGGCAGGCGGCCCGGCGTCGCGGCGATCTCGCGGATCGGCTTCACGCGTTCGACCTCACGCTGTCGACCTCACGAGCGGGGCCTCATGGCCCCGAGCGGCGATGCCGCTCGATGAGTCCGCGCATCTGCGCCATCGAGGCGACCGCCATGTAGATCGGCTCGAGGAAGCCGGCGCGGTGCAGCGCGCCCAGCGCTTCGGCGTCGAGCGCCTCCAGACGTTCCTGGTGGATGGTCTGGAATCCGGTGATGCGCGCGATGCCGCCTTGATCCGACTCGATGTCCAGCACGAAGGATTCGAGCAGGCGATGCGTCAGCAGCGCGTCCATGAACGCCGGCAGCGCCAGCATGCCTTCGTGGATCGCGCGCAGCAGCGAGGCGGCGCGCTCCACCAGTTCGGTCGGGCTGCCGTGCGCATCGAAGAGCGCCGCATCGCCGTCGTCGGCCAGGCGGACGCGTGGATGCGCGAGGTCGACATGCAGTTGCAGTCCGTCCCCGTCGGCCGCCGATCCCGACGGCGCGGCCGATCGACCGATCATGAAGGGTTGGCGCTCGACGGACCAGGGCAGGTAGTGCGCATCCCAGACCGTCTCGGATCCGGCATGCGCGAGGAAGAGGTTGCGGCCTTCGACCAGGCCGAAGAGCACCACCGGGTACAGGCCGCCCGCACCGTCGTCGCGGAAGACGATCGGGTAGTGGGCCTGCGCGTTGCGGAACTCGGCGGGGAAGAGCGGCGCCTGGATGGCGCCGTCGCCGTAGGCCGTGCCCCGGCGGGTGACCACGCGCATCGCGGCGTGATCGCGGCTGTTCAGGAGGACTGAGGTCATGGCAAGGATGGTGGCGGAACGCCGTCCGCCCGGGAAGAGGGGAAGCCCAAGGTGGGAGGCCGGGGGCTTGAAAAACAGCCCGGCGCGCGGGACCGGTGAAGGCATCGCGCGCCGGGCGAATGGCCATCGGAACTGGCCAGGAGATCACAGGTTCAGGGTGACGCCGCGGCGCTCAGAACTTGTAGCGCATGCCGACCATGTAGCGGCGTCCGGTCGAGGTCACGTTCAACACCTCCGATTTGGTCCGCCCGTAGGTGCGGTAGACCTCGTCCGTCAGGTTGATCGCCTCGGCCTGGAAGCTCAGGCGCTCGCTGAAGTTGTAGCCGATGCTCAGGTCCAGCTGCTTGTACGGCTCGACGTAGACCGGCGCGGACCGGCCCAGCGTGTTGCCGTCGTTCAGCGCCTGCAGGAACTTGTCGCGCCAGTTGAAGGCCAGGCGCACGCTGAAGCGCGCGTCCTCGTAGTAGCCCACCAGGTTGGCCGAGTCGCTCAGGCCCACCAGCGCGTACTGCTGGTCGAAGCTCATCGGGTCGTACTTCAGGCCCGACTTCACGTGCGTGTAGTTGGCCTGCACGCCGAAGCCCGACCGGCCGAACGCATGCTGCACGTTCAACTCGTAGCCGCTCAGGCTGTTGTTGTGCGTGTTGGCCGGGACGGTGATCTGGAAGTTGGCGATCGGATCGTCCGGCTGGCCCTGGATCGTGCCCTGCGCGTTGCCGTTGTCGTCGAAGCCGGTCCGCACCACCCCGTTGGTCCCGTTGTACCGGTTCAGGATGTAGTTGCGGATGCAGGTGATGTCGCTGGCGCAGGCGCCGGTCGTGGACGCCTCGTTGTACAGCTTGCCGCCGACCGGCGTGTGCAGGTTGAAGGGCGTGGCGTTGACCAGGGTCGTGCCGATGTAGTTCGAGATGTTCTTGCGGAAGAACCCGGCCGAGACGTAGCTCGACTTCGCGTAGTAGTACTCCAGCGAGAAGTCGATGCTCTTGGCCTTCAGCGGCTTGAGCCCCGGGTTGCCCGACGAGCCCGTGCCGCCGTTCAGGCGCGCCAGTTCGTTGAGCGTCTGCCCGCCCTGGATCTGGTCCCACAGCGGCCGGCCCAGCGAGGTGCCGTAGCTGGCGCGGAACTTCAGGTTGTCGGTCAGGTCCGCGTCCCAGTCGACGCTGGGCAGCCAGTACTTGTAGTCGCCGCTCTGCGTCGTGAAGCCGGGCGTGCCCTTCTGCACCGTCAGCTCGTTGTTGGAACCCCAGCTGATGCCCGTCATGATCGGCACCAGCGCGGTCGAGGTCACCTTGGTCTTCTCGTAGCGCATGCCGATGGTGGCGCTCATCGGCACCCACAGCTCCCAGTCGCGGGTGTACTCGGCGTAGGCGCTGGTGGACTTCTCCGTCGTGCGACGGTCCACGTCCCAGTTCGGGTTGGCCAGGTACTTGCTCGACGACAGGCCCTTCGACGGATCCGCCTTGTCCGCGGCCGCCGCGGCCAGGTTGCGCAGCGTGGCGAAGTCGAAGGTGTAGAAGTTGGCCGCCAGCCGCGGGTCGTTGCCGCCGCCGATGTGGCCGAAGTAGTCGTGCAGGTTGGCCGGCAGGAAGATGTTGTCCGGATAGTCCGCCGCGCTGGTCGCGCCACCCCAGGTGTCGAGCTGGACGTTGGAGTAGGCCGAGCGGTTCTTGACCTTGGTCTGTCCGATGCCGAAGTCCACCTTCGAGACGTCGTCCAGCTTGAACGAGCCGCGACCCTGCTGCTGGTCCACCTCGGAGCGCATGTAGCCGTTGCGGAAGGCCGAGCCGGTCACCAGCTGGCGCGTCGCGTCGGGCTGCGAGCCGTCGATGATCAGGATCGGCATGTCCTGCGTGAAGTCGCCGGTGGTCGTGCCGCGGTTGAAGCTCGCGGTGCCGATCACGTTGTTCGAGCCCCAGGGGCTGTCCGCGCCGGAGGTCGCCGAGGATTTGTGCGCGTCGAACTCGAAGCGCAGGCGGTCGGTCGCCTTCCAGTCCAGGTTCAGGCCGAGCGACTTGTTGGTGTTCTTGGTCGCGAAGTCGCCGCCGCCCATGGCCAGGTCCGACGTGGCCGGCACGATGGTCTCGGTGTAGGTGATGGGCGCGGCGACCGGGCCCTGGGTCCACGAGCTGCTCGAGGCGCCGAAGTTGAACCAGGCCGAGTAGTCGTTGCGGCGCGTGTGCACCTTGTTCTGCGACCCGGTGAAGTCCATCGTCGCCGTCAGGTCCTTGGTCGGCGCGAACTGCAGCGTCAACTGACCGTTGGTCCGGTCGCGCCGGATGCCGTTCATGTTGTAGTTGATGTTCTGCGGGACCGAGTAGACGTCGGTCGCGCCGGGCCGGTTCGTGATGTTCTGGCCGCCGGGCTGGCCGGTCTGCGGGATCGATCCCCAGCCGCCTTCGTCGCCCTTGAAGGGCAGCCAGCCGCCGGGCACGCCGGCGTTGTTGTAGCCCGCGTCGCGGCGCTGGAAGCTGCCCGACAGCGCGATGCCGAACATGCCGTCGGCGAAGGTCGTGCTGTAGATGCCGGAGACTTCCGGCGTCACGCTGTCGCCCTTGAGGTTGTCCGGCAGGCGCGAGTTGCCGCCGTCATGCACGGCCTTGACGCCGATGCTGGCCACGGTCTTCTTCGAGTCCAGCGGGCGCGCGGTCTTGATGTTGATGGTCGCGCCGATGCCGCCGGTGGGCGTGCTGGCGCGGCTGGTCTTGTAGACCTCCAGCGCGCCGATCGATTCCGACGCCAGGTTGGCGAAATCGAAGGCGCGCGAGTTCGACGGCGCCGTGTCCAGTATCGACGACGACGGCATCTGGCGGCCGTTGAGCAGCACCAGGTTGAAGTCGGGGCCGACGCCGCGCACGGTGACCTTGGAGCCCTCGCCCAGCGAGCGGTCGATGGACACGCCCGAGATGCGCTGCATCGACTCGGCCAGGTTGGTGTCGGGGAACTTGCCGATGTCCTCGGCCACGATGCCGTCGACCACGCCGCGTTGCTGGCGCTTGAGGTTCAGCGAGGTGTCCAGCGATTGGCGGATCCCGGTGACGACGACGGTGTCGATGGTCGCGTCGGCCTTGCGCTGCGCTTCGGAGGCCGCCGATTCGGGCGCCGCGGGCGCCTGCTGCGCGTGCGCGGCAGCGGCGAGGAACAACAGGGCGCAGGCAGCCGCGACGGGCTGACGTTGCGGGCCGCGGACCTGCCGCTGTCGGGTGGGGTGGACGTGCTTCATCTTGTCTCCTTGTTATCTCTCAGTCTTGACCATGACCCCCATGCGATGGCGGGCCCGATTGTCTGCAGGGCAAGCTGGATCCGTGTATTCGGCGGTAACTTTGAAAGCGCTTTCAGAATTTATCCGCTTCAGCCACGGGACCTCTACTGACTTTCCCTAGCGAGGGGTTTCGCGCCACAGGGGCGCGGGGGTACTGCGGGATCGGAGGCCGGTCTCCGCGCGGGGAATCCGGCCGGGGACAGTCCCGCGCGGGGACTGTCCGAAGCGCCGCGGCTCAGGCCGCGACGGG
>NZ_DASVNZ010000124.1:0-17167 GCF_036486225.1 Roseateles sp. | reverse complement strand
AGCGCCTGCGCCAGCGCGACCTTCTGCGCCGACAGCTGCGCCTGCGACTGGCGCAGCGCGAGCTCGTAACGTGCGCGGTCGACCTCGAACAGCAGGGCGCCGGCGGCGACCTGCTGGTTGTCCTGCACCGGCACGGCGGTGACCAGGCCGGAGACGTCCGGCGCGATCTGCACGACGTTGGCGCGCACCCGACCGTCGCGGGTCCAGGGCTGGAGCTCGTAGCGGTCCCAGAGTTTGCCGGCCGCCCACAGGGCGCCGCCGACCACCGCCAGGGTGACGGCCATCGAGATCGCGCGGCGAAGGGGGAAGGAGGAGGTGTTCATGTCGTCGGGTCCGGACTTCAGGAAAGAGTCATTCGTTGATGGGTCGGCGGCGGCGGTGCCGTCGTCATCCGGGCCCGTGCAGCAAGCGGAGCGAGGCGACGCTCAAGCCCCACAGCAGCAGCACGTAGACCGCGAGGTCGAAGAGCGCCGGATGCCAGATCCAGCGGTAGGCGCCGACCGAGGCCAGCAATCGCCGCACTGCGGACAACGCGAGCAACGCCAACGCCGCGAGCGGCATCAGCCAGGGCAGGTAGAGCCCGAAGAAATCCACTGCGCCGGTCATGCCGGGTTCTCCTTGTTCAGATCGACGTCATCTACGGGAAGCTGCGGCGTGTGGGCTTGCGGGAACAGGTTGCGACGCAGGCCCATGAGCGCACTCGCGGCGGGGATCGCTTCCGCCGGCAGCGGCAACGAGGCGGGGTAGGCCTCGACGAGCGCTGCGAGTGCCGAGTCCAGCCGCTTCAGCACCACCGCGGGCGGTGCGGCGATCGCCTCAGCACGGCCGGCGATGCGCGCGCGCTGCCAATCGCCGATGGCGTCGAGCAGGGGCTGCAGCGGCAGCGTCGCTTCGACAGGCAGGCGCCCGCGTGCGCCCTGGAGCGCGACCAGGTCGGCGCCTACACGCAGGTCGTGCAGCGCGTCGTCGGTGGGCACGCCCGGCACCGAGCCGCCCGCCTGCGCGACGCGCGGCGCCAGCAGCGAGATGCGGTCCAGCATGCGCAGCAGGTAGGCCTGCGCGCGGCCGGCGGAACGCGGCAGGCGGGCGAGGTCGTCGAGCTCGCGCCAGGTCGCGCGCTGGATGCGCCGCGCGCTCCAGTCGGCGCCGACGGAGCGCATCAGCCGCGTGACCCGCGCCGCGACGAACACGCCGGCCAGTTGCCCCGACATCGAGTTCAGGAAACTCGTCAGGTCCGCCTGCGCCGTGTCGTGCATCACCAGCGTGCCGATCACTCCGAACAGGAAGGGCAGGGCGGCGCCGAAGGTCGAGGGCCGGCCGACGTACGCGCCGACGATCAGGAACATCGGTGCGCAGACGGCCATCAGCGTCCACATGTCCTGCACCAGCGGCAGCAGCACCAGCACGTAGAGGGCGCCGAAGGGCATGGACAGCACGGTCCAGTGGAGGAATCCGTTGATGGCCGGCACCGGATCGTCCATCGCCGCGAAGAAGCAGCAGAAGATCGCCGCCATCATCGCGGCGGCTGAGCCCATCGGCCAGCCGGTGAGGATCCAGAACGCGCAGCAGACCAGGATCGCGATCAGCGCGGCCGCGCCGGACCACAGCGCCATGCCCATGTCGCGGTGGAGCTTGGGGCCGCTCAGCGCCGGCGCGGACCGCGATCGCATGGGCTCGCCGGCGAGGCCGCGATCGATGTCGGCGCGCAGCTGCATGCAATGCAGCCAGCCGTCGAGCAGCTCGCCGAGACGCTCCGCCAGCGCCACGCGCAGCAAGCGCGCCCACGGATCGTCGGCGAGACGCTCGCGTGCCGCGTCGGCGGTCAGCGCGGCGAGTTGAGCGCGCAGGACGGGCAGCTGCGCTTCTGCTTCGACTGCCGTCAGCGCCAGCCACGGGCCGATGGCATCGAGCATCGCGCGCACGTCCTCAGGAAGCGCATCGCCTTCGCTGCTCCCGGCATTGGCGGCTTGGGCGGCATCGGCGGCATTGGCGGTGCTGCCGGCGTGGGCCTCCAACGCCTGCAGGCGGTCCTCGACGCCGGCCAGCAGCGGCGTCAGCGCGGCCACGCCGTCCTGCATCGCATGCACGGCATCGGCGGTCCAGCGCAGGTGGCTGGTGTCGAAGGGGATGTGGATGGACAGCAGCCGCAACTGCGTGATGTCGCCGGCGACGCGGCGCCGGTCCGCGCCGCCGTCGCGGCGGGCGGCGATGTCGCTCAGCCAGGCGCGCGTGTCGCCGAGCGTGCGGTCCAGCAGTCCGATCACCGAGCTCGACAGGCTCTTGGGCAGCACCAGGCTGTGGACCAGCGTCGCGGCCAGCACGCCCAGGCCGATTTCCTCGAGGCGCGCGACGGCGGTGTCGAAGATCGCCAGCGGCGTGTCCACCGACGGGAAGCCGATCAGTGCGGCCGTGTAGCCGGCCAGCATGAAGGCGTAGGCGCGCGGCGTGCGGTCGCGCAGCGATAGGCACAGGCAGGCCGCCACCCACAGCGCGAGCGCCAGGCTCAGCAGCTCCGGCGCATTGGCGAAGCGCGGCACCAGCAGCACCGCGGCGGCGCCGCCGATGAGCGTGCCGACGAAACGGAACAGCCCTTTCGAGCGCACCGCGCCCGCCAGCGGATTTGCGACGACGTAGGCCGTCATCAGCGCCCAGAACGGCCGCGGCTGACCGGCCCAGCTCGCGAGGAACACCGCCAGCATCGCCGCGACGAAGGCCTTGAACGAGAAGAGCCACTCGGCGCCCGTGAAGCGGGGCAGGGCAAGGGCAGGGGACTTCATGGACGAGGCCGTCTCACGTGCGCCGCGGCGGCACGACCGCCTTCGGCGCGCCGACGCGTTCGGACAGCGTGGCGAAGACGCGCAGCGCGGCTTCGATGTCGGCGTCCGCGATGCCCTCGTAGAGCGCGTTGCGCAGATCGCGCAGCGTGTCCTCGATCTGCTCGCAGGCGTCCGCGCCCAGGGCGGTCAGGTGCAGTGTCTTGGCACGGCGGTCACCGGGATCCTCGTGGCGATCGATGAAGCCGCCGGTGATCAACTGGTCCAGCGAACGCGTCAGGGACGGTCCCTCGATGCCCAGCAGCGTGGCGAGTTCGCCTTGCCGCAAGCCGTCGCCGCTGCGGCCGATCATCACCAGGGGCCAGGCCAGCGCCTGCGACAGGCCCACATGCGCCATGGCCAGGTTGGCCTTGGCCCGGTAGGCCCGCTCCAGGACCGGCAGCGTCATGCCGATCGACATCAGCGCCGTCTCGCGGGCGGTGCGCGTCAGGGCGCGGGATGACTTGGGGTTCGAGGACGTCATGGCCGCGATTCTAATTAGGTAGCTTGCTATCTAATTCAGTGGGGTTATTCAGATCGCCCACAAAGAAAAACGGCCAATCTCTCGATCGGCCGTTGCTTTTTCGCGTCGCGGGCTGTCAAGCCCGTGTCGCGATTTTGGGCGTCAGGCGCGCGGGGCGTCTGACGCCGAGGGGGTCAATCCTTGTCCTTCATCGTGAGCATGCGGTTGGTGCGCAGCGCCACCAGGGTCACGATCGCGCCCGAGAGCAGGTAGGCGGTGACCGCCCACAGCCCGAACTTGGCCGACAGCCCCAGCGCCACCAGCGGGGCGAAGGCCGCGCCGATGATCCAGGCCAGGTCCGAGGTCAGCGCCGCGCCCGTGTATCGGAAGTGGGGCAGGAAGTTGGACGTCACCGCGCCCGAGGACTGGCCGTAGGACAGCCCCAGCAGCACGAAGCCGACCAGGATGAAGATGTTCTGGCCCATGGCGCCGCTGTCCAGCAGGATGGGCGCGAACAGGCTGAAGATCCCGATCGTCGTCGCCAGCATGCCCAGCGTGCTGCGCCGACCGATGCGGTCCGCGATCAGTCCGGAGATGGGCATGGCGCCCGCCGCCAGCAGGGCGCCGATGATCTGCACTACCAGGAACTGCGTGACGTTCTGGTCGCCGTACAGCATCACCCACGACAGCGGGAACACCGTGACGATGTGGAACAGCGCATAGCTGGCCAGCGCCGCGAACGCGCCGATGAACAGGGTGGCGCCCTGCTGCTCGAACAGCTCGTCGACGTCGCAGGGGTCGAGCTCATGCTCCTCGAGGTTCTTCTCGTACTCGTGCGTCACGACCAGGCGCAGCCGTGCGAACAGCGCCACTACGTTGATCGCGAACGCGGCGAAGAACGGGAAGCGCCAGCCCCAGCTCAGGAAGTCGATGGTGGCCAGGCTGCTCCACAGGTAGGCGTAGAGCGCCGCGGCGATCAGGAAGCCGATCGGCGCGCCGAGCTGCCCCAGCATCGCGTACCAGCCGCGGCGGCCTGCCGGGGCGTTCAGCGCCAGCAGCGAGGGCAGTCCGTCCCAGGAGCCGCCCAGGGCCAGGCCTTGACCGATCCGGCACAGCGCCAGCAGCCCGATGGCCGCCCCGCCCCAGGTGTTGAACCCGGGCAGGACCGCGATCGTGCAGGTCGAGATGCCCAGCAGGAACAGCGCCACCGTCAGTTTCACGCTGCGGCCGAAGCGCCGCTGGATCTCCATCCCGACCAGCGTGCCGATCGGGCGCACCACGAAGGCCAGCGCCAGCAGGGCGAAAGCGTACAGCGTCCCCTCCAGGCGCTCCATGTGCGGGAAGAAGATCGACGGGAACACCAGGACCGAGGCGATGCCGTAGACGAAGAAGTCGAAGTACTCCGACGCCCGGCCGATGACCACGCCCACCGCGATGTCGCCCGGGGCGACCGCGTCCTGCTCCTCTTTGGTCGCCACCCCGTTGCCTCGCGGCAGCGGCTGGCCCACGGTCGCCAGGTGTTGCCCGGCTGTTGGAAGGGTGCTGCTGTTCATACGTCTCCTACCTGGGACAAAATGTCCAATAGTTAGCTTTGGTCAATCGGGCAAAATCTGCGCCCGGCGTGCAACGGTCGACAAGTGTCGTTTTCCCCTTTATCGCTTTCCCTTCGGAAGAAACCCCACCAGGTTTCGGAGGACGGGGAACCTGCCGCAAGGCGGGGCGAGGAGGGGGTTCCGCGTGAACTACGCCTGATGGTCTGCTGAGTCCCATGTACCTCAAAGCATCTGCAAAAACAAGTCCCGCCGGCCCCCTCCGGTCACTGGCCCGTCTCGGGCTGCTGGCCCTGGCGCTGCCCCTCACCGCCTGCAACATGGTCGTGATGAAACCTTCGGGCGACATCGCGAACCAGCAGGCGCAGCTCATCGTCGCATCGACGCTGCTGATGCTGCTGATCATCGTCCCGGTGATCATCCTCACGCTGGTCTTCGCCTTCCGCTACCGCGCGTCCAACACCCAAGCGACCTACTCGCCGGAGTGGGACCACTCGACGCGCCTGGAACTGATCATCTGGGGCGCGCCGCTGTTGATCATCATCGCGCTGGGCGCGATGACCTGGATCAGCACCCACAAGCTGGACCCGTTCCGCCCGCTCGAGCGGCTGGACGCGCAGCGCGCGATCCCCGCCGGCGTCGAGCCGCTGAACGTCGAGGTCGTGGCACTGGACTGGAAGTGGCTGTTCATCTATCCGGACCAGGGCGTGGCGACCGTCAACGAACTGGTCGCGCCAGTGGATCGCCCGATCCACTTCAAGATCAGCTCGTCCACCGTGATGAACGCGTTCTACGTGCCCGCCATGGCCGGCATGATCTACGCGATGCCGGGCATGCAGAGCCAGCTCCACGCCGTGATCAACAAGCCCGGCGTGTATGACGGCTTCTCGTCCAACTTCAGCGGCGACGGCTTCTCGCACATGCGCTTCAAGTTCCACGGCCTGAGCAACGACGAGTTCGCCGCCTGGGTCGAGCGCAACAAGGCCGACGGCGTCGCGCTGACCAAGGAGCTCTACCTCGATCTCGAGAAGCCGTCCGAGCGTCAGCCGGTGCGCCGCTACTCCAGCGTCGCCCCCGGCCTGTTCGACGCGGTCGTCAATCGCTGCGTCGACGGTTCCAAGATGTGCATGGGCCAGATGATGGCCATCGACGCGGCCGGCGGCGGCGGCAAGGGCGCCATCGACGGCCTGGCCAGCAAGCCCTGGAGCAACGAGCAGAAGCGGATCTTCGTGGCCGCGCTGTGCACGCCTGACAACGCGGGGCAGTACGCCTCGCAGTGGCAGGCCTCGGCCACCCGTAACTGATCGGCTTCCCCGGCGTCCGCTGTGACCAGCCGCGCCGGGACCGCAAGCACAACAGAGATCCAAGATGATTGACGTTCAAAAGCTCATCTTCGGGCGCCTCAGCCTGGAGGCGCTCCCGCTGCACGAGCCGATCCTGATCGGCACCTTCGCGATGGTCGCCCTGGGCGGCCTCGTGGTCCTCGCGCTGATGACCAAGTTCCGCCTGTGGGGACCGTTCTGGCGCGACTGGGTGACCAGCATCGACCACAAGAAGATCGGCATCATGTACATCATGCTGGGCCTGGTCATGCTGCTGCGCGGCTTCGCCGACGCGCTCATGATGCGCGCGCAGCAGGCCATCGCCTTCGGCGACCAGCTGGGCTTCCTGCCCCCGCACCACTACGACCAGGTCTTCACCGCCCACGGCGTGATCATGATCTTCTTCGTGGCGATGCCGCTGATCACCGGCTTCATGAACTACGTCGTGCCGCTGCAGATCGGCGCGCGCGACGTGGCCTTCCCGTTCCTGAACAACTTCAGCTTCTGGATGACCACCGGCGGCGCCGTGCTGTGCATGGCCTCGCTGTTCGTCGGCGAATTCGCGCGCACCGGCTGGCTGGCCTATCCGCCGCTGTCGGGGCTGCTCGCCAGTCCGGGCGTGGGGGTGGACTACTACATCTGGTCGCTGCAGGTCGCGGGTGTCGGCACCACGCTCTCGGGCATCAACCTGATCGCGACCATCATCAAGATGCGCGCGCCGGGCATGACCATGATGAAGATGCCGGTCTTCACCTGGACCTCGCTGTGCTCCAACATCCTGATCGTGGCCTCGTTCCCGATCCTGACCGCGGCCCTGGCGCTGCTGTCGCTGGACCGTTACGCCGGCACCAACTTCTTCACGACCGATCTTGGCGGCAACGCCATGATGTACATCAACCTGATCTGGATCTGGGGCCACCCCGAGGTCTACATCCTGGTGCTGCCGGCCTTCGGCATCTTCTCTGAAGTGGTCTCCACCTTCAGCCAGAAGAAGCTGTTCGGCTACGCGTCGATGGTGTATGCGACCGTCGTGATCACCATCCTGTCCTACCTCGTGTGGCTGCACCACTTTTTCACGATGGGATCGGGGGCCAGCGTCAACTCGTTCTTCGGCATCACGACGATGATCATCTCGATCCCGACGGGCGCGAAGATCTTCAACTGGCTGTTCACGATGTACCGCGGCCGCATCAAGTTCGAGGTCCCGATGTACTGGACCGTCGGCTTCATGGTCACCTTCGTGATCGGCGGCATGACGGGCGTGCTGCTGGCGGTGCCGCCGGCCGACTTCGTGCTGCACAACTCGCTGTTCCTGATCGCCCACTTCCACAACGTGATCATCGGCGGCGTGCTGTTCGGCCTGCTGGCGGGCATCTCGTTCTGGTTCCCGAAGGCCTTCGGCTACAAGCTGGATCCGTTCTGGGGCAAGTGCTCGTTCTGGTTCTGGCAGATCGGCTTCTTCGTCGCCTTCACGCCGCTGTACGTCCTGGGCCTGATGGGCGTGACGCGCCGCATGAGCCACTTCGACGATCCGTCGTTCCAGATCTGGTTCCAGATCGCCGCCTTCGGCGCGCTGCTGATCGCCGCGGGCATCGGCAGCTTCCTGATCCAGCTGGTGGTGAGCTACTTCAAGCGCGACCAGCTGCGCGACTTCGACGGCGATCCGTGGCAGGGCCGCACGCTGGAGTGGTCGACCTCGTCGCCCCCGCCGCAGTACAACTTCGCGTTCACGCCGGTGGTCCACGACCACGACGCGTGGCACGACATGAAGACCCGCGGCCACCAGCGCCCGGTCGCCGGCTTCAAGGAGATCCACATGCCGAAGAACACCGGTGCCGGCGTGATCCTGGCCGGCCTGTCGACGCTGTTCGGCTTCGCCCTGATCTGGCACATGTGGCTGGTGGCGGGTGTCGCCTTCGCGGTGACGGTGATCGCAGCGATCGTCCACACCTTCAACTACAAGCGCGACTACTACATCCCCGCGGATGAAGTGGCCCGCACGGAAGAAGCCCGCACCAAGGTGCTGGCCGCCCAGGCCTGATTCCGCAGCGAGCGAACTCCAAATGCAAGCAACGACCCTGACGAACAACACCGGCGCGCCGGTGTTCTACGACAACGGCGACCATCACCCGCAGCACGGCACGCTGCTCGGGTTCTGGATCTACCTGATGAGCGACTGCCTCATCTTCGCGGTGCTGTTCGCGACGTATGCGGTGCTGGGCCGCAGCTACGCGGCCGGCCCGTCGGGCGCCGACCTCTTCGACCTGCCGCTGGTGGCGCTGAACACCGGTTTCCTGCTGCTCTCCTCGATCACGTATGGCTTCGCCATGATCAAGATGCTGGGCAACAAGAAGACCGGCACGCTGGCCTGGCTGGCGGTCACCGGCGTGCTCGGCCTGTGCTTCCTGGCGGTGGAACTCTATGAGTTCGCGCACCTGATCCATGAAGGCGCGGGCCCGCAGCGCAGCGCGTTCCTGTCCTCGTTCTTCACGCTGGTCGGCACGCACGGCCTGCACGTCACCTTCGGCTGCATCTGGCTGGTGACGCTGATGATCCAGGTCTCCAAGCTGGGCCTGACCAAGGAGAACAAGCGTCGCCTGATCTGCCTGTCGATGTTCTGGCACTTCCTGGACGTGATCTGGATCGGTGTCTTCACCTTCGTTTATCTGATGGGAGTGCTGCCGTGAGCAACAACCACCACGACGACCACGGCCACGGCCATGGTCATGACGATCACGGCCACGGCCACGGCCACGGCCATGGTCATGACGACCACGGCCACGACGATCACGAGGACGTCGGCTACCACGCCACCGTCAAGGGTTACCTGATCGGCTTCCTGCTGTCGCTGATCCTGACGGCGATCCCGTTCTTCCTGGTGATGACGAAGTCGATCTCGTCGTCGGCGGCGATGGGCATCGTGCTGCTGGGCTTCGCGGCCGTGCAGATCGTGGTCCACATGGTCTATTTCCTGCACATGAACTCGAAGGTCGAGGGCGGCTGGTCCATGCTGTCGCTGATCTTCACGATCGCCGTCGTGGTGATCATGCTGGCCGGCTCGATCTGGGTGATGTTCCACCTGAACAGCAACATGATGCCGGTCCACGACATGCGCAACATGCCCTGATGACCGCGTTCCTCACGGAACCGCAGCGGCCGCGCCGCGGCATCGCCTTCTGGGCGCTGCTGCTGGGCGCGGCCCTTTCGTTTGCGGTGTTCATTGCACTGGGCGTGTGGCAGGTGCAGCGGCTGGCGTGGAAGGAAGACCTGATCGCGCGGCTGGACAAGCGCCTCGCCGCCGCGCCTGAACGCGCGCCCGGCGCGGACCGCTGGAGCACGATCACGAAGGACGGCGACGAGTACCGCAAGGTCGCGCTCACCGGCAGCTTCGACCATTCACGCGAGACGCTGGTGGGCGCGAGCACCGAACTCGGCACCGGCTACTGGGTGCTGACGCCGCTGCGCACCGAGCGCGGCGACTGGGTGCTGGTGAACCGAGGCTTCGTGCCGCCGGAGTTCAAGACCCGCGCATCGCGCACGGCGTCGGAGACGCAGGGCGAGGACAAGGTCGTCGGCCTGCTGCGTCTGACGGAGCCGGGCGGCAGCCTGCTGCGCAAGAACGAGCCGGCGCAGGACCGCTGGTACTCGCGCGACGTCGAAGCGATCGCCAAGGCGCGCCAGGTCGTCGAAGGCCCGGTCGCACCGTACTTCGTCGACGCCGCCGCGGCGGACGACCAGACGCAATGGCCGCGTGGCGGCCTCACGGTGGTGCGCTTCAACAACCATCACCTGCAGTACGCGCTGACGTGGTTCGCGATGGCGGCGATGCTCGCGGGCGTGGGTTTCTGGCTGTGGCGCATGGAGCGCCGCAGATCCCCGATCGATGGCGACGACAGCCGGCCCTGGCGCGGCGGTACCGACGCCGATGGTGACGACGGACTGGATGCCGGCTCCGACGCCGGCCCGGACCCGCGGGACTGAGGCCCCGACCATGCCCTTGAGCCGTCCCGATCCGGACGACGACCACCCCGACGACAGCCGCTACCTGGACGGCGCGGCGGGCGCGCTGGGCATCGAGGACTCTTCGGGCGAAGGCGCGCTGCAGGCCGGCCGCAACAACCTGCAGCAGCTGGTGCAGCTGCGCTGGCTGGCGGCGGCGGGGCAGTTCGGCACGGTGCTGTCGGTGCACTTCGCGCTGCACATCCGGCTGCCGATGCCGGAGATGCTGACGCTGCTGGCGATCCTGGTGCTGTTCAACGTGGCCTGCTGGCTGCGCACACGCTGGGTGCCGAGCGTGCGCAACGCCGAGCTCTTCGCCGGCCTGCTCGTCGACATCGCGGTGCTGAGCGGCCAGCTGTACTACAGCGGCGGCGTCACCAACCCCTTCATCTTCCTGTTCCTGCTGCAGATCGCGGTGGGCGCGGTGCTGCTGCCGTCGCGCTACATCTGGTTCACGGTGGCGGTGACGGGCGGCTGCTTCGTCGCGCTGACGCAGTGGCACCAGCCGCTGCTGGTGCCGGACATGGAAGGCCTGGCGCTGCCGACGCACTACATCGGCGGCCTGCTGATCTGCTTCGCGATCAACGCGGCGCTGCTGGTGATCTTCATTCAGCGCATCGGGCGCAACCTGCGCCAGCGCGACGCTCGGCTGGCCGACCTGCGGCAGCGCGCGGCCGAGGAGGAGCACATCGTCCGCATGGGCCTGCTGGCCTCGGGCGCGGCGCACGAGCTCGGCACGCCGCTGGCGACGCTGTCGGTGATCCTGGGCGACTGGTCGCGCATGGCGCCCTTCGCCGGCGATCCCGAGCTGCGCGAGGAGATCGAGGAGATGCAGATCCAGCTGCGCCGCTGCAAGGCGATCGTCAGCGGGATCCTGATGTCGGCGGGCGAGCTGCGCGGCGAGGCGCCGATGGTGACGACGCTGCAGGCCTTCCTCGACGAACTGGCCGAGCACTGGCGCGCGACGCGGCCGCACCACGGCCTCGAGTACCTGCCGGCGTCGGACCTGCCGAAGGTGCGCATCGTGTCCGACGTCGGACTCAAGCAGATGATCGACAACGTGCTGGACAACGCGCTCGAGGCGGCGCCGGGCCGGCCGGTGACGCTGCGCGCGCTGGCCGAGGACGGCGAACTGGTGCTGCGCGTCAGCGACCGCGGGACCGGTTTCCTGCCGGAGATGCTGGAACGCTTCGGCAAGCCCTATCAATCGAGCAAGGGCCGCGCGGGCGGCGGATTGGGACTGTTCCTCGCGCTGAACGTGGTGCGCTCGCTGGGCGGGAAGCTGCAGGCGCGCAACCGGCTGGCGGAGGAGGGCGGCGGCGCGGAAGTGGAGATCCGCATGCCCCTGTCCGCACTCGCGCCGCTTGGACTCCCCGACAATGCTGCCCATGACGCCGGATGACCTGATCGCGGATACCGACCGCCTGCTGCTGATCGTCGAGGATGACGACGCGTTCGCGCGCACGCTGTCGCGCTCCTTCGAGCGTCGCGGCTACCAGGTGCTGCGCGCGACCAGCGTGGAGCAGGTGCAGAAGCTGCTGACCGACCGCGGCCCGGAGGAGGCACCGGAATACGCCGTCGTCGATCTGAAGCTCGCGGGCGGCGGCTCGGGCCTGGCCTGCGTGCAGACGCTGCACGAGCACGACCAGGAGATGGTGATCGTGGTGCTGACCGGCTACGCGAGCATCGCGACGGCGGTGGAGGCGATCAAGCTGGGCGCACGGCACTACCTCGCGAAGCCGGCGAACACCGACGACATCGAGGCCGCCTTCTCGCGCGCGCAGGGCGATGCCGAGGTCGAGGTCACCGACCGCGCGACCACGTCCATCAAGACGCTGGAGTGGGAACACATCCACGAGACGCTCGCGGCGACGGACTTCAACATCTCCGAGACCGCGCGGCGGCTGGGCATGCACCGGCGCACGCTGGCGAGGAAGCTGGAGAAGCAGCGGGTGAAGTAGGACGGACGGTTCGTTCCTTGTGGATCCTCAAGGCGCTGTTGCAGGCATCTCGTCCCACGTGCGCCCTTCAAGCACGCGACCGTTGGCCGACTTGGCTCGCCGCTTCCCGTCGGCGCCCCAACCGCCCCATTGCTTGAAGAAGAAGGCGACCCCTTGAGCCTCGCACTGTTGCTGCACCGCCAGGGCCCATGCCTTTTTCATCGGCCGGGCTTTCGGTCCCGATTCGCCGCCGACGATCACCCAATGCATGTCGCTCAGGTCAATCGGACCGAGGTCCTCGAGTAGCGGCTCCACGGAGAGAAACCGGATCGACGCAGGGACCTTCCGGAGTTGTTCGATGCGAGGAAGCCCGTATTTCCGATCCTCGACGGAGACACCGATCCACGCGTTGCGCGGCACGGGATGCGAGGAAAAGAAGGCGGCAAGCCGATCGGCCCGCTTGGTGAGGATCTGATAGGTGTGCTGCGGCGTCCGAGCGATGACGTCGAAGACACTCGCGATGAACGCATCCGGGATCTCGTCGTGGAAGAGATCGGACATCGAATTCACGAAGTACACCGTCGGCTTCTTTCGACCGAGAGGGTCTTCGAGTCGATCGGGAAGCAGTGTGAGTTCGAAGCCGTTGGCGTACCCCGGTGCGCGCATGGCTTGCAGTCTGCGCGCCATCACTTCGGCGTAGCAGTGCTTGCAACCGGGCGAGATCTTGGTGCATCCAACCGTCGGGTTCCACGTGCGTTCGGTCCATTCGATGCGGCTGACAGTCGTCATGTAGCAGTCCAGACAATTGATCAAAAGGGTAGCGACAGGTTGGGACTCTTTGCAACGTCGTTCCAGATCCGCTCCGGGAACGGATTCCTGCTGAAGAAGACCAAGCGATAGATCGCCCGGCCCTCGGATTCGATCAGGGGCATCACATCGCTGATCGTCATGCCGAGTCCACGAATCTTCCCGCACCAATAGTCGAAGAACCAGTCCTTGAGGCTCGCTTTCGACAGACCGTTCGGCATGTTGGTTCGCCATTCGGGGGCGGCCTCTGCGAATCGATCGCGCTTGGGGTCGAGTTCCATGTCGACATTGCGTGTCAGATCCATGAGGCTGAAGTGCACGGCGAAATCGACGGTCCTCAAGCGGCTCAACTGCTCGATGAGAGGGAAGGACAGGTATTGCAGGTTGTAGGGATCCAGATAGGCCAGGCAAAGCGCTCCGCGAGGAACCTGTCGAACCATGAGCGGCACGGTCTCGACCGCCGGACCCACGAATCGTCGTGCGGGCGCGCCCAATGCGCGAAGACGTTGCTCGCAGGCCTCAGCCCGGGCAGCGTCGAGATCACCCACAAAGACATGCGTGAACGGACACCCCGAGGCGACGGACTGTCGCCATGCCACGATGGCGCCGCCATCGCGAGTGTCGTGCTCTCCCTTCACCTGAACTCGGCCGGGTCCGCAGAAGGGATCGATCAGCACACGACGGGGAAACTTCGTTTGCGCCTTGCGCGTGCCGTCGATGTACTTCGCCAGACAAGTGTGTTTGATTTCGGGGACCCACCATCCCACTCCTTCATCGGCAGGCCCGCGTTCAACGGGCAATCCGGGGCAGGGGTCGGGATGGCGGGGAAGGATGAAGGGGGTACGTTTGTTCATCCCGCCATGTTCTGCAGGAGGTTCTCGGAGAACAAACCCAAAGCATTGCTGAGAAGTCGCGTTTGTCCACACTTCTAAGGAAGAACGGTGACTGCAATGAAGGCCCGATCCGCGATCGGCCAAACTTGACTTCGGATCTGGAAACGCTAGAAGGGGCCGAAAGGCCCCTTCTTGCGTGATGAGCATGCAACGCTCGTCTGAGCGCGGCGCCTGAGCAGCGCTCAGTTCGTGCGTGTCGCCGCCGGCGCGCGCATCACGCGCGACTTGCCGCCGGTGGTGACGATGATCACCGGCTCGCCGGAGGCGAAGTTCTCGTTGCCCTGCGCCTGGACGATCGCGCGGCGTTCGCCGTTGCGCAGCTGCAGCAGAATCTCGACGGCCTGTTCCTTGGTCGTGCTGCGCTCCACCGCATTGCCCAGCGCCGCGCCGGCCACCGCGCCCAGCACGCCGACGATCACGCCCACGCGGCTGCCGCCGACGCTGCCGCCGGCCACGCCGCCCGCCACCGCGCCCGCGACGGCGCCGACACCGCTCTGCGAGCCGTCCACCGTCACCGGGCGCCAGGACAGCACCGTCGCGTCCTGCACCTGCGACAGGCGCTGCGCGTCGCCGCGCTGGATCACGTCGGGATTCGTCGTCGTACAGGCGGCCAGGGCCACCACCATCGCGGCAATCAGCAGCTTCTTCATTTCAGCTCTCCAAGTCGATGCTCCGGCCAACGAACATCTGTGAGTTTCCGTTGACCAGGCAACAAGTCTTTACCTCGTTGGCATGGGGCATGCCACCCGTGAAGGGGCATGGCACAGACTCTACAGGAGCCGGCTTTGGGGGCTCTTAAGCACTGGCGAACGACTGCATCGTCAGCGCGGGCAAATCCGCCGCCCGCCCCGTCGCGCCGCAGGCCGCGGACCGGAGAAGCTCAGGTGGCGGCGCCGGGCTTGACTTCGCCGCGCGACGCGAAGCGTTGCCGCGCCAGGGCGATGTCCTCGCGGTGGCGCTCCGCCCACTGCCACACGCCACACAGGGCGTGGCTCAATTCGCGGCCCAGCGACGTCAACTCGTACTCCACGCGCGGCGGCACCTCCGCGTGCACCGTGCGCGTGAGCAGGCCGTCCTCCTCCATCCCGCGCAGCACCTGCGTCAGCACCTTCTGGCTCACCGCGCCGACGCGCTGCCGGACCTCGGTGAAGCGCAGACGGCCGTGCTCCGTCAGCACTTCCAGCGCGATGAGCGACCACTTGTCCGCGACCCTGCCGATGATGTCGCGGACCATGACTTCGATCGCCGGATCGAGCGGCTCGCCGCTGTGGGGATGCAGGAAACGGTGCGACGCGGCGGAGGTGGTCATCGGAGGGTCCAAAGGTTACCGGCAGGTAATCAGGCGCCCGAAAAGTGCGTACTTCACAGGCTCTTCACAGGCCTCTAGTCTCGCGCATTCCCCTGCCCAAGGACCCGTCCGATGACTGATTCCTCCCCCTCCACGACCCTGGATCGCCGAGCGTTCATGGTCACCACCGCGAGCGTCGCGGGTCCGGCGCTGACCGCCGGATGCGCGGCGCCCGGCCTTACGGCGCCCGACCCGTCGGCGTCGCCGGACGCGGGCGGCCCGCGCTGCGAGGTCGTCGTCAACGGTCAGCGCCGAACGCTGCGGATCGAGGCGCGGGCCTCGCTGCTGGACGTGCTGCGCGAAGACCTGCAATTGACCGGCACCAAGAAGGGCTGCGACCACGGCCAGTGCGGCGCCTGCACCGTCCATGTCGATGGACGCCGCGTGGCGTCCTGCCTGACGCTCGCGGCGAAATGCGACGGCCGCGAGGTCCGCACCATCGAGGGCCTGGAGCGCGGCGACGGCGCGCTGCACGTGATGCAGCAGGCCTTCATCGACCACGACGCGCTGCAGTGCGGCTACTGCACGCCCGGCCAGATCATGGCCGCCGTCGCGTGCGTGCGCGAGGGCCATGCTCAGAACGACGATCAGATCCGCGAGTACATGAGCGGCAACCTCTGTCGATGCGGCGCCTACGTCGCCATCCTCGAGGCGATCCGCGATGGCGCCCAGCGGATGAAGGGAGGCGACCATGCGTGACTTCAGCTACGGCAGCCCGGACAGCGCGAACGCCGTGCTGGCGCGGCGCGCAGCGAACGAGGCGCCCGGCCTGCGCTACCTCGGCGGCGGCACGACGCTCTTCGACCTGATGAAGCTGAACGTCGAGGCGCCCACCGCGCTGATCGATGTGACGCGCTGCAGCGATCTGAGGACGATCGAATTCGGCCGCACGGAATGGCGCTTCGGCGCCGGCGTGACGATGGGCGAGCTCGCCGACCATGAGCGCGTGCGCGGCGAGTTCCCCGCGCTGAGCGAATCGCTGTGGAAGGCCGCGTCGCAGCAGATCCGCAACATGGCCACACTGGGCGGCAACCTGCTGCAGCGCACGCGCTGCGCCTACTTCCGCGGCACGCCCGCCTATCCCTGCAACAAGCGCGAACCGGGCAGCGGCTGTTCCGCGCTGGAGGGCGCCAACCGCGGCCATGCGCTGTTCGGCGGCAGCCCCCAGTGCATCGCCACCTATCCCGGCGACTTCGCCATCGCGCTGATCGCCTTCGACGCGGTGGTCGATCTGCGCAGCCCGCGCGGCGCGCGCAGCCTGCCGTTCGCGGAGCTGCACCGCGGGCCCGGCGACACGCCGCACATCGAGACGCAGCTGGCACCGGATGAACTGATCGTCGCCATCCGCATCCCGCGCTCGGCGGCGATGAAGGCGTCGGTCTATCACAAGGTCCGTGATCGCGAGTCCTACGCCTTCGCGCTGGTGTCCGCCGCTGTCGGACTGCAGATGGCCGCAGGGCAGGTGATCGACGTGCGCATCGGACTGGGTGGCGTCGCCACCCGGCCCTGGCGGGCGGTGGCCGCGGAACGTCACCTGCGCGGCCGCGCGCTGACGCGTGAGTCGGCGCGCCAGGCGGCCGAGCTGGCCTTTGCCGACGCGCGGCCGCTGCCGCACAACCGCTTCAAGGTGGCGCTCGGGATCGACACGCTCACCGACGCGCTGATGCAATCGAAGGAAAGGCTCTGACATGGCAACGTCTCCCACCTCCCGTCGCGACGGGCCCGAGCGCGTCGACGCGCGCGACAAGGTCCGCGGCGCGACGCGGTATGCGGCGGACCATGTCCCCGCCGGCCTGTTGCATGCGGCGCTGGTGCCGGCGCCCGTCGGACGCGGACGCATCGACGCGATCGACACGACGGCCGCGGAACGCGTGCCGGGCGTGCGGCTCGTGCTCACGCACGCCAACATCGGACCGCTGCAAGGCGCCGGTTTCCTGATGGGCGGCGGGTTCGGCTTCCAGAGCCTGCAGCCCCTGTCGAACGCGGAGATCGCCTATCGCGGCCAGTACATCGCGCTGGTGGTGGCGGACTC
>NZ_DASVNZ010000111.1:0-28996 GCF_036486225.1 Roseateles sp. | reverse complement strand
GCGGGTGCGGCCGGTGCCGTCGCGAGCGCGGCGGCGGGTGCCAGGCCGACGTCGACGCCGGCCTGCTTCAGTTGTTCCAGCCGCGCGGCGGCTTGTTCGATCAGGCTCGTCATGTGGAAGCTCCCCTCACCCGGCCTGGCGGCTGATCCAGATGGCCATGCCGATCAGGCCGACCGCGTACAGGCTGACCAGGCTGCCCGAGGCGACGCCGAAGCGCAGCAGGTCCACCTTCTGGCGACGCCGGTCCTCGCGCGTCTCCTGGCGCGACACGGCGCCCAGGATCGGCAGCTCCAGGCGATGGCGCAGCTCGTTGAGGTCGTGGAAGACCGGACGGATCTGGCTCGCGGCGAACGCCGTGACCAGACCGGCCAGCGCCGCCACGACCAGGCCGGCGGCCAACAGCATCAGGCGGTTCGGCGACACCGGCTTGGGCGACGCGCGCGGCGGGTCGATGATGCGGAAATCGGCGACGCCGGAGGTGTTGTCCAGGTCGGTCGACAGCGAGGCCGACTCGCGGCGCTCGACCATCTCCTGGTAGTTCTTCTTGATGATGTCGTAGTCGCGGTTCAGCTGCGCGAACTCGGCCTCGAGCTGCGGCGCCAGCTTGATCGCGCCCTGCGCGGAGCCGTAGCGCGAGCTGTACTCGTCGACGCGGGCGCGGATCTGCGCGACCTCGACTTCCTTGGCCGCCAGGATGCGGGCCAGCTCCTGGTTGGCCAGGCTGTCGTTGGGGCCGCCGGTCGGCGACGGATTGGCCAGCGCGGCCTTCTGCAGGTCGGCGACTTCCTTGCGGCGCTGGTCTTCCAGGTCGCGGATCTGGCGCTTCACGTTGACGATGTCCGGATGCGCGTCCGTGTAGCGCTGCTGCATCTGGTCCAGATTGCGCTTGAGCTCGACGATGCGGTTGTCCAGCTCCGGCGTCGCGAACTTCTGCGCGCTCTCCTGCATCAGGCTCTGCAGGCTGGTGCCGGGCTGGTTGCGCTTGCGCTCGGCCTCGATCTGCTGGCGCGCGGCGTCGCGGGCGTTGACGGCCTCGCGCAGCTGCAGCCGGGCGGCTTCGAGCTGGTTGCTGGCCTCGGCCAGACGCGCGGCGGCGTCCTTGCCGTCGGCCTGCGTCAGCTGCAGGTTGCGCAGGCGGAATTCCTTGCGGCGGCCCTCGGCCTCCTCGAGCTTGGTCTCGTAGGTCTTGATCTGCTCGTTCAGGAAGGTCGCGGCGGTGGTGCTGTCCTTGCGGCTGGCGCCCAGGCTGGACTCCATGAAGATGGACAGCAGCGACGCCACCACCTTCTTCGAGATCTCCGGCGAGGAATCGCGATAGGACAGCAGGTACAGGTTGTTGGCCGAGTTGCCGGCGGTCTGGATCGACAGGTTGCGGGTGACGCGATCGATCAGCGCCTCCTGGTCCGACTTGCTGGTGGCCTTCAGGTCCAGGTCGGCCATGCGCACCAGCTTCTCGACGTTGGGCCGGCTGATCAGCGTGCGGCTGAGCATGTTGACCTGCTGCTCGGTGTTGGAGAGCACGGCCATGCCCGACATCAGCGGCTTGAGGATGGACTGTGTGTCGACGTAGACGCGGGCGCTGGCCTCGTAGCGGTCGGGCACGACGAACACGACCACGGCCGCGCCGATGGCGGCCAGCCAGGACGCGATCAGCCCCGGCCAGCGGTAGCGCCACATCCGCTTGAACACGGCCATCAGTTGCGCGATGAGGGAATCCATGCGGCGATCTCGGTTGCACCGGCTGGAGCGCCGGCGGGGCCCGGCTCGGAGCGGGCCTGTACTGCTGGAAATGCTGGTAGAGCGCGGAACGACCCGCTGTGTGCCCGCCGGCCGCCCCTGCCGACCCGGAGGTCCGCGTGCGGCCGTCCGGAAACGGTCAGAAGAAGCTCTGCGGAATGATCAGGATGTCGCCCGGACGCATCTCGACGTTGGCGGACACGTCGCCGCGACGGATCAGGTCCTTGAGGCGCACCGAGTACTGCTTGTTGCCTTCGGCGGTGCGCAGGATGCTGGCGGAGTTGCCGGCCGCGAAGTCGGTCAGGCCGCCGACGGCGATCATCACGTCCAGCAGCGTCATCTTCTGCTTGTAGGGCAGGAACATCGGCTTGGCGGCTTCGCCGACGACGCGGATCTGCTCGCTGTACGGGCCGACGAAGCTGGTGACGATCACGGTCACCACCGGATCGCGGACGTACTTGCCGAGCTGCTTCTCGATGTCGCGGGCGACCTCGACCGAGTTCTTGCCCTGCACCTGCAGCTCGTCGATCAGCGGGGCGGCGATCTTGCCGTCCGGGCGGACCGGCACCGTCAACGACAGCTCCGGATTGCGCCACACGATGATGTTGAGCTGGTCGCCGGCACCGACGACGTAGCTGTAGTCCGCCTGCGAGGCCGCGACCGGCGCGGGCGGCAGATTGCCGGTGGTCGAGCAGCCGGCGAGCGCCGCGGCGGCGGCCAGCAATGCAGCGTGTGCCGCCTTGATGGAAGCGATCTTCAATCCACTGTTCTTCATCATGTCCACCCCTGCAGGAAGCTGACCGGATTGCACCTCAGCGCGCACGGGTGTGGAACCCCCTGGACTGAGGGCGATCCCTCCCTGGCGTGATCCAATTCCGTGCTAGCGGACCGGCGTCGGGAACCGCCTGGATACAACCCCGAAACAACTCGGCGCGAGCGCCCTTCGAAACCTCGCGCCAAGCCCGGAAAAAACCTCACGCCAGCTTCATGGAAAACCCGCGTTCCGATCACGGCGGGCGCTATTTTCCACGCAGCACCGGCTTGATCAAGGCAATCAGCAGGCGCTGCAGCGGATGCGCGTTTCCCCAGGGCCGCCAGGTGTGCTTGAGCCGGCCGCGATAGGCGTCGAAGTGCATGCCCCACGGCGCCGCGCGCAACTCGCCGCGATTCAGCAGCAGCTTCAGCACGCTGGTCCCCATCAGGCCCGCGCACAACTCGCAGGCCATACCCGTGGATGGTCCGCGCTTTTCCTTGAAGTTCACCGCCTCCGGCGCGACCAGATACTGCCGGCTGAGCATCGCCGGCGATACCCCGGCGATGAAGCGCGCATACTGGTCCTCATGGTCACGGCCGTCGACCTGGAAATAGTCTTCGAAGGTCATGCCGGTCGGGCTGAAGTACAGGAAGGCGGTCCCCATGCCCAGAGGCGCGGCGGTCATTGCCGGGATGCCCAGTTCGCGGCAGCGGCGGAAAACCTTGCGGCGCACCTCGAGCACGAAGAAATCGAGGCTGTCGACATACACGTCGACGCCTTTCAGGAATTCATCGAGGTTGGCGTCGGTGACGCCTTCCCGGAAAAGGCGGATGTCGCTTTCCGGGTTGATGTCGCGGGCCATTTCAGCGACCACGTCGATCTTGGGACGCCCCATCGTCGACATGAACGCCGCGGCCTGGCGATTCATGTTGTGGACATCGAACTCATCGAAGTCGGCGATATTGAAGTTGGCGATGCCCAGCCGCGACAAGGCCAGCACATGCGCGCCGCCGACGCCCCCCAACCCGGCCACCGCCACGCGGGCGCGGCGCAAACGCTGCTGCTCATCCTTCGTGACCCAGCCGATATTGCGCGAGAACGCGCGGTCGTAATCGAAGACGAAACCGGACGGGGTGTCTCGCGTCATGGGCTCTCCCTTTATTCGTATGGCGCCGCCACCGGATCACGCGAAATCAGTTCCCGCGGCGCAGGCGACGAGTATGCGCCCGCGCCATGACGGCGAAACGCGGAAAAGCGCCCTCGCCCGCGCATGCGCAACACGGGTCGAGCCGGCCTCCCACCCCTCGACACCCCCCTTCCACACCCCCCGATATGCGGGCCAGGCCGCTGTCGAGAAACTTGACAAGACCCGTCGAAGATTCCCGCATCCGAATGTTAAGTCATTGATTTTCAATGAGGAAAGCACGCTGGCACGCTACTCGCTTTGATGTCCGCCAAGAAGCCGGCACGTGCCGCTTCCTAACGTGCTTCTGGCAAGACGCATCCTCAAGGAGAGACACATGTTCAAGCAAGCAAAGCTCGCACTGGCAGCGATGACGCTGGCGGCCGCGACGTTGCCGGCGATGGCAGCACCGCTGTACATCAACACCGGGCAAGACTTCGTTCCGGAACCCAACGGTTCGACGAACACCACGACGTTCGACCAGCTGGGTTACAGCGGCACGCTGGCGACCTCGATCTACCTGGGTTCCCCGGCCACCCCCGGCACCACGGTGATCGACACCAACATCCCGTCGGTGATGAACTTCTACGGCTTCTCGGCCGGTACGCACACCACGCTGTCGGGCGGCTCCGCTTCGTTCAACTACCCGAACGCGCCGGCACAGACCAACATCGACTCGCTGAACAACCCGACCAACCCGTCCGACCTGAACGGCTTCGTCGGCGGCGTGGGCTTCCCGGCCTACGGCTTCGGCAACGTCGGCGGCCTGGGCGGCGCCTGGGGCCTGACCTACTCGTACCAGATCGTCGGCAAGACCGTTGACTCCAACGGCGACGGCGTGTCCGACTACGTGGCGTACACCGGCGGCGTGTTCAGCGTGTTCTACCAGAGCGCTGCGACCGACCCGAACAACGGCAAGGAAGTCCTGCGCCTGATCGTCACCGGCTCGCAAATCGAGTTGACCAACCTGAACGTCGAAGGCTACGTCGACTACAGCTACGCTGGCGGCGACACCTTCGTCCAGAACTTCTTCAACTCCGGTGAAGGCCTGGGCTCGCTGTACAGCAACTGGCTGAACAACAGCATCTCGGTGAGCTGGGTGCTCGACACCAACGTCGATCCCCCGATCCCGACCCCGGCCCAGCTGTACAACTCCGGCGCCGCGCTGATCCGTCAGTCGACCCTGGACGGCTCCCTGGTCATCAACGTGCCGGAACCTGGCACGCTGGCCCTGGTCGGCCTGGCCCTGGCGGGTGTGGGCTTCGCCCAACGCCGCCGCGCCCTGCGCAAGTAATTCGGTTCCCCCGAATGCAGAAGCCGCCCCTCGGGGCGGCTTTTTTCATTGGAGCAACGAAAGCGCGGTCAGCGAGCGCCAGGAAGACAGGAAGACAGCGAGTGCTTGTGGGGCCGGAATGATGCTGGGGATTCCCGGAGGGATGTCCCCTGCATCATGGAGAGCCCGCGCTTGGCCGACCGGAGTCGAGGAGCCCCTCAGCGCAACGGCGTCACGACCCCACGCCCTTGCGACCAGATGATCGCCACCACCTGCTGCGCGTCGTACAGCGCGTTCACGTGCGCGATGCGGTTCGAGTAGTAGTCGCTCTCCGCGCCCATCACGTCGAACAGCGAGCGCTTGCCGAGCTGCTGCCACTGCTGCAGCGTGAAGCCGCGGACGCGTTCGCTGCTGCGCAGGATGTCGACCAGCCGCCGCGAACGGTCGAGCGACGAGGACGCCGCCTCGTACATCTCCTGCACGCGATAGCGCTTGGCTTCGATCGTCTCGTCGCGCTGCAGCGACGCCGCCTGGGCGCGTCGCCGGGCGGAGGTCAGCGCCGAATCGGCGCCCGGCTGCACGATCGGGATATTGACCGTGACGCCGCCGATCCAGTCGGTCTGCCGCGCCTGGCCGATCGTCGAATTGCCGCTGACCAGCAGGCTCACGCTGGGCTGCTGCCCCGCGCGCACCGATTCCGCATAGCTGCGCTGCGCCTGGGCCTGCGCCGCGGCCGCCGAGACGTCGGGCGACACCATGACGTCGGCCAGCATTTCATTGAGGTCGGGCAGCCGTGCCAGCACGGAGCTCATCGCCGCGCCGCGCGGCAGGTCGTCGCCGACGAAGCGCTTCAGGCGCACTTCCGTCTGGCGCAGCGCCGAAGTCGTCTGCTCATACGACAGGTCGGCCTGCTGCAGGCTCTTCTGCGCCTGCACCAGCTCGCTGGCGCGGCCGCGGTCGGCCTTGGTGATGATCTCCAGCGCCTCGACCAGGCACGACATCTTGCGCACGTACTGGCTGTAGACCTGCGCCTGCAATTGGTAGCGCCCGCGATCCAGCGCCAGCGACACGGTCTGGAGCGCGACCTGCTCCTCGGCGCTCGACTGCCCGAAGCGCGCGGCCTCGAGCAGCTGCGAACGCCATTCCGTGAGCTTGGTGATGCGGCCGGAATCGTAGATGGGCGCCGTCACGCTCAACGAGCCGCGCCCCTGCAGACCGCTGGTGTTGTCCAGCGAGCCGTTGCCCGGCACGACGGTGCCGGTGTGTGCGGCCGTCAGGCCCATCGTCACTGTCGGCAGGCGCTGCGCCTTGGCTTCCGCGAAGTCGGCCTCGGCGGCTTGCGTCAGCATGCGCGTCGCCCCCAAGGCCTTGCTGCGGTTCAGCGATCGGTTGACCAGCTCCTGCAGCTGCGCTCGCGGGTCCGAGTCACCGACGTCCAGCAATGCCGTGTCCTTGGCGGACAGCTGCGCGGGCGGCAGCGTGCGCTCGTCGGAACAGCGGCTGGGCGGCGGATCCTGCGCCCAGGCGGACACGCTGAAGGCGCACAGCGCCGTCAGCACGACGGTCGCGCCGGCGGTCAGTCGGAAGGAGGCGGCGGAGGCGCGCCGCGGGCTGCGGCGCCGGAAGGTGGCTGTCATGGTCGCGCGTACTGCAAGCAATTTCCCATGGGCTCTACTGGACCATTCCAGGGGGAAATCGAAGCGCCGATAAGCGGCGCGCAACCGGACTGTTCGTGACCTTCAGACGGGGCTTACAAATGAAACCGCCCGCGCAAGGCGGGCGGCGGCATGAACGCTTCGCGGACTCAACGTTCCCGGAGCGCTTCCTTCGACTTCAGCATCGGACGCAGCAGATAGCTCAGCACGGAGCGCTCGCCGGTGCGGATGTCCACCATCGCCGTCATGCCGGGGATCACCGGCAGTGGCTCGCCCTTGGCGCGCAGCGTATTGCGCTCGGCCGTGATCAGGACGCGGTAGTAGGTGCCTTCGTTGTTCTTCTCGGTCTCGCCCAGCGCATCGGGGCTGACGTACTCGATCTTGCCGTGCAGGCCGCCGTTGACGTTGAAGTCGTAGCCGTTGAGCTTGACGATGGCCGTCTGCCCGACCTGGATGTAGCCGATGTCCTTGGGCTTGATGCGCGCCTCGATCAGGATGCGGGGACCGATGGGGACGATCTCCATGATCGGCGTGCCGGACGTGATGACGCCCCCCACCGTGTTCATCTTGATGTTCTTCACCAGCCCCTTGACCGGCGACTTCAGCACCGAGCGCGTGACCGCGTCGCGACGCACGACCAGCTGTTCATCCAACTGGGCGAGGTCGGTCTGCGCCTTCGACAGCTCGGAACTCGAATCCTGGCGGAAGCGGCTGATGCGTTCGTTGCGCTGCTGCTGCAGCTCGTTGACCTGGCGCGTGACGCGCATGACTTCCACGTTGGACATCAGGCCCTTGGAGGCCATGTCCTGGGCCATCTTCTGCTCGACGGAGAGCAGCCCGATGCTGCGGTTGATGCTGGCGGTGGCTTCCTCGAGCACTCGACGGCGGGTGTCGAAGACCTCGGATTCGCTGTCGACCAGGCGCTGCACGCCCTTGACCTCGTCGGGGAACTTGAGCGGCACGCCCAGCGCCTCGGCGCGCAGCCGCGCCACCTGCGCCATCAGGCCCAGGCGCTTGGCCTGGCTTTCGTTCTCGGCGGCTTCCGCGCGGGTCGGATCCAGCTCGGCCAGCGGCTCGCCGGCCTCGACTTCCTCGCCTTCATGGACCAGCAGCTTGCCCAGCGTGCCGGACTCCAGGCTCGCGATGACCTGCTCCTTGCCGTCGGGCACGATGCGCGCGTCGCTGCGGGTGACCTCGTCGACCGTCGCGATCGACGACCAGGCCAACCCCACCACCAGCACCGCCGCCATCAGGTAGAGCGCCCAGACGGCGCGCGGCAGCGGCTCGTCGATCAGCGCCGACTGGACGCTGCCGACGAACAGGCCTTCTTCGCGGCTGAGGGTGCGGGACTGCGACATGGGGGATGACTTCAGAACGAATGTCGGGCGGACATCACACGGACGCGGCGCGGTTCACCGCCTGCGCGGCCGGATGGACGTGGACGGGGGCGCCTTGCGGCTGCTGGCCCGCCTGGCCGGGCTGGGACTGCTGTTGCTGCGGCTGGCCGGGCGGACGCGCCCCGGAGAGCGCGGCCAGGACCTGGTCGCGCGGACCGTCCATGACGAGACGGCCGGTGTCCACGACGACGATGCGCGACACCAGTTCCAGCACGGCCGGACGGTGCGTGACCATGATCAGCGTGCAGTCGCCGGCGGCGTCGCGCAGCTGGCGCAGGAAGGCGATCTCGGACTGCGCGTCCATCGAGCTGGTCGGCTCGTCCATCAGCAGGATCTGCGGCTTGGTGACCAGGCTGCGCGCGAGCGCGACCAGCTGACGCTGACCGCCGGACAGCAACGAACCCATTTCGCCCACCGGCAGGTCCCAGCCCATCGGATGGCCCGCGACGACACGGTCCAGGCCCGTGAGCTTGGCGACCTCGACCAGCCGTTGCGCATCGACGTGACGACCCATCAGCACGTTGTCGCGCAGCGTGCCGTGGAAGAGCCGCGGCTCCTGCGACACGAACCCGACCTTGCTGCGGAACTCGGCCGGGTCGACCTGGCGCAGGTCGATGCCGTCGATCTCGACGTGACCCTCGGTCGGCTGGTACAGGCCGGCCAGCATGCGCAGCACGGTCGACTTGCCGCTGCCGATGCGGCCCAGGATGGCGAGGCGCTCGCCCGGCTGCACCCGCATCGTGACGTTGCGCAGCACCTTGGGCGACTGCGCGTCGCCCTGCGCCGGGTACGAGAAGCCGATGTCGTTCAGGCCGATGCGGCCGGTGATCTGGTTCAGCGGGACGTAGTTGCGGGTGGAGTCGCGCTCCACCGGCGCGCTCATCACCGAGTTCAGCGACAGCATCGCCGCACGCGCGCCCTGGTAGCGGGTCGCCAGGCTCACCAGGCTGTTCAGCGGCACCGTGGCGCGGCCGGCGAACATCACCGCGCCGATCAGCGCGCCGGCGCTGATGACGCTTTCGTTGATCAGATAGACGCCCCAGACCAGCATCACGAGGTTGATCGCCTGCTGCATGGTCATCGAGATGTTCATGCTCCAGCTGGCCATCGTGCGGGCCTTGAGCGCGGACTCGGCGACGATGGCGGTGCTGTGTTCGTAGCGGCGCAGGAAGCGGCCTTCGGCGCCGGTGGTCTTGAGGTCCTCGAGGCCTTCGAGCGCCTCGACCAGCGTGCCGTGCAGGTCGGCCGCCTCGGTCATGTTGGTGCGCATCGCGCGACGCAGGTAGCCCTGGATGGCGAAGCTCATCAGCAGCATCAGCGGGATCGCCGCCATCAGCACCCAACCCAGCGGACCGCCGATGATGAAGGTCATCGCGACGAAGAGGATCACGAACGGCAGGTCCGTCAGCACCGACATCGTGGCCGAGGTGAAGAAGTCGCGCACGACCTCCACCTGCGCCAGGTAGTGCGCATAGGAGCCGGCCGACGCCGGGCGATGCTCCATCCGCACGCCCAGCGTCTGGCGGAACAGCTTGGCGCCGACGATCAGGTCGGTCTTGCGGCCGGCCAGGTCGATCAGGTGCGCCCGCAGCTGGCGCGCGAAGAGGTCGAACACCAGTGCGAGGCCGGCGCCGACCGCCAGCGTCCACAGCGTGACGAAGGCTTGGTGCGGGATGACCTTGTCGTAGATGACCGAGGTCACCAGGCCCGACACCATCATGAGCACGTTGCTCAGTAGCGCGGCGAGCATCGCCGAGCGGTAGTACGGAATGAAGCGCTTGAGCGTGCCGAACAGCCAGTGCGAATCGGCCTGCAGCAGCGGCGTGTCGTCGTCCTTCGCGCCGCTGATCGGCTTGGCCTGCGAGACCTCCTGCGGGGCGATCGCGAGGATGAAGCCGCTGTACTCCTGGTCCAGCTCGGAGGCCGGGGCGACGCAGCTGGCGGCTTCGGGTCCGGGGAACACCACCTCGTAGCGGACGGCGCCCGAGCCGTCATCGTCCAGGCGGCGCACCAGCACGCAGGCGTCGCCGCCGTTGAGCAGCAGCACCGCGGGCAGCAGCAACTGGTTGATTTCCTCGATGCCCTTGCGCAGCAGGCCGGCGTTGTAGCCGGCTTCGCGCATCAGGCGGATGGCCTGGTCGGGGCTGAGCGCGCCTTCCACGGGCGCGCCGGCGCGCAGCGATTCGACCGAACGGGCGCGGCCGTGATGCTGCGTCAGCCAGGACAGGCACTGCAGCAGCGGGTCGATGGCCGGCTGCTGCGCCAGGTCCGCGAGCGGATCGTGCGGCGCATCCGGGATGCCGGGCGCGCGCTGGCCGTCTTCCGCGGCCAGGCGCAGGCCAGGGCCGCGGGCGCGCTGGTCACCGTCGAAGAAGGGGTCGTGCGGCCGGTTCATTGATCAAATCTTGTCAATTTCAGCTTCGATGTGCGAGTGCCAATTGCTCGAATTCGCGCTCGATGTCACGAACGATGGCCGGCATGTCGAAAAGTGCGCTGTTGCGCCCCTCGTCCCGCAGGTAGCGCTTGTAGGACTTGGCACGGCCCGGATTGAGGCCGATCTGGATCGCGCGCTGGACGTATTCGTCCACCGAGAAAGTGATCAGGTCCGGCAGGCCGACGGCGGTCAGCAGGCTGCCGCACATGCGGGAGATGTAGCTGCGGCCCGAGCGGGTCAGGATCGGCGTGCCCATCCACAGGCAGTCGCTGGCGGTCGTGCCGGCGTTGTACGGGAAGGTGTCCAGCACCAGGTCCGGCAGCTGGAAGCGGGCCAGGTAGTCCGGCGGCGCCACGCGCGGAGCGAAGATCAGGCGCGACGCGTCGACGCCGGCGGCTTCGGCTTCGCGACGGAGGTTCGCCTTGGCCCACTCGTTGTCCGCCAGCAGCCACAGCACCGAGTTCGGCACGCCCTGCAGGATGCGCATCCAGGCGCCGAACACCTCGGCGTTCATCTTGTGGTTGTTGTTGAACGAGCAGAAGACGAAAGCGTCCTCGGGCAGTTCGTATTGGGCGCGGGTGGGATCAGCGCCGATCTCGCGCTTGCGATCGCTGACCTGATAGCAATGCGGCAGGTAAATGGGCTTTTCGCTGCAGTACGGCAGGTATTCGGGTGGCATCGTGAAGCGATCCGCCAGGATCCAGTCCACGCCGGGCAGCAGCGAGGTCGCCGGCAGGCCCAGGTAGCTGACCTGCACCGGCGCCGGACGATGCGCCAGGATGTTGGGCCGGGCCCCGCTGGTCAGGCCCTGCAGGTCGACCAGTACGTCGATGCCCGCCTGCGCGATCAGCTTGGCGGCGGTGGCGTCATCCATGGCGTTCAAGCGCCAGACCTTGTCCATCGACATCAAGATGCGCTTGCGCAGCGAAGTGCCGTCTTCACGGCTCCAATCGAAGGCATGGATCTCGAACTTCTCGCGATCGTGCAGTTCGTACAGCTCGGCCGTCAGCAGGCCGACGGCGTGCATGCACAGGTCGCCTGACAGGTAGCCGATCTTGATCTTGCCGCCCTGCTGGCGGGCGGTGACGGACACCGGATGGCGCCAGAGCGCGTCCTTCTGCTTCGTGACCTTCTCGTGGACGAAACGCTGGGCGGCGCCCATCTGCAGCGCGGGGTCGTCGGTGGCGCTCAAGGTCGCCAGCAACGAGGTCGCAATGAGCAGCTTGTTGTGAGTAACTTCGCCGAACGCCTCGTAAACCGGCCACTTGCACTGCTTCTGGCGGATGTGCACGTAATGCTGCATGACGTCCGTCTGCTCGGGATTGAGCGTGAGGCTGCGCACCATCAGCGCTTCGGACTCGTCGTAGCGGCGCTGCAGTTCCAGCAGACGGGCCGCGTTGTTGAAGGCGTGGGTGCGCAGGCCGGTCTGGTCGGCGCCGAGCGCCTCCATCGGGCCGACGCCCTCATAGACCTCGCGCCAGGCGCCGAGGGCGTCGTCGACGCGCCCCAGATGCTCCAGCTGGTGGCCGAGGTTCAGGCGGGCCTGGGCGAAGGTCGGGCTGATCGCCAGCGCCTGGCGGTAGACCTGCTCCGCGCGCTCATGCTGCTGGATGTTGCCCAGCACGGTGCCCCAGTTGTAGAGGGCGACCAGACGCGCCGCTGGCGCCTGGCCTTCGTGCGAGAGCCAGGTCTCATACAGATGGGCGGCGGCATCGCCGAGATTCTGGCCCTGGAAGAAGTTGCCGCGGTCCATCAGCTCCGGCAAGGGGAGCGAGCCCTCGCGGGCACGGGTCAGCAACTGCTCCCATTCCTGGGCCAGCGGGGCGGGAACGCTCAAGTTCGGCATGCTGGGGCGGGCGATGTCCATGTGATCGGGCTTCCTGGGCGCGGTGGCGCGGTCCGGCGGGCGCGACCGGACATGCCGGCTCGGGCCCTCTGGCCGCCTGTACGGGATTGTGTCCGTGCGTTCCCGCGAGGCATCCCGGCAAATGGACGGTGCCGACCGCCTATTTCCCTGCCTGGGAGACCCGCCCTGGACGCGCCGCGGACACCGGCGACCCGCCCATTCAGCCCGTTATCGGCCGCCGGAGTGAGAACTTGAGCACGAATTGAGGCCGCCGTCACCGCCTTATCCAAGCATCTTGTTACAAGGCCGACTTCCACAATCGTCCCGCGATCCAGGCCTTCAAGAGCCGGGACGCCGCGCGATAGAGCAAGCCCGCCAAGGGACGTCGAGGGACGCGCGTTCAATCAACCAGGACAAGAAGAACGCAGCCCATGAAAGCGATTCCGAGTCTGTCCCGATGGGATGAGATCGTCGAAGCGGCGGAGGCGGTGGAAGCCCTCGAGCCGGACGATTTCGAAACGCGCGCGGTGGACACCCGATCCTGGGTGGAGCCGGCCGGCCGGCTGGCCGGCGCTGGCGGCGCGGCGATGAACGATGCGCCGACGCGGCGGCGCAACGGCGATTCCATCTTCCAGAGCCTGATGCGGCTGTGGCCCGGCGAAGGCCGCCGGCCCCAGGCCAGCGCGCGGGCGATGGCCAGGCTGCGCACGGCGTTCCGGGCCAGCGTCACCGACCTGGCCGACGACGCCGACGCGGACACGCAGGAGCGCGTGGCCGCCCTGCTCCGCCACATCGTCCATGCGCGGCATCCGCAGGACCTGTGGCACCTGCGCACGGCGATCTACACGGAAGTGGCCCGGAGCTTCGACCAGGCGGAAGCCGAAGCCCGCCTGATCGCGCTCAACCGGCAGCTGGAACAGGGCAAGAGCCTGCTCCGCCGGCTGCTCGGCTGATTACTTGGGCTGAGGCTGACCCAGGAAATCCATCTTGCCCAGCGGCACGCCGGCGTTGCGCAGCAGCGCGTACAGCGTGGTGGCGTGGAAGAAGAAGTTGGGCAGGTTGTAGAAACGCATGAAGTCCTGACCTTCGAACTTCAGCGGCTCCTTGTCGCGGCGCGGCACGCTGACCGCACGGGTCTCGGCGCCGTTGATCTGCTCGGGCGTGACCGTCTTGATGAAGTCGCGGGTCTTCTGGATGCGCTGGATCAGCTCTTCCAGCGACGCTTCGCTGTCGGGCCAGCTCGGCACCTCGATGCTGGCCAGGCGGGCGGTGCCGCTCTTGGCGGCGTCGCTGGCGATCTGGACCTGGCGCGGCAGCGGCAGCATGTCGGGCGCCAGGCGCAGCGTCAGATAGACCGATTCGTCGAAGCCCTTGGCGATGGCGTGATCGCGCGCGGTGCGGATCCAGGTCTGCATGTTGCTCAGCATGCGGTCGAACACCGGCACGGTGGCGGCGTACATGTCCATGGGAGTCTCCTTGTCTGGGTTGGGGGGATGCGATGCGGGCGCGATGCTAGTGCCTGTTCCGATCTGTTGCACGACGCTCGCCCAATGGCCTTGGGGTGACCGATCCAGGCGAGTAGGATCGACGTCCGCACGCCTATGAACATCATCATCCTCGACGACTACCAGGACGCCGTGCGCAAGCTCCCTTGCGCCGTCAAGCTGGACGCGCTGAACGCCAAGGTCTTCACCAACACCGTCAAGGGCATCGGGCAGCTGTCTGTCCGGCTGCGGGACGCCGAAGTGCTGGTGACGATCCGCGAACGCACCCACTTCCCACGCCAACTGCTGGAAAAGCTGCCCAAGCTCAAGCTGATCTCGCAGACCGGCCGCGTCGGCAAACACATCGATGTCGACGCCTGCACGCGGCTCGGGATCGCCGTCGCCGAAGGCGGCGGTTCGCCCATCGCCCCGGCGGAACTCACCTGGGCGCTGATCATGGCCGCGATGCGGCGGCTGCCGCAGTACATCTCGACGCTCAAGCACGGCGTGTGGCAGCAGTCGGGACTGAAGTCCGGCTCGATGCCGCCCAACTTCGGCCTGGGCATGGTGCTGCGCGGCAAGACGCTGGGCATCTGGGGCTACGGCAAGATCGGCCAGTTGATCGCCGGCTACGGCAAGGCCTTCGGCATGCAGGTGCTGGTCTGGGGCAGCGAGGCCTCGCGGCTGCGCGCGCAGGCCGACGGGCACCAGGCGGCCGACAGCCGCGAAGCCTTCTTCGAGCAGGCGGACGTGCTGACGCTGCACCTGCGCCTGTCGGACGAGACGACCGGCATCGTGAGCACCGAGGACTTGGCGCGGATGAAGCCCACCTCGCTGTTCGTGAACACCTCGCGCGCGGAGCTGGTCGCCGACGGCGCGCTGGTCTCCGGCCTGAACCGCGGCCGGCCCGGCATGGCGGCGGTCGACGTGTTCGAGTCCGAACCCATCCTGCAGGGCCACCCGCTGCTGCGCCTGGAGAACGCCGTGTGCACGCCGCACATCGGCTACGTCGAGCAGGACAGCTACCAGATGTACTTCGACGCGGCCTTCGACAACGTCCTGAACTACATGGCCGGCAAGCCGTCCAACATCGTCAACCCGGACGTCCTGAAGGGGAACCGGTGAGCGCGGGGTCGCCCTCCGGACCGCCCTCCTCTCCTGAAGGCGTCGCGACGGACGACGCGCCGCTGCCGCTCTCGCAACCCGAGTCCCTCTCCAAGCTCTTCTGGGCCTTCACCTGGCTGGCGCTGCAGGGCTTCGGCGGCGTGCTGGCGGTGGCGCAGCGGGAGCTGGTCGAACGGCTGAACTGGATGACGCGCGAGGAGTTCGTCGAGACGCTGGCGGTCGCGCAGGTGCTGCCCGGGCCGAACATCGTGAACATCTCGCTGATGATCGGCGACCGCTTCTTCGGCCTGCGCGGCGCGCTGGTGGCGCTCGCCGGGATGATGCTGTTCCCCGCCGTGATCGTGCTGATCCTCGCGGCCTTGTCGACGACCTGGCTGGCGTCGCCGCGCATGACCGGCGCGCTGCGCGGCATGGGCGCCGTCTCGGCCGGACTGATCCTGGCCACGGGCTTCAAGCTGCTGCCCTCGCTGAAGAAGAACCCCATCGGCCTGGCGCCCGGACTGGCGCTCGCGGCGCTGGTGTTCGGCGCGACGGTCTGGCTGAAGCTGCCGCTGTTCTGGATCGTGCTGAGCGTCGGCGGCCTGGGCATGACGCTGGCGCTGATCGCGCTCAAGCGCGCCCGCGCGGGAGTCCGCCCATGAATGCCGTCGCCCAGGTCGGCGCGCAGGTCGGCGCTCATGCCGGATGGACCCAGATGCTGGTCGGCACTTTGAGCTGGTCCGAGCTGGGCGCGCTGATGCTGCACTTCCTGATGCTGTCGCTGCTGTCGATCGGCGGCGCGATCACGACCGCACCGGACATGCACCGCTACCTGGTCGATGAACGCCATTGGCTGACGGACCAGAGCTTCACCAGCTCGATCGCGCTGGCGCAGGCGGCGCCGGGTCCGAACATCCTGTTCGTCGCCGTGCTGGGCTTCAACGTGTCGGGCCTGCTGGGCGCGGCGGCGGCGATGGCCGGCATCCTGCTGCCGTCGACGACGCTGGTCGTGGCGGCGACGCGCTGGGCGCGCAACAACCGCGAGCACCTGGGGGTGCGCGCCTTCACGGTCGGCATGGCGCCGCTGACGCTAGGCCTGATGATCGCGACGGGCTGGCTGCTGGCGGCGCCCTACCTCGTCGATCCCGCCCACCTCTGGGCGACGCTGGCGATGATCGTCGCGACCGTGGTCCTGACGATGCGGACCAAGATCGGTATCGTGTGGATGGTGCTGGCGGGTGGCGTCCTCGGCGCGCTCGGGGTGGTCTAGGTTTGTAGCGTCAGGGCGTCGAATTCCCGCATCGCCATTCGTCGTATGTCAGGGGCGGCATCGCGCCGCGCCAGCAACCGGAGAACCGCAATGGACTATGTCGATGGATTCGTGATCGCCGTGCCGACCGCCAAGCGCGAGGCCTTCCGCCAACTGGCGCAGGATGCCTCGGCCGTGTTCAAGGACCACGGCGCGCTCCAGGTCGTCGAGTGCTGGGGCGACGATGTGCCGGAGGGCAAGGTGACCTCGTTCCCGATGGCCGTGCAGCGCAAGCCCGACGAGACGGTGGTCTTCTCGTGGATCGTCTGGCCGTCGCGCCAGGTGCGCGACGAGGGCATGAAGAAGGTGATGGAAGACCCTCGCATGAACCACGATCCGGCGACCACGCCTTTCGACGGTCAGCGCATGATCTTCGGCGGCTTCGAGGTCATCGTCAAAGCCTGAACGCTGCTCTGCCCGATGACCAACAGTGCCACGACACACAAAGCGCCAGCAAGGTGAAACGCATGTGGCAGGCCCAGGCTATCCACGACCGCGCCGCCCATCATGGAGCCCAGCGCGATGGATGTCTGGAAGTTCGCGACGAAGAGCGCCATGCCGGCCTCATGCATCCCCGGCGCGGCCTTCACCATCCACATCTGCAGGGCGATGGGCATCGCGCCGTAGGCCAGGCCCCAGGCGATGACAAGGACCAGCGCCCAGGCCTGGCTGCCGCCCAGCGACGGCAGCAACAGCACTGACAACGCGGAAACCGCGATGCTGGCCGCCAGCGTGAACCTGACGCTGCGCCCCGCGGCGGCACCGCCGATGAAGTTGCCCAGCAGGCCGATGAGCGTGTAGCCCAGCAGGATGGAGGAGATGGCCTTGCCGCCGAACCCGGCCTGGGTCGACAGCAGCGGCGTCACGTAGGTGTAGGCCGCGAACTGCCCATAAAGGGCGAATGCCATGGCAAGCATCCCCGTGCGGCCGAGCGGCGTCGCGAAGACGCCGAGCAGGTCGCGCTGGCGGATGCGTTGCTCGACACGCAGAGGGGGCAGGAAGGCGAGCTGCGCGAGCAGCGTCAGCACCGACAGCCCCGCCGCGATGCCGAAGCCGGCGCGCCAACCCAACACCTCACCGACCAGCGCGCCCGCCGCGCCGCCGATCAGCATGCCGATGGACACGCCCGCGAAGATGATCGCCGTGGCGCGGCCGGCCGACGCGGCGCTGACCAGGCGGCCGCCCACGCCGGCTCCTATCGCCCAGAAGCCGCCGAGGCCGATACCGAACAGCACGCGGCCGAACAGCAGCGTGCCGAAGTTGGGCGCCAGCATGGCGGTCAGGTTGGCGGCCACCAGCAGCAGGCCCAGCGCCCACAGCACCTGGCGCCGGTCGCGCCTGCCGGCCACCACGGTCAGGAGCGGCGCGGACAAGGCAGCCAACACGCCGGGCACGCTCACCATCAGGCCGGCCCGGCCCTCGCTGACGTCCAGGCCCTGGCTGACAAAGCGCAACAGCCCCACGGGCAGGAACTCGGTGCTGCAGAACACCGCGGCACTCAGCGCCACGGAGAAGACGGCCAGCCAGGGGTTGACCGTGTTGGATGGCGCAGCGGCAGCCGCGCCGGAAGTGTGCTCAGGCATGACAAGACTTGAAAGATGGATGGGGAGCGCCGCTCATGCGGCGCCCGTGCGAGCAGCCGTTCAGGCCTTCGCGCTGGGCCGTTGCGAGGCGGCCTCGTGCCAACTGCGCAGTGCGGTGAGGCCTTCGGGGATCTGCACGTCGATGGCCTTGGCCGCGAAGTCGACAGTGGCGAGCAAGGTGATATCGGCCACCGAGAACTGCGGGCCGGCCACATACGCCGAGTCGCGCAGGCGGGCGTCAACGTCGGCGAAGAGGTTGCGCACGCGCTGGGCGCCGCGGTCCACCAGCTCGGCGATCTGTGCGTAATCGTGCGGCCCTGCCACGGCGCGAGTCTTCAGGCCCGGCAGCTTGTTGCGGATGGCCTCCATCACCGAGGCAAAACCCTCCTGTTCGATACGTCGCTCCCACATCGCCGTGAGCGCCTTCTCCTCGGCCGTGCGGCCGAACAGCGGCGGCTCGGTGTGCGTGTCCTCCAGGTAGCGGCTGATGACGGGCACCTCGCCGATGGCGATGCCGTCGTCCAGCACCAGGGTGGGCACCACGTGGCGCGGGTTGATCTGGCGGTAGGCATCGCCGTGCTGCTCGCCCTGGCCGAGATCGACGGGCACCAGCGGAACGGCCAGGCCCTTTTCGGCGAGGAAGATGCGCACGCGGCGCGAGTTTGGCGACGAGGTGGAGTGATAGAGCTTCATGGGGTGTCCTTCAATCGAATTGGGTTGTGTTCAGAGCTTGGATCCGCCATCGACACGCAACGTGTCGCCGGTGACCCAGCGGGCGTCGTCCGACGCCAGGAAAGCGATTGCCGCGGCGATGTCGTCCGGTTGGGCCAGCCGCTTGAGCGCCTGCAGCCCCAGGGCCATGGCGCGTCCGGTGTCGGTCTTGGTGAAGCTGGACATGTCGGTCTCGACGACGCCCGGCGCCACCGCGTTGACGCGGATGCCCCGCTCGCCCAGCGCCGCGGCGAAGTGCTTCACCAGCGTGTCCACGGCGCCCTTGGTGGCCGCGTAGGCGGACAGCGTGCCCACGGAGCTGCGAGCCACCAGCGAGGAGACGAGCACGATGCTGCTGCCCTGGCATAGCGCGGGCAGCAGTTGTTGCACGAGGAAGAACGGCGCACGCACGTTCACCGCGAAGAGGCTGTCGAAGTCCTCCAAGGTGGTGTCCTCGATGGAGGCCGCACGGGCGATGCCGGCGTTGGCGACCAGCACGTCCAGCCGCCCGCCGATGATGCTGCGCACCTGACTCGCCAGCGTCTGCGGCCCGGTGGGCGAGCGCAAGTCCGCGGCGATCTTCTCGGCCTTGCCGCCCGCGCGGCGGATCTCGTCGACGACGGCGGCTGCCTCCGTTTCGCTGCTGCCGTAGTGCACCAGCACCTGGGCTCCGGCCTTGGCCAGTGCGAGGGCAGTGGCCCGCCCGATGCCGCGCGAAGCGCCCGTGACGAGCGCGGTCTTGCCTGTGAGTGAACTCATGATGGGGATCTCCGAATCCGTTGGATGAACCTGTCAGACGAGGAACTGTTCGGCGTGCGCGACGAAGCGTTCCGGGTACTGATAGATCGAGCCGTGGTTGGAGTCGGGGTAGATCACCAGTTCTGCGTTCGGCAGGTGCTGCTGCAGCGTGACCGAGTGCGCCGTCGGGATGATCACGTCGTTGCTGCCCTGCACAACCAGCGTGGGCTGCACGATCGCCTTCAGGTAGGCCAGCGCGTTCTCGTCCGGCGCGATCCACTTGTCGATCGCTTCGCCCTGTGCCGCGACGGTCTGAGCGCTCACCTCCGGATCGCGATCCTGGCGACGCCACTTGCGTTCGAGGAAGGCGAGGCCGGCCTCCTGGCTGACCTGCGACGGCGCGAAGTGCACGGCCAGCCACAGGTGCTCGGGCGGCTCGTAGGTTTCGGAGAAGATTTCCGTCGAGCGGCTGGCCGTCATGTCGTTGCCGCGATGGCCGGTGCCCACGAGGATGATCTTGCGGACAAGGTCGCCCCCTTGAAGGGCGATCTCCTGCGCGACGAAGCCGCCGATCGAGATGCCCAGCACATCGACCTGCTGGAGACCGAGCGCGCGGATGAAGGCAATCGCATTGGCCCCCATCTCCGGGAAGCTGGCCGGCGTCTCGCCGGACGAACTGGACACGCCGGCGTTGTTGAAGAGGATCACCTCACGCGTCCGGGCCAGCCCGTCGGTCACGGCCGGATCCCAGTAGTCCATGGTGCCGGTGTAGTGCTGGTTGAAGACGACGGGCACGCCGCCCGGCTTGCCGAACCGGCGGTAAGCGAAACGGATGCCGTTGGCCTCGACGAACTCGGTCGGGGCAGTCTGGTGGGTGTGCGTGGGGGTGTGGTTGCTGTGTGTCATGTCGAGATGTCCTGTGAAGTCGCGGCCCACGTTCAGCGAGCCGGGTTGTGAGCGATGCCCAGCTTGTCCAGCAGGGCCTGGGGTTCGAAGTACGCGACCCAGATCGAGGTGGCGAGGCCCCTTGACGGTCCAATGCTGGGGTGCCCCGGGAGCGATGGCTCGGGCTCAGCCGGCGGTCTTGCCGCCGTCCACCGTGACGATCTGACCCGTCACGAAGGCGGCACCTTCGGAAGCCAGGAAGAGCACGGCCGCGGCGATGTCGGCCGGCTTGCCAACGCGGCCCAAGGGCACGCCCGCTGCGAGCGCGGCCTTGTTCTCCGGCGTGCCAGTGAAGCGGTCCAACATGCCGGTGTCGGTCGGCCCCGGGGCCACGGCGTTGACGCGCACGCCCGAGGCCGCCACTTCCAGCGCCGCCGACTTGGTCATGCCCTCGACCGCATGCTTGCTGCCGGCATAGACCGAGGCAAAGGCCGCCCCCTCGTGGCCATAGGTCGACGAGATGTTGACGATGCTGCCGCTGCCCTGCGCCGTCATCACGCGCAGCTCGTGCTTCATGCTCAGCAACGTGCCCAGCACATTGGTGTCGAAGGTGGCCGCGTAGCTCTCGGCCGTCTGGTTGACGATCAGGCCGGGCTGCCCTTCGGTGCCGGCGTTGTTGACGGCCGCGTCCAGACGCCCGAAGCGGGCGACGGCCTGGTCCACCAGTTGGCCGACTTCGGCGTCCTTGCGCACGTCGGCCTGGATGAACACGGCCTCGGCCCCACGAGCGGCCAGTTCGGCTTCCAGGGCCTTGCCCTCCTGGGCACGGCGGCCCGAGATGACGATGCGGGCGCCGCTGTCGGCAAAGGCCAGGGCCGTGGCGCGGCCGATGCCGGTCAGGGCGCCGGTGATGAGGATGACGGGTGCGTTCATGGTTTTCAGTCCTTGGAGGTATGACAATCGATGCATGGGTGCGGTCGGCCGGCCGGTTACGAGAGAGGGGCCAGTCGCCGCTGCCATGGAGCGAAATCTAGGGACTGTGGGCCCGCTTTAAAAAGACTTTGTAAGCTGGCCGGCATGCCTGGCAGGCATGGGAAGCACGATGGAACTGAGACACCTGAAGTACTTCATTGCGGTCGCGGAGACGGGCAGCCTGACAGTGGCCGCCGAGCGGCGACTGCACACCTCGCAGCCCTCGCTGAGCCGGCAGATCCGCGATTTGGAGGATCAGGTCGGCGTGCCGCTGCTGCTACGCAGCGCCCGCGGCGTGGAGCTGACCGCCGCCGGCAAGGCCTTCATCGACCACGCGCGGCTCGCGCTCACGCAGGTGGACGCGGCCGTCGAGGCCGCCCGGCGTGCCGCGCAGCCGGCCAAGCAGCGTTTTGCGCTGGGCTTCCTGACGGGGCAGGAGATGAACTGGCTTCCCAAGGCGATGGGCGTGCTGCGCGAGGAGCTCCCGAACATCGACGTCACGGTTTCCAGCGACTACTCGCCGGACCTGGCCGAAGCCGTGGCGCGCGGCAAGCTGGACCTGGCCTTCATGCGCGCCGAGCCCGGCTTTGACCTCGCCTACAGGACCGTCGGCCGCGAGCCGCTGGTGGTGCTGATGCCCAGCGACCATCCGCTGACCGCGCACGAGACGGTGACGCCGCAGGACCTGATGGGCAGTCCGTTCGTAGGCATGGCCAACAAGGCGCGCGTTCTGCGGGCCGTCATCGACGACTACCTGGCGCGCTCCGGCGTGCAGCTCACGCCCACACAGGGCGTGGACAACCCCGCCATGGTCATGTCGCTGGTGGCCTCCACGCGCGGCCTGGCGTTGATTCCCAGCTACGTCGAGAACCTGCTGCCCTGGTCGGTCGTGAGCCGCCCACTAGCGGGCGAGCAGCCCGCGATCGATCTGGTCGTCGGGTACAGCAAGGCCAATACCTCGCACGCACTGAAGCTGTTTGTGTCGAGGCTGGACGAGCTGATTGCCCTTGAACGCTGACGAGCAGGAAGCGCTCAACAACAGGTCCTTCGGCCCATCGGTCGAGGCGGACGTCGCTGACCAGCTTGATGCGGACCTCGACGGAGGTCGACGCGCTTCCGAGCCTACCGCCCTCAGCATCGATCGACTCGTACGACACCACGCTCATCCCGAGCGTGCCTCTGTAGCCCATGGCCGCCAGTCCGGTCACACGTGCAACAGCCGTTCGCACAGGTGACTTCGAGGGAGCCAGACATGATCGCAACCTGAGCGGGACCAGACGCCCCGCCGCTCAATCCGTGAGCCGAGCCCTCAGACGTCCTTCGTCCCGAAGATCTTGTCCCCGGCGTCGCCCAGGCCCGGGATGATGTAGCCGTTCTCGTTGAGGTGCGAGTCGATCGCCGCGGTCCAGCAGCGGATGTCCGGATGCGCCTTGTTCAGCGCCGCGACGCCTTCGGGCGCCGCCACCAGCACCAGCGCGCGGATGTCCTTGCAGCCGCGCTGCTTGAGCAGGTCCACCGTCGCGATCATCGAGCCCGCCGTCGCCAGCATCGGATCCACGATCAGCGCGGTGCGCTCGTCCAGCTTGCCGACGAACTTCTCGAAGTAGTTCACCGGCTGAAGCGTCTCGTGATCGCGCGCCAGGCCGACCACGCTCACCTTGGCGTTGGGCATCATGTCCAGCACGCCGTCCAGCATGCCCAGACCCGCGCGCAGGATGGGCACCACCGTCACCTTGCGGCCCGCGATCTGGTCGATCTCGACCTGGCCGCACCAGCCTTCGATCGTCGTCTTCTCGAGCGGGAAGTCCGCCGTCGCCTCGTAGGCCAGCAGCCGCGCGACCTCGCCGGTCAGCTCGCGGAACTTCTTGGTGGACATGTCGCCCTCCCGCATCAGGCCGATCTTGTGCTTGACGAGGGGATGCGTGACTTCGATGACTGGCATGGGGCGCTACCGGGCTTGGGGATGCGGAGTTTGGAACGGCGCCTCGTGGGCGCCGGAATGGCCGCGATTATCTCGCGTCGCTGTTCAGGCCTTCTCAGGCCTTCTTCTGCCGTTGGCGCAGCGCCTCGTACAGGCACACGCCCGCCGCGACCGAGACGTTCAGGCTTTCCACCGCCCCCTGCATCGGGATGCGCACCAGCTCGTCGCAGGTCTTCGCGGTCAGCTGGCGCATGCCGTCGCCCTCGGCGCCCAGCACCAGCGCCACCGGTCCCGTCAGATCCAGGTCGTACAGGGTCTTCTCCGCCTGGTCCGAGGTGCCGATCACCCAGATGTCGCGCTCCTTGAGCTCATTGAGCGAACGCGCCAGGTTGGTCACCATCAGGTAGGGCACGGTCTCCGCGGCGCCGCTGGCGACCTTGGCCACCGTCGCGTTCAGCCCCACCGCATGGTCCTTGGGCGCGACCACCGCGTGGGCGCCCGCTCCGTCGGCCACGCGCAGGCAGGCGCCGAGGTTGTGCGGATCGGTCACGCCGTCCAGCACCAGCACCAGCGGCGGGCCCTCGACCTGCTCGAGCACCTCGTCCAGCGAATGCGACTGCGCCACCGCCTTCACCCGCGCCACGACGCCCTGATGGCGGTGCGTGCCGCACAGCGCCTTGAGGCGGTCGTCGTCGCTCTCGACGAGCTTCGCGCCCGCCGCCTCGGCCTTCTCGAGGAAACCCCGCATGCGCTGGTCCTTGCGGGTGGCGTCGAACAGGATCTCCTGCACCGAGGCGGGCGCGGTCTTCAGCCGCACGGTGACGGCGTGGAAGCCGAACAGGATCTGTGTTTTGGAAGGAGAGGAGCTCATGGGGCGCGATTGTCGCGCACCCGTCACAGGATGCCGAAGTGCCGCGCCGCCATCAGCGCGCCGATCATCACCGGCTGGTGGACCATGTAGTACGACAGCGACCACCGCCCCATCACCGACAGCGGACGGACCGCCGGCAGCAGCGGGCGTTGCATCCACTGGCGCACCGCCTCGACGCGCATCAGCGCGCAGCCCCACAGCATCGGGCCCAGCCACGGCAGGATGGGGACGTAGTCCTCGGTCAGCGGCTTGCGCGTGACCAGGCCGACCCAGTTGGTGGTCCGGGTGTCGAAGAAGGGATCCGCGATGAAGAAGGGCAGCGCGATCGCGACGGCGCCCAGCACCCACAGCGCGGCCGTCGGCAGCCGGGAGAAGCCGAAGCGCACCAGGATCAGCATCAGCGCCATGCCGTGCAGCACGCCGAAGCTGATGAAGGAGCGCGGGAACATCCACCACGAGCCGATCGACACCAGCAGCGCGCAGGCCATGACCTGCCCCCAGCGGCGCCAGAAGCGGTAGGCCGTCTGGCCCTGCGCCAGCGCCACCGCCTGGCCCATGCCGGCGCACAGCAGGAACAGGCTGACGATGCCGCTGCGCTGCCAGGTCCAGAACGGGTCGCGGTAGAAGTCCTGCACCACGACCTTGAAGAAGCTCAGGTCGAAGCAGAAGTGGAAGACGGTCATCCAGACCATCGCCAGCCCCCGCAGCGCATCGAGCCGGTCGAAGCGCGGGGTCGTCGGGAGGTCGCGAGACGCGGCGGCCATGCCGGGGTCAGGCGTTGCGATCGGGAAACGGGCCGGCGGATTCATCGGGGAAGCAGTCTACATAAGCCGCCGGCCGCCTCGATGACGCCGGTCCGGCCATCGACCGCCGCCACCCCCGCATCTGAGTGGTCCACCCCCTTCAACGGGTCGGTCGTGCCCGCCTGCACTACCCGTCCGCCGCATTGAGCCGAAGCGAGGGGACATCGACGATCCCTGCTTCGACTCACCACCCCTCCTCCATGCGCCTCACCGCTCCTTCCCTGCTCTCCATGCTCAGCCTGTCAGCCCTGGTCGCCGCCTGCGGCGGCGGGTCGAAGCCATCTGACGGCGCTCCTGCCAGCACCGTCATTCCCATCCCGGATCCGTCCGTCGCCTGCAAGGTCCTGCGCGTCACGCCGGACGGCTCGGTCAGGCAGTCGTTCATCGATCCGTTGATGACCGTCGTCTACACCGCTCCGACGGCGGATGCCTGCGGCGGTCTCACGCTGGCGGGACAAGGCCAGACCAGCGTCATCCCCACGACCGTCGTCGCGCAGAGCGAGTGGCCCGACCCGGAGGGCGGCTTCGTCGGCACACGCACGATCGAGCCCGTCGCCGCGCTCGCGGTCGGCACGGCCTACAGCCTGCGCTGGAACAACCAGACGGTCGCTACCTTCACCACCGGCAGCGAACGACGGGGGTCGGTCGTCCAGGTCACCGACCAGCCCCTGCGCCTGCCGTCGCTTCCCAACGCCGCGCACATCGGCAAGGGCGACATCGACGACGTCCTCGACGCTTTCGCGGAGGGCCTCGCCAAGGGCAACGACATCAAGAAATTCCTCTTCGAGGCCGCACTGCGGGCGGAGCTGCCGCACATCGCCCGCCCGAACGCCCGCTACGGCGCCCACATCAGCAAGGTCACCTACCGCAGCGCCGACGCACGCGGCAATCCGGTGACGCTGAGCGCCTTGCTGATCGCCCCCGAACAGTCGCCCGGCGGACCGCCGATCGACTTCAACGGCCTGCCGGTCGTCGTCGGCCAACGCGGCTCCACCGGCAGCACGTCCGACGCGCCCTCCTCCGCCGCCACGACGATCGGGATTCCCGGCCTGATCGCAGCCGGCAAGGGACACCTGTTCCTGGCCCCGGACCTGATCGGCGTGGGCGACACCGGCACCTTGCCGCAGGCCTACCTCGTGGCCGCCGACACCGCCGCCCAGACACAGGACCTGCTGCGCGCGGTCCGCGAGCATGTCCGGCAACAGCACCTGGCCGTCCTCGGCCCGGACCTGCGCCTGTTCGGCGGCTCCCAGGGCGCGTATTCGACGTTCGCCTCGCTGCCGCACCTGTCCCGTGAGGGCACCGTGCGCATCGTGTCCGCCGCACAGGGCCCCTATGACGTCTACCGGACCTTCCACGGCACGCTGCTGGCCGCCGGCGGCGCCGCGCGGGACGCCTATGCGATCAACGAGAACCTGGACTTCCTGCCCAGCCACACCCGCGACGTGATGACCAGCTTCCAGGCCTACGGGAACTACGTCTTCGATCCGAAGCTCGTCTTCGACGCCGGCGGCCAGTTCCTGCCCTCCTTCCTGGCGGACTACAAGGACGGCAAGACCAGGGACTTCGCCCGGCAACTCGGCGCGAACAGCCTGATCACCGGCTCGCAGGTCTATGACCTGCCACAGGCCCAGGTGCAGCTGTACCACTTCAACACCGACACGCTGGTGCCGGCGCAGAACACCGAGGACCTGCTGGCCGCGCTGAACGACAAGAGGCATCGCTTCGCCGGCGTCCAGCGGGGCAGCTGTCATGAGAACTCGGAGCTGGTGAAGCTCGTCGTCCGGTACAGCAAGAGCAAGCTCACGACCCACACCCTCTGCGTCGCGTTCCAGATCGACGACTTCGTCGGCGGACTCTGAACGATGATGCGACGCCTGCCCTCGTACGCGTTCCTGGTCCTGCCGCTGCTGCTGGCCGCCTGCGGTGGCCAACAGAACAGGAAGGACACGCCCCGGATGTCCGACTGCCAGGTTCTCAAGCTCACGCCCGAACGTCAGACCCGGACCGCTGTCGTCAACCCGCTGATCTCCGCCGTCTACACCTCAGCGGTCTCAGGCACCTGCGCCAGCCTCGCGCTGAAGGACGACGCGGGCGCGATCCTCCCGACCCGCACCGTAGCCGCCTCCGAGCAGGCCAAGCCTGGAGGCGGTGTCGTGGGTTCGATGACGATCGAACCGCTGGCGGATCTCCGGGCGTCGACCGCCTATGGCGTCTTCCTCAATGGCCAATCCGTGGCGACCTTCGCCACCGGCGTGGAACGGCGCGGTCAATTGCTGAAGGTCGACGACGTGACGGTGGACTTCCCGTCGCTGCCGTCCGCCTCCCGCATCCCCCGGGACCGCATCAACGCCCTGGCGGACGCCTTCATCGCGACGCAGTTGAAGGCCCACGACATCCCGGATGTGGTCGAGCCCCTGCTCAGGACCCTGCTGCGCGTCGAACTGCCGCGGATCGCCGCCCCCGGCGCGCGCTACGACGCGCAGGTGAAACGCGTGGTCTACCGCAGCACCGACGCCGCAGGCGCGCCGGTGTCGCTCAGCGGGCTGCTGGTGTTCCCGACGTCGGCCTCCGGCGGCCCGGACATCGACCTCGGCGGACTGCCGCTGGTGCTGGGCCAACATCCGACCGTCAAGCACGGCGCACCCGCCCCGTCCTCCGGGGCCGACTTCATGCTCCTGCCGGGCCTGTGGGCCGCAGGCAAAGGACACGTCTACTTCGCGCCGGACCTGATCGGCATCGGGGAATCCGCCGCGCTGCCGCAGGCCTTCGTGATCGGCAAGGACACCTCAGCCCACACGGAGGACATGCTCACGGCGGTGCGCGAGTACTTCCTGCAAGTCCACCGCGCCCAGCTGGGCCAGGACCTGCGCGTGATCGGCCTGTCGCAGGGCGCCTTCTCGGCGATGGCCGCGTTGCCGGCCTTGTCGCGGCTGGCCACGGTACGCGTGGTCTACGGCGGCTCGGGACCCTACGACATCCATCGCACGCTGGACGCCGCGCTCCGCGCCGCGGCGGGAGCACCGCGCGACCCCTACGCCACACATGCCAACCTGGACCGTCTCCCGGACTACCTGCGCCCCACGCTGGACGCCCTGGTGGCGTACCAGGGCTTCCACTACGACCCGACAGCCGTTCTCGACGACCAGGGCGCGCCCTTGCCGTCCTTCCTCGCCGCCTACAGACGCGGCGAATATGACCTCCTGGCCACGCACCTCACGGTCAACAGTCTGGCGGAAGCGTCGCAGCGCTACGCCATGCCCACGGCCCGGATGGTGCTCTACCGCTACAGCAAGGACACGCTGCTGGCGGCGCGCAACACGGACGACATGCTGGCCCAGCTGCAGGGCCAGCATCCTCGCGTGGCCAGCGCGACGCTCGGCGATTGCCGCGAGGACTCGGTCGTGGTGCGGGAGATCCTCAAACACGCCAGGAGCGTGTCCACGCCGCACCTGATCTGCTTCCCGTTCGTGCTGGACGATTTCCTCGGCGAGCTGTGACGGGCCGGGCCCGCGCCAGCCCGATGTCCGCGACGCGGGACCGAACGCGGGACTGACGACGCTCAGCCGGCCAGCAGCTGTCGCACCCGCTGCCGGTGCATGCCCCGCAGCGCGGGCAGCAGCGCGCCGACATCGCTGTACTCGGCGCCCGACAACATGCTGGCCAGCGATCCGGCGAGCGCTTCGGCCTGCTCCGGCGCCATGGCCGGCGCTTCCTGCGCGGCCGATTCGAGCTGCTCATGCAGGCGCGCCCGCGCCTGCGCGACCTTGGGCTGCGCCTGCAGCAACTGCCCCAACGCCTGGCGCTGGCCGCCCGCGTCCTTCACGTCCCAGCGCTGCGGCTGCAACGCGTCCGGCGCCGGTTCCAGCAGCGCCCGCACCGGCTGGCCGCTGGGGAATCGCTTGCCCTCGCCGCGCAAGGTGAGACCGTCGCGCAAGGCGGGCCACTGCGACTCGGCGACGCTGAAGACGATCTCCGGGCCCTGCACCTGCACCGACAGCCCCGCCGGCGACAGCGCCTTCGTCAGCGCCTGCAACTGCTGCTGCGTGCCCTCCCCGTCCAGCGAGACCTTGATCAGCATCGCCTTGCCGCCCGTGCCGCCGGCGCAGCCCTCCTGCGGCTGGCCCGGCAGCTGCAGCCGGAGCGTCTCCTTGCCGCCTTGCTGCAGCACGGCCAGATCCAGGCCGCGCAACTTGAAGCGCTGACGCGCCGCGCCGTCCTCGGGCGCGGCGAGCAACTCGGCATCGACGCGTCCACCGGCGTCGCGGCTGCGCTGCGACCAGAGCTGCCGCAACTGATCGACCTGGCCGCTCAGCGCCGCGGACGGCGCGGACTG
>NZ_DASVNZ010000107.1:0-19295 GCF_036486225.1 Roseateles sp. | reverse complement strand
GCCGAACTTGAGCCGGACCCGGTGCCCGGTGCCGGCCCTGGCTGGCCGGCCCTCGACGCCGTGGGCCGGGAGCGCGCCGCGCTGCGCACGGTCGGCAGCGCGACGGGCGCCTATGCGAAGTGGGTGCTGGCCGAGAGCCGGCGCCCCGACCGTCCGGCCGACCTGCCCTGGCTGCTGTACGTCGGCATCCAGTCGACCAAGGGCGGTTGCGTGGACAAGGACAACAGCGCCCAGTCCAAGGCCATGTTCCAGACCCTGCACCGGCTGTACCCGAAGTCGGAGTGGGCGAAGCGCTCGCCGTACTTCTACTGAAGCACTTCACGCCTTCCGGCCACCGTTCGCGCCGGAACCGGACGCCCCGTCGCAATCCCATGGCCGGTCCGGGCGGGCACGGCGACAGTCGAGCCCATCGACAACGCACTGCCCCCGGAGCCCGCCATGCACCCCACCCCGCTTCAGATCCTGTCCCACATCCCCGGCTTCGTCTGGGCGATCCTCGTGGTGATCCTGTACTTCGGCATCAAGCAGACCAGCACCACCGCCATGCGCGCCAAGCGCCTGATCGTGCTGCCGGCGCTGTGGCTGGTGTTCGGCGCCTGGGGCGTGGAGAAGAGCTTCGGACTGGACGGCCTGGCGGGCCTGGCCTGGCTGCTGGGCATCGTCGCCGGCGTCCTGACCCTGCGCGCCCTGCGCTGGCCCGGCAAGGTGCGCTACGACGCCGACAGCCGCCGCTTCATCGTCCCCGGCAGCTGGGTGCCGATGATGCTGATGCTCGGCATCTTCGTGCTCAAGTTCGCCTCGGGCATGAACCTGGCCCTGCATCCCGACTACGCCCACAACGCCACCTACGCCATGGCCTTCAGCGCCGCCTTCGGCCTGTTCAGCGGCGCCTTCCTGGGTCGTGCGACCAACATCCTGTCGCATCGCCCCCAGGCCTGCGACACGGTCGCGGCCTGAGCCGCGGATAGAGCCACTGCCCCTTCGCCCCGATCGCCGACACTCCTCCCCCATGACCCCCCTGTCCCTCTCCCCGCCCGTGCGCTGGATCGTCCGGCACGTGCTCATCGTGCTGACGCTGACGGTGGTGGTCTCCCTGTCGCTGGTGGCCATCTTCAACCAGCCCCTGCGCCCGACGCTGATCTACTGCTTCTTCATCTCGCTGTTCTGCGCCGCCAGCATCAACCTGCTGCGCTACGGGCTGGGCTGGCTCCGCTGGCGCCTGCTGGCCCGCGTCGGCCGCGCACCGGCCGAGCCCTTCGACTGGCCGGGCTGGCCGCTGATGGTGCTGTGCCTGGTGCTGGGCACCCTCGTCGGCTACAGCCTGGGTGTCGAGGCCGGCAATATGGTGACGGGGCTGCAGGAGAAGAGCCTGCTCTCCAGCCCCTTGCGCCGCGTGCTCAGCGTGATGGTGATCGCGCTGATCCCCGGCTTCGGTGCGACCTTGTTCTTCCTCTCCCGCCACCGCATCGCCGCCGCCGAAGCCCGCGCCGAGACCCTGCGCCGCCAGGCTGCCGAGACGCAGCTGCGACTGCTCGAATCGCAGCTCGAGCCGCACATGCTGTTCAACACGCTGGCCAACCTGCGGGTGCTGATCGGCATGGACGCGGACCGGGCGCAGGCGATGCTGGACCACCTGATCGCCTTCCTGCGCGCGACGCTGTCGGCCTCCCGCGCCGAGCGTCATCCGCTGAAGGACGAGTTCGCCCGGCTGGCCGACTACCTGGCGCTGATGCAGGTCCGGATGGGATCCCGGCTGCGCTTCGAGTTCGACCTGCCCGAGGCCCTGCGCGAGGCGCCGGTGCCGCCGCTGCTGCTGCAGCCGCTGGTGGAGAACGCCATCAAGCACGGCCTGGAGCCGCATGTCGGCGGCGGCACGCTGCGGGTGCGGGCGGCCGAGGCCGAGGGTCAGTTGTGGCTGGACGTCGAGGACGACGGCGCGGGCTTCGACGCCGAGGCGGCCCGGTCACCGGAAAGCGGCTTCGGCACGGTGCAGGTCCGCGACCGTCTGGCCGTGGCCTGCGGCCCCCAGGCGCGGCTGGAGCTCTCGCGCCTGGACCTGTCCCGCCCGGCGGGCGGCGGCACGCGGGCGCGGATCCGCATGCCGATGCCTTCGCCCCCGTCGGTCCCGGCGTCGGCGGCGACACCTGATCCCCTGTCCTGCGCCACGCGCTGATTCGATACGAAACCCTCGGAGGAGTGTCCATGCCCACCGCCCTGATCGCCGAAGACGAAGAACTGCTGGCCGCGCACCTGCGCCAGGAACTGAAGGCGCTCTGGCCCGAACTGGAAATCGTCGCGATGGCCGCGCACGGCGAGGAAGCCGTGACGCTGGCGCTGCGGCACCGGCCGGAGGTCTGTTTCCTCGACATCCGCATGCCCGGCATGACGGGGTTGGAGGCCGCGGCGCAACTGGCCGACGACTGGGACACCGACGGGGACCCCGCGGCCGCCGGCGGTTCGCCGTTCCCGCTGCTGGTCTTCGTGACCGCCTATGACCAGTTCGCGCTGCAGGCCTTCGACCGCGCGGCAGTGGACTACGTGCTCAAGCCCGTGCAGCGCGAGCGGCTCGCGCAGACGGTGTCACGGCTGAAGGCCGCGCTCGCGCAGCGGCAACAGCCGCCGGCGGCGCTGGAATCGGCGATCGAGCAGCTGCGCGGCCTGCTCGGCGTCGGGACGACGCCGTCGACTGGCGCATCCGCGGCAAGCGACACGTCCGGCGCGACCGCCGCGACGGTCGGCGGCGCGTCGGCGCCGCTGCGGCATCTGCAGGTCGGCGTCGGCGAGTCCATCGTGCTGGTGCCGGTGGACGACGTCGTCTACCTGGAGGCCGCGGACAAGTACGTCCGCGTGATGACCGCCGACCAGGAGTATCTGGTCCGGATCTCGCTGCGCGAGCTGCTCCCGCAACTCGACGCGAACCGCTTCTGGCAGGTGCACCGCGGGCACATCGTGCACGTGGACGCGATCGAGCGCGTCCAGCGCGACGACACCGGCAAGCTCACCCTGCGGCTGCGCCGCCGGCCGGAGAAGCTGGCGGTGAGCCGCATGTACGGGCACCTGTTCCGGGCGATGTGAGCGCCGTCAGATCACGACCGGCGCGCCGTTCTGCCCGAGCCTGACCAGCATGTCGGCGCCGGACTGCGACGTCACCAGGATCTGCTGATCGAAGTTGCCCGGCAAAGTCTCGCCCTTGCCGTCGTAGTCGATCCACAGCGACACCGTGCCATCCGCCAGCACCTCCTTGCGCAGGTACTTGCCGAGTTCGTCCGTCGACGCCGCGCCCGCCGGTACGCCGCGCACGTCGACGAGGTCCCCTTGCGCCTTGCTGTAGCCGTGGATCCAGTCGACTTGCGGCGCGCTCGCCGTCGGACGATCGCCCCAGCTGAAGATGTCCGCCCTGTCGCTGCCTTGAAGATGATCCGCATCCCGGGTCGATCGCGCGATCGAGCGGCCGTCGAACGGATCCGGCGCCGCGGTGGCAACACGGTTCTCGACGAGCTGCCCGCTCCCGTCGAGCGCGACCGCGGCCGGCGCAGGCCCTGTTGCGCCGTCGCGCCCGCTCATCGGGACGAATGAGACATTGCCCGCCTTGTCGACCGCCAGCACCACGTACATGGCGTTCGCCGGCTGCGCCCGCCAGAACATTTCGTGCCCGGTCTCGCCACCCTTCTCCAGCATGCCCTGGCCGTGCCATCCGGCCAGATAGCTCTGCGGAGTCTCGCCATGCGCGGTGCCGACCGGAACGAACAGGATCTGTGCATCCTCGTCGGCCTGGAAGGCGTAGGTCTGGACCTTGGACGTCCCGATCGCAGGAGAGTAGGTCGCCTTCACGACAGGCGCGGTGTTGTCCACCGTCAGGTCCAGCACCGTGTCGCGACTCCAGTTGCCCGCTTCATCCTGTTGCCGGATCCGGACCTGGTGAGGGCCTTCACGCTTCAACGCGTCGAGGTTCAGACGGTCCCCGTGGCCGGGAAGATGGTCTTCGCCGTCGATGCTGTAAGTCCAATGCGCCCGCTCCTCCAGGCCCAGTTGAAGCCAGGTGTCCCGGTTGACGACGTTTCCAGCGTGGAAGTCGACGCCGCCCGCCATCGGGTAGTTGTCTCGGCCGGCGCTCCTCACGATCGCCGTCGGCGCGGCAGGCGCGACGTCGTCGTGCGGCGGTTTCGGATCGGGCTGCGGCTCCGGCTCCGGCGTGGGCTCGGGCTCCGGCTCCGGCGTGGGCTCGGGCTTCGGCTCCGGTGGCGGCTCGGGCTTCGGCTCCGGCATGGGCTCAGGCTTCGGCTCCGGCGTGGGCTCAGGCTTCGGTTCCGGTGCGGGCTCGGGCTTCGGCTCCGGCGTGGGCTCGGGCTTCGGATCAGGCGTGGGTTCAGGTTTCGGATCCGGCTTCGGGTCCGGCACGGGGTCGGGTCTTGGCTCCGGCTCCGGCTTCGGTCTCGGCAAGGGTTCAGGCCTGGGCTCCGGCTGCGGCTCCGGCCGGGGCGGCGGCAAGCCGCCGCGGTCCGATCCTCCGGCCAGGAAGGCCGCCGAGCCGGCGGTGAGGGTCGCGCCCACCAGCCACACCACCATGGCGGCCACGGACTTCTCGGTCGAGCCGTCGGAACTCGCCGCGATCACCGTTGCGGGGTCGTCACCCTCGTCTCGCGATCCGTCATCCGTCACGACGGTGACCTGCGAGTCGACCATGGGCGGCACCTCGGCCTCGGCTTGGGCCTCGTCGTGCGGGGCCTGGGCGAGGACCAGATCGTCGCTTTCATCGGCAAGGCGGCGCTTGGGCACGTCACGTGCTGCGGACACTGCTGGCACTGGAGCGGGCGGGACGGCGGATTCGGGATGTCGCATCGGCGTTTTCGTTGGTTGTCAGGTGAACCCGAGAGTCTTCTAGAGTCGCCGATTCGCATCCATGGCTCCGATGTTCCCGACGCCCCGCGCACTTCCGGCCCATCCGGGCAAGCCCCTGCTTCAAAAGAGCTAGCAATACATTGCCGGGCCCCGCGATGGGCGACATCCGCCGAACGTCCCCGCCAGAGGGCGACGATCCCAGGCCCACGTAGAATCCTCGACCTCTCTTCGAGACTTCACCCATCGATGTCCAGCCCTGACAAGACCGCCGGCGCGCACGCGCCCGACAAGACGGACGCCGCCGTCAAGCCCAGCAACTTCCTGCGCGCGATCATCGAGCGCGATTTGGAACAGGGCTTCCAGCCGGCGCGCCACTTCGGCGGCAGCCCGGGCGACGCGGCGCACCACGCCGCCGGCCCGCTGGACCCGGCGAAGATCCGCACCCGCTTCCCACCCGAACCCAACGGCTACCTGCACATCGGCCACGCCAAGGCGATCTGCCTGAACTTCGGCCTGGCGCGCGACTACGGCGGCATCTGCCACCTGCGTTTCGACGACACCAACCCGGAGAAGGAAGAGCAGGAATACGTCGACGCGATCAAGGAGATGGTCGCGTGGCTGGGCTGGCGCTGGGACGCCGCCGACGCGAACGGTCATGAGACCTCCCACCTGTTCTACGCCAGCAACTACTTCGACCTGATGTACCGCGGCGCCGAGTACCTGGTGTCGCAAGGCCTGGCCTACGTCGACGAGCAGTCCGCCGAGGACATGCGCGCCAATCGCGGCGACTTCGGCACGCCGGGCAGGAACAGCCCCTTCCGCGACCTGCCGCCGGAACACCACCTGACCCGCCTGCGCGAGATGCGCGACGGCAAGCACCCGGACGGATCGATGGTGCTGCGCGCCAAGATCGACATGGCGTCGCCCAACATCAACCTGCGCGATCCGGCGCTGTACCGCATCCGCCGCGCGACGCACCACAACACCGGCGACCAGTGGTGCATCTACCCGATGTACACCTACGCGCATCCGATCGAGGACGCGCTGGAGTGCATCACCCACAGCGTCTGCACCCTGGAGTTCGAGGACCAGCGCCCGTTCTACGACTGGCTGGTCGAGCACCTGGCCGAAGGCGGCCTGCTCGCCCGCCCGCTGCCGCACCAGTACGAATTCGGCCGCCTGAACCTGACCTACGTCGTCACCAGCAAGCGCAAGCTGCGCCAGCTGGTCGACGAGGGCCACGTCGACGGCTGGGACGATCCGCGCATGCCCACGCTGGTCGGCATGCGTCGCCGCGGCTACACGCCCGAATCCATCCGCGCGATGGTCGAGAGCACCGGCGCGTCCAAGACCAACGCCTGGATCGAGTACTCGGTGCTGGACGGCTACCTGCGCGCCGACCTCGAGGGCCAGGCCGCCCGTGCGATGGCGGTGCTGGATCCGGTCAAGCTCAAGCTCGAGAACTACGCGGAGATCTTCGGCTCGGCCGAGCACCGCGAGCCCTGCTCCGCGCCGGCCCATCCGCATGTGCCGGAGCTCGGCACGCGCGCGTTCAGCCTCGGCCCCGAGCTGTGGATCGAGCGCGAGGACTTCATGGAAGTGCCCTCCAAGGGCTACCACCGCCTGTTCCCCGGCAACAAGGCGCGCCTGAAGTACGGCTACATCATCGAGTGCACCGGCTGCGAAAAGGATGCCGACGGCACCATCACCGCCGTGCTGGCCAAGCTGGTCCCGGACACCAAGAGCGGCACGCCCGGCGCGGACGCGGTCAAGGTCAAGGGCGTCATCACCTGGGTCGGCGTGCATGAAGGCGTCGCCACCGAGCTGCGCCTGTACGACCGCCTGTTCACCGAAGCCCAGCCCGATGCCGGCGACCGCGACTTCCTGGAGCTGCTGAACCCGGCGTCCAAGCGCGTGACAACCGGTTATCTGGAGCCGTCGCTGAAGGACGTCGCACCCGACACCAAGGTCCAGTTCGAACGCCACGGCTACTTCGTCGCCGATCGCGTCGACCACCGCGCGGGAGCGCCGGTGTTCAACAAGATCACCGGGCTGCGGGACAGCTTCGCGAAATAAGGCGGTTCCGGACACTGTCCGTCCGAGTGTCCGTCCAAGTGTCCGCGGACACTCGGCGGGCGGACATCGATGACCACAAGTCGTTGATCTGAAAAGGAAATCTGAGGAAACGCAGCCTGGCACGGGGCTTGCGAACAAGTGCGGCAGTTCTCACACGACGCCGCACTCGGACACCTCATGATTCGCGACACCTCCGGACAAGACGTTCCCCTCGCCCGCCCCCAGGGACGCCGCCGCCTCTGGCTGGCGCTGGCCGGCGCGGGCCTGCTGATCGCCGCGTTCGCCGCCGCGCCCGCCGTGCAGCGGATGCTGGGCAGCGGCAACTCGGTCAGCCTGCAGCGCCTGTCGGTCGCCCCCGTCGAGATCGGCCCGCTGGTGCGCGACGTCGCCGGCGAGGGCAAGGTCGTCGCCGCGATGAGCCCCACCGTCTACGCGCTGCACGGCGGCAACCTGGTGCTCAAGGTCAAGGCCGGCGACAAGGTCGCCAGGAACCAGCTGCTCGGCGTCATCGACAGCCCCGACCTGCGCGCCAAGCTCGCGCAGGAGCAGAGCAACGCCGACGCGCTCCGCACCGAGGCCCTGCGCGCCGAGGTCGACGGCCGCGAACAGCGCGCCGCCCTGCGCTCCGCGTACGAGAACGCCGCCATCGACCTGCAGACCGCGCGCAACGACCTCGACCGCCAGACCAAGGCCTTCGAGGCCGGCGCCGTCGCCGGCATGCAGGTCGAGAAGGCCCGCGACGCGATGGAGAAGGCCCGCATCACCGCCGCGCACGCGCAGGCCGGTCTGGGCCTCAAGGACGACAGCCTGAAGTTCGAGCTCCAGTCCAAGCAGCAGGCGTTGCAACGCCAGCAGCTGCTGGTGAAGGACCTGGAGCGCCAGGTCGCGGAACTCGACCTGCATTCGCCGGTGGACGGCCAGGTCGGTCAGCTGCTGGTGGCCGAGCGCGCCAACGTCGCGGCCGGCGTGGGCCTGCTCACCGTCGTCGACCTGAGCGCGCTGGAAGTGCAGATGCAGGTGCCCGAGAGCTTCGCCCGCGACCTCGCCATCGGCATGCCCGGCGAGATCTCCGGCAACGGCCGGCAGTGGAAGGGCCTGGTCAGCACGGTGTCGCCGGAAGTCGTCAACAACGAGGTCGCCGCCCGCCTGCGCTTCGACGGCGCCACGCCGGATCAACTGCGGCAGAACCAGCGCCTGTCGGTGCGCGTGCTGCTGGACCGCCGCGACAAGGTGCTGACCGTCGCGCGCGGCAGCTTCGTCGAGGACGGCGGCGGCCGCTTCGTCTACGTCGTGCAGGACGGCCAGGCGGTCAAGCGCCCCATCCGCCTGGGCGCGCAGAGCCTGTCCAAGGTCGAGATCCTGGAAGGCCTGAAACCCGGCGAGCAGGTCATCGTCTCCGGCACGCAGGCCTTCGACGGCGCCGAGCGCGTCACGCTGAGCCCGTGACGCCGACCGCTTGAGCCCACCGCCAGCCGCCGCCCGCACCACCGCCTTCCATCAACGATTTCCACCCATTCAACGCCCGCGAGGAACCTCATGCTGAAGATGCAATCGCTCTCCAAGGTCTACCGCACCGAAATGATCGAGACCTACGCCCTGCGCGAGTTCAACCTGGACGTGCGCGAAGGCGAGTTCGTCGCGGTGACCGGGCCGTCGGGTTCGGGCAAGACGACCTTCCTGACCATCGCCGGCCTGCTCGAGGCCTTCACCGGCGGCCGTTACCAGCTCGACGGCGTGGACGTCAGCGGCATGGACGACACGCAGCGTTCGCGCATGCGCAACGAGAAGATCGGCTTCATCTTCCAGGCCTTCAACCTGATCCCCGACCTCAACGTGCTGGACAACATCGAGGTCCCGCTGCGCTACCGCGGCATGAAGACCGCCGAGCGCCAGCAGCGCGCCCGCGACGCGCTGGCCCGCGTGGGGCTGTCGGCGCGCGAGCGCCACTACCCTGCCGAGCTCTCCGGCGGCCAGCAGCAGCGCGTGGCCATCGCCCGCGCGCTCGCAGGCTCGCCGCGCCTGCTGCTCGCCGACGAACCGACCGGCAACCTCGACAGCGCGATGGCGCGCAGCGTGATGGACCTGCTGGAGGAACTGCACCGCGACGGCGCCACCATCGTCATGGTCACCCACGATCCGCAGCTCGCCGCGCGCGCGCAGCGCAACGTGCACGTGATCGACGGCCAGGTCGTCGACATCGCCGCCGAGCTCCACATGGACCCCGAGCTGCTGCGCGCCGCCAAGCCCCTCACCCCCACCTCGGCCTGAGCCTGCGCCCGACCATGAGACTGCCCTTCCCTTCGAGACGCGCGGCGGAGCCGGGACGCTCGGTCCGGCCCTCTCGTCCGGCGCGCTCCGTGCTGTCGACGATGGTGCGGCTGCCGGCGATCGCCGTGGCCGTGCTCTGCGCAGGCTGCTGCCTGCCGGCCGCCGCCGAGGATCTGCTCGAGATCTACGCGCAGGCCCGCGCCGCCGACCCGCTGCTGGCCGGCGCGCGCGCGGTGCGCGGCGAGCAGCAGGAAATCGCCGTCCAGGCCCGCGCGCAGCTGCTGCCGCAGTGGACCGCGCAGCTGAGCGAATCGCACACCCGCGACGACGGCCGCCAGCACCAGCTGACGCACAGCCTGAACCAGGTCCTCGTCGACCTGAGCCGGCTGCGCAGCTGGGATGCGGCCAAGACGCTGGTCAGCGCCGAGGACGCCCGCGTGCGCGCCGCCGAGGCCGACCTCTGCGCCCGCGTCGCCCGCGCCTACTTCGGCGTGCTCAACGCGCAGGCCACGCTGCAGACCGCGCAGGCGATCGAGGACGTCTACGGCCAGCAGGTCGCGCAGGCGCAGTCGCGCTTCGATGCGCAGCTGTCCGCGTCGCTGGACGTCGAGCAAGGCCGCGCGTATTACGAGCTGGCCCGCGGCAACACCGCCTCGGTGCGCGAGGACCTCCTCGACGCGCGCCAGGCGCTGGCGCAGATCACCGGCCGCATGCCGGGCGAGCTCAAGCCGCTCGCGCCCGACCTCGCGATGCTGATGCCCGACCCGGCCGACCCCGAGGCCTGGGTGACGCAGGCGCTGCGCGACAACCCGTCGCTGCAGGCCGCCGCGCTGGCGGTGAATGCCGGCGACCAGCGTGTCGCCGCCGCGCGCGCCGCGCACCTGCCGACGCTGAGCGCCGGCCTAGACGGCCAGCGGCTGTCCGGCCCGGCTGTCGCGCCGCAGGATTCGGGCCGCTACACGACGACGGTCGGCCTGAAGCTGACGATCCCGATCTTCGCCGGCGGCGCGACCGAGTCGCAGAAGCGCCAGGCGATCTACCAGCGCGAGCAACTGCGCGACGATCTCGAAAGCGCGCGCCGCTCGATGACGCGCGAGACCCAGGCGCAGTACCAGGCCGTGCTGTCCGCGCTGAGCCAGATGCGCACGGCCGGCGCCGCGGTGCAGGCCGCGGAGAAGGCGCTGGCCTCCACGCGCAGCGGCCTGGACCTGGGCCTGCGCACGATGACCGACCTGCTGCTGGCGATCCAGACGCAGAGCAACGCCCGCAACGCCTGGGAACAGGCGCGCCACCGCTACGTGCTGTCCAAGCTGCTGCTGCAGCAGGCGGCCGGCGCGCTCGGCGAACCCGAACTGGCATCAGTGAACACGCTGCTGAATCCCGTGCCCGCCAAGCCGTGAGCTGAGAGAGGACCCACCATGCTGACCTACTACCTCGAACTCGCCCTGCGGGCCTTCCGCAGCCACCGCGGCCTGACCACGCTGATGCTGCTGTCGATCGCGATGGGCGTGGCCGCCTGCATGACGACGCTGACGGTGTTCCATGTCATGTCCGGCGACCCGATCCCCAGCAAGAGCGGCCGCCTGTTCAACGTGCAGCTCGACGCCGAATCCAAGCGCGACTGGAAGCCCGGCGACGAGCCCGTGCTGCAGCTGACCCGCTTCGACGCGGAGTCGCTGCTGCGCGAGAAGCGCGGCGTGCATCAGGTGATGATGACGGGCTCGTTCGTGGCGATCGACCCCGCCGGCTCCGGCGACGCGGCGCAACCGCCGTTCTTCACCGGGGCGCGATACACGTCCGCCGACTTCTTCGCGATGTTCGAGACGCCCTTCAAGTACGGCAACGGCTGGACGGCCGCGGACGACACGGCCGAGGCGCGCGTCGCGGTGATCTCGAGCGAGCTCAACGACAAGCTCTTCGGCGGCATCGACAGCCGCGGCAAGACGCTGCGGCTGCGCGACAAGGACTTCACCGTCGTCGGCGTGCTCAAGCCCTGGCGGCCCGCACCGCATTTCTTCGACCTGACGCTGGGCGCCTATGCCAAGCCGGGCGACGCCTACATCCCGCTGTCCACCTCGCTCGGACTGCGTTTCGGCGGCGCCGGCAACATGAGCTGCTGGGGCGACACCAACGGCCAGGATCCGCGCGCGCTCAACACGCCCTGCGCCTGGCTGCAGTACTGGGTCCAGCTGGACACGCCCCAGCAGGTCGCGGACTACCGCACCTACCTGACGCAGTACTCCAACCAGCAGCGCGAGGCGGGCCGGTTCGAGCGGCCGGCCAATCCGAAACTGAGCGCGGTGATGGACTGGCTGAACCTGAACAAGGTCGTGCCCAGCGACATCCGGCTGCAGGTGTGGCTGGCCTTCGGCTTCCTGGTCGTCTGCCTGACCAACACCGTCGGCCTGCTGCTGGCCAAGTGCCTGCGCCGCAGCGGCGAGATCGGCGTGCGCCGCGCGCTCGGCGCGCCGCGCCGGCAGATCTTCCTGCAGTTCCTGGTCGAGGCCGGCACGCTCGGACTGGTCGGCGGCCTGCTGGGCCTGGCGCTGACCTGGGTCGGGTTGTGGGTGGTGCGACAGAACCCGTCGGACTATGCCCAGCTCGCGCAACTGGACTGGGAGATGCTGGCGACCACGCTGGGCGTGTCCCTGGCGGCCAGCCTGCTGGCCGGCCTGCTGCCCGCATGGCGCGCGTGCCAGATCACGCCGGCCATCCAGCTCAAGACGCAATGACGCACTGACGCGCCGCCGCCTCGACGCACTGCCGCATCGACGCGCCGCCGCACCACCGACGAGTCAAGGAGACCGCCCCATGGACATCCTGCCCATCCTCTCGACGCTCAAGCGTCACAAGACCGCCGCCGGGCTCATCGTGCTGCAGATCGCGCTGACCTGCGCGATCGTCTGCAACGCCCTGTTCCTGATCGCCCAGCGCTTCGAACGCATCTACGCCCCCACCGGCATGGCCGAGGACGCGCTGGTGGTGCTCTCCCTCTCAAGCATGGCCCGGGTCGAGAACCCCGAGCCGCAGACGCAGGCCGACCTCGTGGCGCTGCGGCAGGTGCCGGGCGTGGTGTCGGCCAGCCTGACCAACCAGTACCCGTTCGGCCGCAACTCCAACAACTCCAGCGTGCGCATGAGCGCGGACCGCAACACCTCCAGCCGCGTGGTCGCCGGCCACTACACGGCCGGCCCGGGCTTCATCGCGACGATGGGCCTGCGCCTGGTGGAGGGACGCGACTTCCAGCCCGACGAGTACGTGCTGGGCTCGACACTGGACAGCAACCCCGACCCGCGCGTGCCGGCGGCCATCATCAACAAGCGCATGGCGGAACGCCTGTTCCCGGGCGAGTCGGCGCTGGGCAAGGCGATCTACGTCTACGGCAACGAGCCCCAGCGCATCGTCGGCGTGGTGGAGAGCCTGGCCTCGCCGAGCCCGGGCTCGCAGGACGAGAACGCGCTGCACACGATGCTGATGCCGGTGCAGCCGAGCTTCCGCGGCGGCACCTTCATGATCCGCGTCGCGCCCGGCGCCAATCCCGAGGCCGTGCTGAAGGCCGCCGGCGAGAAGCTGCTGGGCAACAGCCCCGGCCTGCGTCGCGTGATCCGCGAGCAGGAGACCTTCATCAAGCAGCGCAACGACTACTACCGCCAGGACCGCTCCATGATCCAGCTGCTGGCCGGCGTGTGCGTCGGGCTGCTGGTGGTGACGGCCTTCGGCATCGTCGGGCTGGCGAGCTTCTGGGTGCAGCAGCGCACGCGCATGATCGGCACGCGGCGCGCGCTGGGCGCCACGCGCGGGCAGATCCTGCGCTACTTCCAGACCGAGAACCTGCTGCTGTCCACCGCCGGCATCGTGCTGGGCATGATCGGCGCGTACGGCATCAGCCTGCTGCTGATGCGCAGCTACGAGCTGCCGCGGCTGCCCTTCGTCTACCTGCCGCTGGGGGCGCTGGTGCTCTGGGCGCTGGGCCAGATCGCGGTGTTCGCGCCGGCGCGCCGCGCCGCGGCGCTGCCGCCGGTGGCCGCGTTGCGCGGCGGTTGATGGCTCACGGGGCGCCGACGGCGCCCCTCCTTCCATCGTTCCCATCGTTCCCGTCGTTCCCATTGCTATGCTGCGCCTCCAATGAGAACCGTCCTGATCATCGATGACCATGCCGGTGTCGGCGAGGCGCTGTCGCTGCTGCTCTCGCTGCACGACATCGATCCGCTGTACGCGGCCTCGCCGGCCGAGGGCCTGGCGCTGCTGGCGCAGCGCCGCGTCGACCTGGTGATCCAGGACATGAACTTCAGCGCCGACACCACCTCCGGCGAAGAAGGCCGCGCGCTCTTCCAGCAGCTGCGCGAACGCCACCCCGACCTGCCCATCATCCTGCTGACCGCCTGGACGCAGCTGGAACAGGCGGTGGCGCTGGTGAAGGCCGGCGCGGCGGACTACCTGGCCAAACCCTGGGACGACACCAAGCTGCTGGCGACGGTCGAGAACCTGCTGGAGCTGGCCGAGAACGGCCGCGCGCTGCGTGAGACCCGCAACGAGCAACGCCAGCGCCGCAACGAGCTGCGGCTGCGTTACCGGCTCGACGGCCTGGTCTTCGAATCCGCGGCGCTGCTGCGCTGCCTGGAACTGGCGTGCCAGGTGGCGCGCTCTGCCGCGCCGGTGCTGGTCACCGGCCCCAACGGCAGCGGCAAGGAACGCGTCGCGGCAATCGTGCATGCCAACTCGGCGGTGGCCGACGGCCCCTTCGTCGCGATCAACTGCGGCGCGCTGCCGGGCGAGCTCATCGAGGCCGAGCTCTTCGGCGCCGAGAGCGGCGCCTTCACCGGCGCGGCGCGGGCGCGGGAAGGTCGTTTCGAGACCGCCGACGGCGGCACGCTCTTCCTCGACGAGATCGGCAACCTGCCGCTGGCCGGCCAGGTGAAGCTGCTGCGCGTGCTGGAGACGGGGCGCTTCGAGCGCCTGGGCTCCAGCCGCTCGCGGCAGACGACGGTGCGGGTGATCTCCGCGACCAATTCGGACCTGCGCGCGATGGTGCGCGCCGGCACCTTCCGCGAGGACCTGTACTACCGGCTCAACGTGATCGAGGTCGCGCTGCCCGGACTGGCCGAGCGCGTGGCCGACATCCTGCCGCTGGCGGAGCACTTCCTCGCCGGCCGCGCGACGCTCGGCGATGGCGCGCGCGAGGCGCTGCTGGCGCACCCGTGGCCGGGCAATGTCCGGGAGCTGAAGAACGCCATCGAGCGCGCCGCGCTGCTGGCGCCCGACCGCGTGATCGGCGAGCAGGACCTGGCGCTGCCCGCCGCATCGCTGCTCACGTCGGCGCTGGCCTCGCGCAACCTGGACGAGCCCAGCCGCGAGGCCGTGGTCGCCGCGCTGGAATCGGCCTCGGGCGTGATCAGCCGCGCGGCGCAGTCGCTGGGCCTCTCGCGCCAGGCGCTGTATCGCCGCATGGAGCGCTACGGGTTGGACGTCGGATGAACGACGCGTCGCCGCGGCGGCGCCCGGCGTCCCGGCGCGCGGGCTGGCACCGCTCGCTGCACATGCGGCTGGCGCTGTGCCTGATCGCCGCGGCCGTCGCGGCCGTCCTGATCCACCTGACCCTGACGCTGTGGCCGCTGCCGCAGGTGCTCCGGTCCATGGGCCACGAGCCGCCTGGCACCTGGAGCGCCGCCGCGGTCGGACTGACCTTCCTGCTCATGCTGCCCATCGTCTGGGGCCTGGCCAGCCTGCTGCTCATGCCGCTGACGCGGCTGCTGCGCGCGCTGGAGAGCACGGTGCTCAGCTACCGCGACGGCGAGTTCGGCAGCGGCATCGCCGCGGATCCGCCCGGGGGGCTGTCGGAGCTGTCGACGCTGACGCGGCTGCATAGCGAGCTGGGCCTGGCGCTGCGGGAACAGCGCCGCCACCTCGCGCAACGCGAGCTGCTGCTGGACACGGTGGTGCAGAACACGCCGGTGGCCCTGCTGCTGACCGACGCCAACGAGCGCATCGCCTACGCCAACATCGCCGCGCGGCAGCTGATGGACCAGGGCCGCAGCCTGGCCGGACGCGGCCTCGAGGAGCTGTTGGCCGACGCCCCGGAAGACCTGCGCCTGGCCTTCGCGGGCGCGCAGGACGGTCTCTTCAGCGTCATGCAGGACGGGCAGGAGGAGCGCTATCACCTGTCGATGCGCGACTTCCGGCTGCAGGGCCAGCCGCACCGGTTGCGGCTGCTGCGCCGCATGACGAAGGAGCTGTCGCGGCAGGAGGTGGCGAGCTGGAAGCGCGTGATCCGCGTGATCAGCCATGAGCTGAACAACTCGCTGGCGCCGATCTCGTCGCTGGCGCACAGCGGCGCGGAGTTGTCGCGACGCGGCATGCACGAGCGCGTGCCTGGCGTCTTCGCCAGCATCGGCGATCGCGCGAAGCACCTGCACCAGTTCCTGGCGGGCTACGCGAGCTTCGCCAAGCTGCCCGCGCCGGTGCTGGCGCCGGTCGAGTGGCGCCCCTTCGTCGAATCGCTGGGCGCGCACTACCCCTTCGCACTGACGGGCGAGCTGCCCGCGGCGCCGGGGCGTTTCGACGCCGCGCAGATGGAGCAGGCGCTGATCAACCTGCTGAAGAACGCGCATGAATCCGGCAGTGCGCCGGAGGACGTGAGCCTGAGCGTGGGTATCGGCGGGGTGGCGCGCGAGGACTGGCGCATCGAGGTCGGCGACCGCGGCCCGGGCATGACCGAGGCGCAGCTGTCGCAGGCGCTGATGCCGTTCTATTCGACCAAGCGAGGCGGCAGCGGCCTGGGCCTGGCGCTGGCGCGCGAGATCGCCGAGGCACACGGCGGCCGCATCGCGATGGGCCACCGCGAGGGCGGCGGCCTGTGGGTGGCGATCAGCTGGCCGAGGAGCTGAGCGTCACTTGTAGAACGCTTCGACCTTGCCCTTGAGCTTGATCATCATCGGCTGGCCCTTGCGGTCCAACGTCTTGCCGGCGGGGACGCGGATCCAGCCTTCGGAGACGCAGTACTCCTCGACGTCCTTGCGTTCCTTGCCGTTGAAGAGGATGCCGATGTCGTGCTCGAACACGGCGGCGACGTGATGCGGGCTGCGCGGGTCGATGGACAGGTGGTCGGGCAGTTCGGGGCGGATGGTGTCGCTCATGACAGGATCGTGCGTGGGGAATCGGAAAACGCGTGATTGTCCCGCAACCGACGCCCTACCATCGACGACATGACAGCCGCCGCCACAACCTCTCCGTCCCAGCCCTGTTCCGGTTCTTCCGGCTCCGCCATCGACGCCGTCACGCTGGACGCGTTGGCGGCCTTCCCCGCGCAACTCGCCGCGCACTTCGCGCTCTTTCCGGTCGAAGCCCGGCATTGGGCGCCGTCATCGTGGGAAGGCGTGCCGAGCGAGCCGCTGACCGCGATCGAGCAGGTCTGCCATGTGCGGGACATCGAGATCGACGGGTATCAGCAGCGCATCCGGCGCACGTTGGCCGAGGACGATCCGCTGCTGGCGTCGCTGGACACCGAGGCCCTGGCGCGCGAGCGCAAGTACGGCGAGGACGATGCGGCGACCGCGCTGGCCGCTTTCGCCGCGGCCCGCCAGGAGACGCTGACGCTGCTGGCGGCAATCACGCCGGAGCAGCTGGCGCGCCGGGCGCGTTTCGAGGGCTACGGCCCGTTGACCTTCAAGTCGCTGATCCACTACCTGTGCAGCCATGACCAGCAGCACCTGGCGGGACTTCAGTGGGTGCTGGGGCAGTACGACGCGGCGCAGCTGGCGGCGCGCTGAGGTCGCGCTGAGATCGCAACCGGGAACTACGCGTCGCAGCGCTGGATCACCGGCGTCGCGTACTCGTGACCGACGACGGCGCGGGCGAAGAGGTAGTTCTCGCGGGCCTGCTCGCTGAGTTCGTCGAGCATGACCTGGCCCCGCTCGTCGCAGGGGAAGGACAGGCCGCGGCCTGAATGGAAGAGCGACTCGAACCGCAGGAGGTAGCGGTCCTGGCTATGCCCGTAGGCATGGCCGAGGCTGCCGTGCAAGCCTGTCTCGCGCTGGAGCGCGCCGAACTGGGAAGGACTCATGGACGGTCTCCGCGGCCCACGGGGAGGTGGGGCCGGACGACGCAACATTAGGACGCCGCCTCCGGGACCGCACGTGCAAACGTCGCAACTCGCGTCACTGGATGCAACCGGACCCCTCACTCGCGTGACGGTATTCGCCCGAGGTGGACCGGCCGGTCCCAGCGGCGCTGCGGCATCATGGAAACCATGGATGCCATGGACCCTCGCACCGACGACTTCTACCGGCGCTACGCCGGTCGCCTCGCCACGCAGCCCGAATCGCCGCGCAGCGCGATGCTGCCCGTCATCGAGGCCACGCTGCCGCGCGCCAGCCGCGTGCTCGATGTCGGCGCGGGCGCGGGGCGCGACGTCGCCGGCATGCTCGCAGCGGGACTGGAGGCTTACGGCGTCGAACCGAGCGCGGAGATGCGCGAGCGGGCCCTCGTGCAATTCCCGCAACTGGCGGGTCGTCTGCGCGACGGCGCCCTGCCCGGCCTGGATCAGCCGTTCGTCGACGTGGTGCCGGGCGGATTCGATGGGGTCGTCTGCAGCGCCGTGTTGATGCATGTCGGCGAGGACGACCTGCCGGGCGCGCTGTCCGCATTGGCCGCCACGCTGCGGCGTTCAGGCGATGGGTCGCAGGCCGCGGCGGGGACGGTGATGCTGCTGGCGCTGCCGGAGCAACTCGACGGCGCGCTGGCGCAGGGCCGCGACCTCGACGGCCGTCGCTTCGCCAATCACGCGCCGGCGCGGGTGGCGGCGCTGCTGGCGCCCCTGGGGTTCTCGCTCGCCGCGCACACGGTGAGCGATGCGGTGCTGACCGCCACGGGAACGCGCTGGCACACCCTCACGTTGCGCGCTTGAAGCCGGGTCCAAGTCGGCGCCGGCGCCTCAGCCCCCCGCCTTCTTCGGCGCGAACCCCGCCGTCGTCAGCCAGGCCATCACCTTGTCCAGGTGATCGCCCTGGATCTCGATCGTGCCGTCCTTGACGGTGCCGCCGCTGCCGCAGGCGGCCTTGAGCTTCTTGGCCGTCTCGGTCAGCTCCGCCACCGTCATCGGCAGCCCGAGCACCACCGTCACGCCCTTGCCCTTGCGGCCCGCCGTCTCGCGGCGCACCCGCACCTTGCCGTCGCCCAGCACGGCGTTCGCCGCCTGCGCCTTGCAGCGGCAGTCGGCCTGCGCCTGCCGGCAGTCCGGGCACACACGCCCGCCGTTCGTCGAATACACCAGCGCCATCGCTCCGCTCCTGTCTCGTGAGGCCGGCGCTCAGCGCGCCAGCGTCTTCGCGAAGAAGGCGTCGATCGTCCGGTACAGGTGCAGCTTCGCGCTGCGCCCCGCGATGCCGTGCGCCTTGCCCGGGTAGATCATCAGCTCGAAGGGCCGCGCCTCGTTCTGCAGCGCCTCGGTCAGGCGCAGCGTGTGCTCGAACAGCACGTTGTCGTCGGCCGTGCCGTGCACGATCAGCAGCGGCTTGCCCAGCAGCTTCGCGCGCATCACCAGGTTGGCCTGGCGGTACGCATCGGTCTGTCCGCCCTTGCCGTCCTGCGGCATGCCCAGGTAGCGCTCGGTGTAGGCCGTGTCGTAGAGCGTCCAGTCCGTCGGCGGCGCGACCGCCACCGCGGACGCCAGCGGCGTGTCGGCATCCAGCATCGCGCGCTCCGCCAGGAAGCCGCCATAGGACCAGCCGAAGAAACCGATGCGCTTCGGATCCACGCCCGCCACCTGCTTTGGCAGTTGACGGACCGCGGCGAACAGGTCGTTCACATCGACCGCGCCGAAGGCCAGGCGATGCGCGCGCGTGAACTCGCGGTCGCGGTTCTGCATGCCGCGCGTGTCCAGCGTGAACACGCCGTAGCCTTGCCGCTGCCAGTAGGCGATCAGCGCGGTGTCGCGGCTCCAGTTCCAATTGGTGGTCGAGGTGCCGGGGCCGCCATAGGCCATCGTGATCACCGGGTGCGGTCCGGTCTTGCCGTCCAGCGGCGCGAAGTACAGCGCGTTCAGCGGCGTGCGGCCGTCGGCGGCGGTGATGTCGACCGCCTCCGGCCTGGGCACGATGCGCGCGAGCAGCGCGTCC
>NZ_DASVNZ010000208.1:0-19883 GCF_036486225.1 Roseateles sp. | reverse complement strand
AGATGCGACCGCCGGTGGCAGCGACGCGCGTCTCGTTGTCGCGCGCAGCCTGCAGCAGCCAGCCCAGCGGAGAGTTGACCAGCCGCCGCAGCCCCGCGAAGACCAGCGCGAACAGCACCAGCGCGACCCAGAAGAAGGAGGCGTCGTCGGCGAGGTTCACCGGCAGGCCGTTCAACACGGACCGCGCCGCCACCGGCAGGCCGTCGTCCCCGCCGTAGGCCTTCAGCGAGACGGCCAGGTAATGGAACATCTGCGCGAAGGCCAGCGTGATCATGATGAAGTAGACGCCGCGCGTGCGCAGGCTGATGGCGCCGATGACCGCCGCCGCGATGCCGGACACGGCCATCGCCGCCGGCCAGGCGATCCACGCCGACGTCGCGCCCGCGTCCGCCAGCACGCCCACCGTGTACGCGCCGATCCCGACGAAGGCCGCGTGGCCGAAGCTCACCAGCCCGCCGAAGCCGAGGATCAGGTTCAGGCTCGCCGCCGCGATCGCGAAGATCAGCACGCGCGTCGCGACCACCGTGTAGAACTCCAGGCCCAGCGCCTGCAGCAGCGGCGGCAGCGCCGCCAGCGCGACGAAGGCCGCCCAGATCCACGCACCGCCGGCGCGGTGATGGAGGAGCGTACGCCGGGGACGCAGGGACTCGGTCATCGGATCAGCCTCTCGCGGGGAACAGGCCGCGCGGTTTCCAGAACAGCACCGCCGCCATCAGCACGTAGATCAGGATGGCCGCAATCGACGGGCCCAGCGTGGATGCGACCTCCGGCGAGGCGATCTGCCGCAGCGCCGCCGGCAGCAGCGTGCGCGAACCGGTGTCCACCAGTCCCACCAGCAACGCGCCGACCAGCGCGCCGCGGATCGAGCCGATGCCGCCGATGACGATCACGACAAAGGCGAGGATCAGGATGCTCTCGCCCATGCCGACCTGCACCGCCAGCAGCGGTCCCAGCAGGGAACCGGCCAGCGCGCACAGCGCCGCGCCGATGCCGAAGACCGCCGTGAACAGCCGGTCCGCGGGCACGCCCATCGCCGTGGTCATCGCGCGGTTGGAGGCGCCGGCGCGCACCCACATGCCCCAGCGCGTGCGCGTCACCAGCAGGTAGAGCGCGACGGCCACCGCCAAGCCCACGCCAATGATCAGCAGCCGGTAGGCCGGGTACATCAGGCCGGGCAGCAGCTCGACCGGTCCCGACAGCGCGGCCGGCGTGTTGAGCATCAGCGGCTGCTCGCCCCAGATCATGCGCACGCCCTCGTTGAGCATCAGGATCAATGCGAAGGTCGCCAGCACCTGGCTCAGGTGGTCGCGCTGGTAGAGCCGGCGCAACAGCGTCACTTCGAGCAGCATGCCGAAGATCGCCGTGCCCGCCACCGCCGCGATGACCGCGACCAGGAAGGACGCGCCCGCCGCGATCGCCGCCGCGGCGAGGTAGGCGCCGACCATGTACAGCGAGCCGTGCGCGAGGTTGATCAGGTCCATGATGCCGAAGACCAGCGTCAGGCCGGCGGCCAGCAGGAACAGCATCAGCCCGAACTGCAGGCCGTTGAGCGCCTGCTCGGCGACGAGGATCAGGTCCATGACGACGACGTGTTCCGCTCAGGTCACTTCATCTTGCACTGCGGCGCGTAGGCGTCCGCGTGCTGCTCGAAGATCTTGCCCAGCGTCCGGTTGGTCACGCGGCCCTGCGGGTCCTTGGTGATCACGCGCAGGTAGTAGTCCTGCACCGGGTACTGGTTGTGGTTGAAGCGGAAGGGGCCGCGCACCGACTCGAACTTCGCGGCCTTGAGCGCCTTCAGCAGCGCGGGCTTGTCCTCGATCTTCCCCTTCACGTCGCGCACCGCCGCGGCGATCAGCAGCGCGGCGTCGTAGCCCTGGCTCGCGTACAGCGAGGGCAAGCGGCCGTAGGCCTTGACGAAGTCGGCGACGAAGCGTTTGTTGGCCGGGTTGTCGAGGTCGTGCGCCCAGTGCGAGCTGTTGAACATGCCCAGCATCGGCTCGCCGACGGCCTTGATCACGTCCTCGTCGGCGGAGAAGCCCGGACCGAACAGGGTCACGTCCTTGGACAGCCCCGCGCCGACGAACTGCTTGATGAAGTTGATGCCCATGCCGCCGGGCAGGAAGATGTACATGGCGTCGGGCTTGGCCGCGCGCGCCTGCGCCAGCTCCGCCGAATAGTCGAGCTGTCCGAGCTTGGTGTAGATCTCGTCGGCGACCACGCCCTTGTAGTAGCGGCGGAAGCCCGACACCGCGTCCTTGCCCGCCGGGTAGTTGGGCGCGAGCACCACCACCTTCTTGAAGCCCTTGTCCATCACCGTCTTGCCGATGGCCTCGTGCAGGTTGTCGTTCTGCCAGGCGACGTTGAAGAAGTACGGGTTGCACTGCTCGCCCGCGTACTGCGACGGGCCGGCGTTGGCGCTGATGTAGGGCACCTGCGCGGCGAAGACGCCGGGGCCGACCGCCAGCATCACGTTGGAGAACACGATGCCGGTCATCACGTCGACCTTGTCGCGCTTGAGCAGCCGCTCGGCCGACTGCTTGGCGACCTCGGGGTTCTGCTGGTCGTCGGCGATGACGGTCTCCACCGGCAGGCCGCCGAGCTTGCCTCCGTTCTGCTGCACCGCCAGCGCGAAGCCGTCGCGGATGTCCACGCCCAGCCCGGCGCCCGCGCCGGACAAGGTGCTCAACATGCCAACCTTGAGCTTGTCGGCCGCGTGGGCGGCGGGGGCGACCGCGGCCAGCGCGGTGAACGCGGCAAGCGTCATGAGCGCGGAACGGGCGACCGACTGGACGGGCAGGAACGCGGGGGACTTCGACGGCATCTTCATCGGCTTCTCCGGGGAGGAAAGGGGACGGTCGGTCGGAAGACTGCGGTTACTGCTCACGCAGGCGGAAACGTTGCAGCTTGCCCGTTTCGGTACGGGGCAGACTGGCGCGGAACTCTATCGCACGGGGGTACTTGTACGGGGCGATCGTGGCCTTGACGAAGTCCTGCATCGCCTTGATCAGCGCGCCGTCGTCGGCCCCGCCGATCGCATCGGGTTTGAGCACGACGAAGGCCTTCACGACTTGGCCGCGCTCGTCGTCGGGCACGCCGACCACCGCGCACTCGGCGACCGCCGGATGCGCGAGCAGCGCCGACTCGACCTCCGGGCCGGCGATGTTGTAGCCGCCGGAGATGATCATGTCGTCGGTACGCGCCTGGTAGACGAAGTAGCCGTCTGCGTCGATGAGGTAGGCATCGCCGGTGAGGTTCCAGCCGTGCTTCACGTACTTGAGCTGGCGGTCGTCCGCGAGGTAGCGGCAACCGGTCGGACCGAGCACGGCCAGCTTGCCGACGCTTCCCTGCGGCACGTCGTTGCCCTCGTCGTCGACGACACGCGCCCGGTAGCCCGGCACCGGCTTGCCGGTCGCACCGGGGCGTGCCGTTTCCTCGGTATGCGAGACGAAGATGTGCAGCATCTCGGTCGCGCCGATGCCGTCGATCATCTCCAGGCCGGTCGTGTCCATCCACAGCTGGCGCGTCGCGGCGGGCAGCGCCTCGCCGGCGCTCACGCACTTGCGCAGCGAGGACAGGTCGTGCGACGCGGCCTGCGCCGCCATCGCGCGATAGGACGTCGGCGCGGTGAAACACACGGTCGCGCGGTGTTTCGCGATCGCCGGCAGCAGCGCGTCGGGCGACGCCTTCTCCAGCAGCACGGCCGTCGCGCCGACGCTCAGCGGGAACAGCAGCAGGCCGCCAAGGCCGAAGGTGAAGGCCAGCGGCGGGCTGCCGATGAACACATCGTCGGCACGGGCGCGCAGGCAGTGCACCGGCCAGCAGCGGCAGATCGCGATGACGTCGCGATGGAAGTGCATCGTGCCCTTGGGCTGCCCCGTCGTGCCGGACGTGAACGCGATCAGCGCGCAGTCGTCGGACGCGGTGTCGACGTTGTCGAAGCTGGAGGACTGGCGCTCCGCCAGCGCTTCCAATCCGTCCGCTGCATCGCTGCGGAACAGGCAGACCCGTTCGAGCACCGGGAACTGCGCGCGCGCCGTTTCTAGTTCTTCGGCCAGCGCCGCGTCGCACAGCGCGTGCGAGACGCGGGCTTTCTCGATGACCTGGCCCAGTTCCTTGGCGCGCAGCAGCGGCATCGTCGCGACCGCAATCGCCCCGATCTTCATCACCGCGAACCAGCAGGCCGCCATCTGCGGCGTGTTGGCGCCGCGCAGCAGCACGCGGTGGCCCGGCACCACGCCGAGTTCCTTCACCAGCACGTTGGCGATGCGGTTCGCCTGCGCCTGCAGCTCCGCGTAGGTCCAGCGGATCTCGCCGCCACGGCCGTCGCCGCCGATCACCGCCGTGCGGCCGCCCTGCCCTTCATCCACCCATCGATCCAGCAGATCCCACGCGCAGTTCATCCGTTCCGGAAACTGCAGCTCCGGCAGGTCGAAGACCAGCTCCGGCCACTGGTCCTGCGGCGGAAGGTTGTCGCGAGCGAAGGTGTCGAGGTGGGCGGTGCGGTGCATGAGCGCGTCCTTATCCGTTCTTCAACAGGTCTCGTCCGATGATCAGCTGCTGGACCTCGCTGGCCCCTTCGTAGATGCGCAGCGCGCGGATCTCGCGGTACAGGGACTCGACGATCTCGCCGCGCCGCACGCCGCGGCCGCCGTGCAGCTGCACCGCGGCGTCGATGACGCGCTGCGCGCCCTCGGTGGCCATCAGCTTGGCCATCGCGGCCTCGCGCGTGATCGTGCGGCCCTGGTCGCGCTCCCACGCCGCGCGGTAGACCAGCAGCGCGCTGCTGTCGACCGTGCAGGCCATGTCCGCGAGCTTGGCCTGCGTCAGCGGCAGGTCGGCCAAGGTGGCGCCGAACATCTCGCGCTCCTTGGCCTGGTTCAGCCCTTCCTCCAACGCCCGCCGCGCGAAGCCCAGCGACGCCGCGGCGACCGAGGTGCGGAACACGTCCAGCGTCCGCATCGCCACCTTGAAGCCTTCGCCCGGCGCGCCGACCATCGCGGTCTTCGGCACGCGGCATCCGGTGAAGCGCAGGCGCGCCAGCGGATGCGGCGCGATGACATCGATGCGCTCGGCGATCTCGAAACCCGGCGTACCGGCATCGACGATGAACGCGCTGATGCCGCGCGAGCCGGGCGCCTCGCCCGTGCGTGCGAACACGACGTAGAAGTCCGCGATGCCGCCGTTGGAGATCCAGGTCTTCTCGCCGTCGAGCACATAGTGGTCGCCGCCCTGGTCCAGGCGCGCGGCGCATTGCATCGCCGCCACGTCCGAGCCTGCCTCCGGCTCGGAGAGCGCGAACGCGGCCAGCGCCTCGCCACGCGACACGCGGGGCAGGTAGGCCTCGCGCTGTGCCGGCGTGCCCATCAGCGAGATCGCGCCCGATCCCAGCCCCTGCATCGCGAACGCGAAGTCCGCCAGGCCGTCGTGCCGCGCCAGCGTCTCGCGCAGCAGGCAGATGGCGCGCGTGTCGATGGCTTCGCCCTCCCCCGCCACCGCGTGCTTCAGCCACCCGCCGGCGCCGAGCGCCTTCACCAGCGACTTGCAGCTCGTGTCCACGTCCTCGTGGTCCACCGAGCCGTGCGCCAGGTTGCGCGCGCACCAGCCGTCCAGCTCGCTTGCCAGCGCGCGGTGCTTGTCCTCGAAGAACGGCCAGTCCAGATGCTTCAGATGATTCATGGCCGTCCTCAATCGCCCTTGAATTCCGGACGCTGCTTCGCGACGAACGCGTGGTACGCGCGGTGGAAGTCCTGCGTCATCATGCAGATCGCCTGCGCCTGCGCTTCGGCCTCGATGGCCTCGTCGACGCCCATCGTCCACTCCTGATGCAGCATCCGCTTGGTCATCGCATGCGCGAAGTTCGGACCGGCGGCGATCTCCGCGGCCCAGGCCACGGCCTGCGCTTCGAGCACGTCCGGCTCGGCGACTCGGTTGAAGAAGCCCCACTGGAGCGCCTCTTCACCACCCAGGCTGCGGCCCGTGTAGAGCAGATCCGACGCTCGGCCTTGACCGACGATGCGCGGCAGCAGCGCGCAGGCACCCATGTCGCAGCCGGCCAGGCCGACGCGGGTGAACAGGAACGCCGTCTTGCTGCGCGCCGTGCCGACGCGCAGGTCCGAGGCCATCGCCATGATCGCGCCGGCGCCCGCGCAGACGCCGTCGATCGCGGCGACCACCGGCTGCGGGCAGGCGCGCATCGCCTTCACGAGATCCCCGGTCATGCGCGTGAACGCCAGCAGGTCCGGCATCGCCATCTTCGTCAACGGGCCGATGATCTCGTGCACGTCGCCGCCGGAGCAGAAATTGCCGCCCGCGCCCTGCACGACGATCGCGTTCACCTCGTCCACATATGACAGGGTACGGAACAGGTCGCGCAGCTCGGCGTAGGACTCGAAGGTCAGCGGGTTCTTACGCTCGGGGCGATTCAGCGTGACGACGCCGACCGCGCCGTCCTGGCGCCAGCTGAAGTGCTTCGGCTCGAAGCCCTTCAGGCTGCGCGTGTTGCCGCTGATGAGATGGCTGTCCATCGATGGGTACTCCTTGGTTCGCCGGTGGCGTTCATTTGCGGGCGGCGTCGAGTTGCGCGAGATGGCCCTTCAGCCCCGCGAGCAACTCGTACACCTGCGTCTTCTGTTCGGGCGGCCAACCGGCCAGCAGCTCGACGATCCAGCCCTCGTGCGTCGCGGCCATGCGCTTGAACTGTCGCCGGCCGGCCGGCGTCAGCCGCACCGTGACGCTGCGCCGGTCCGACGGATGCGGCTCGCGCACCACGTGGCCCTCGGCTTCGAGCTGGTCGGTGATGCCGGTGACGTTGCCGCCGGTGACCATCAAGCGCTGCGACAGCTCGCGCATCGTCAGACCGTCGGGACTGCGTTCGAGCTGCGCGAGCAGGTCGAAACGCGGCAGCGTCGTGCCGAAGTCATTGCGCAGGCGCTGCCGGATCTGGTCCTCGATGCGCGTCGTGCAGGCCAGCAGGCGCAGCCACACGCGCAGCGCCTGGTGGTCGCCGTCGTGCATGCGGGACTCGAGGTCCGGGCCGAACTCCGCGCCCGGATCGTCGACGACATCCTGAAGCGTCCCTTTTGCGGCGTCGCGCATCACATCACCTCCCCGCCGGCCACGGCGATCGCCTGGCCGGTGATCGATCCGCTGTCGCGGCGCGCCAGCCACGCCACCGAGGCGGCGACCTCCGCCGGGTCGACCAGGCGTCCCTGCGGATTGACCGAGGCGAGCTCGGCACGCGCCTCGTCGGCCGTCCGACCGGTCTTGGCGACGATGGTGTCGATCGCACCGGCGACGATGTCGGTCTCGGTGTAACCCGGACAGACCGCGTTGACGGTCACGCCCTTGCGCGCCGTCTCCAGCGCCAGTGCGCGCGTGAGCCCGAGCACGCCGTGCTTGGCCGCGCAGTAGGCGGCAACGTAGGCGTAGCCCTTCAGCGCCGCGGTGCTCGCGACGTTGACGATGCGGCCGAAGCGGCGTTCGCTCATCGCGGGGAGCACCTCGCGGCTGCACAGGAAGCTGCCGGTGAGGTTGACGTTGAGCAGGCGCTGCCAGGTGTCCAGCGAGGTCTTCGCGAGCGGCGCCGTCTCGACCTGCCCGGCGTTGTTGACCAGCAGATCGACCGGCCCGGCTGCGGCCACCGCCGCCGCGAAGGCCTGACGCACGCTGGCCTCGTCGCCGACGTCGCACACCTGCAGCTCGACGGACAGACCGCCGTCGACGTTCAGCTTGTCGCGTTGTTCCTTCAGCTTCTCGAGGCGACGGCCCACCAACGTGACGCGCGCACCGTCGGCGATCAGCGCCTGCGCGATCGCCGCGCCGATGCCGGAGCCGCCACCGGTGACGACCGCATGCAGCCCTTCGAGCGGGTACCTGTTGATCATGGGGATCCCTTGATGCTGTTGCTTGTCGTCATGACCGCCACCTCAGACGCCGAGCGCCTTGTTGGCCTGTTCCTGCGCGGCGGCACCGCCACCCATGGCGCGTTGTCGCTCGAACTCCCGCTCCATCTGGCTCTTGCCGGACAGGTACTGCGCGGGCCAGTCCAGGCCCGGACCCGACAGATAACCGATCTTCGCGGCCTCGGTCAGCGTCCACGCGGGATTGGCCAGATGCGGACGCGCGATCGCGCACAGGTCCGCGCGGCCGGCCGCGATGATGCTGTTGACGTGGTCCGCCTCCGAGATCGCACCCACCGCGATCGTCGCGATGCCGGCGCGGTTGCGCACGCTTTCGCTGAAGGGCGTCTGCCACATGCGGCCGTAGGTGGGCCGTTCCTGCTTGCTGACCTGTCCCGAGGAGACGTCGATCAGGTCGGCACCCGCGGCCTTGAAAGCTTCGGCCATGGCGACCGCGTCCTCGGTCGTCGTGCCGCCGGGCACCCAGTCGTTCGCGGAGATCCGCACCGACATCGGCCGGTCCTGCGGCCAGACGGCGCGCATCGCGGCGAAGACTTCGAGCGGATAACGCAGGCGGTTCTCCAGCGATCCGCCGAACTCATCGGCGCGTTGGTTCGTCAGCGGCGACAGGAAGCTCGACAGCAGATAGCCGTGCGCGCAGTGCAGCTCCAGCCAGTCGAAGCCGGCCTCGGCCGCGCGGCGCGTGGCGGCGACGAAGTCCGCCTTGACGCGGTCCATGTCCGCGCGGGTCATCTCGCTCGACCACTGGCTGACGCCGTCCAGGTATTGCTGCGGCGACGCCGAGATCAACGGCCAGTTGCCGTCGTCCAAGGGCTGGTCGATGCCGTCCCAGGCCACGCGCGTCGAGCCCTTCGCGCCGGCGTGGCCGAGCTGCATCGCGATCTTCGCGGTCGAACTGCGGTGCACGTGATCGACGATGCGCTTCCAGCCATCGCGTTGCGCGTCGTTCCACAAACCCGGGCATCCCGGCGTGATGCGCGCGTCGGGCGACACGCAGGTCATCTCCACGAACACCAGCCCCGCGCCGCCCATCGCGCGGGCGCCGAGGTGGGCCAGGTGGTAGTCGGCGGGCTGGCCGTCCTCGCAGGAGTACTGCGCCATCGGCGAGACGACGACGCGGTTCTTCAACCTCACGCCACGCAGCGTGAACGGCGTGAACATCGGCGGCGCGGCCCGGTCCAGGCCCGCGCGGTGCGAGAGCCACGATTCGTACTCACCGACGTAGCGCGCGTCGCGCAGCCGCAGGTTCTCATGCGAGATGCGCTGCGAGCGCGTCAGCAGCGAGTACGCGAACTGCTCCGGCGCCAGGCGCGCGTGGCGCTCGACGTTCTCGAACCACTCCGTCGAATTGCGCGCGGCGTTCTGGATGCGCAGCACGTCGATGGCACGCGTGGCTTCGTATTCCTCCAGCGCGGCGGGCAGGCTGTCCACGCCGCCGCCGTGGCGCTCGATGTCGCGCGCCAGCGCGATCGCATCTTCCAGCGCGAGCTTGGTGCCCGAGCCGATCGAGAAATGCGCCGTGTGCGCCGCGTCGCCCATCAGCACGACCGGCGCGCGGCCGTTGTGATGCACCCAGTGCTTGCAGACCACCCGCGGGAAGCGGATCCACTGCGCCGAGCCGCGCAGGTGCGAGGCGTTCGAGATCAGCGGGTGGCCGTCCAGCACCTTGGCGAAGAGCTTCTCGCAGAAGGCAATGCCCTCTTCCTTGCTCATGTCCTCGAGGCCGGCGGCCTTCCACACGTGTTCCGGCGTCTCGACGATGAAGGTCGAATGCGTGTCGTCGTAGCGGTAGGCGTGCGCCTGGAACCAGCCCCACTCGGTCTTCTGGAAGTCGAAGGTGAAGGCGTCGAAGAGCTTGGTCGTGCCCAGCCACACGAAGCGGCAGTGCCGCAGGTCGACATCAGGCTGGTAGGTCGCGGCGTACTTCTGGCGCAGACGGCTGTTGAGGCCGTCGGCCGCGATGATCAGGTCGGCATCGATGTCGGCGTCGTCGGCGACATCGGTCTCGTAGCGCAGCACGACGCCCAGTTCCTCGCAGCGCTCGCGCAGGATGTCCAGCAGCTTGCGCCGGCCGATGCCGCAGAAGCCGTGCCCGCCGGACACCATCGTGCGGCCGTCGATGTGGACGGCGATGTCGTCCCAGTGGTTGAAGGCTTGCAGTATCTGCCCGGCCGTCTGTGGATCGGCCTCGCGCAGCGCGGCCAGCGTCTGGTCCGAGAACACCACGCCCCAGCCGAAGGTGTCGCCGGCGCGGTTGCGCTCCAGCACCGTCACGTCGTGCGCCGGGTTCTGCCGCTTCATCAGCAGCGCGAAGTACAGGCCGGCGGGACCGCCGCCGATGCAGGTGATACGCATGGTGGGAAGCCCGGCGAGCGTCGGGCGAGGACTGCTTGACGGGATCACTTTAGGCCTGGATAGTTGAGGCGTCAACGATATGGGCGACTGGCCTTTCCCGAGATAACCCTGAGCCCGTCAACGTCGCCGCCCCGGGCGGCTTGCGCAAAGCACCCGGCCTTGTTGGAATTAACCGACACCACGGTCCAGGACCGCGCGCTAAGGTGCGCGCCGTCGTGCCGTAGACCCGGCAGGAGCAGCAGATGAAGTCAACCAGCCCATCCTCCCAAAGATCGTCCGAACGATCCTCCTCACGCTCGCTGTGGGACATCTCGCCGGTGGTGGCGCCCGACGCGCCCATCTTCCCCGGGGACGAGCCCTACGCGCTGAAGTGGACCGCGCGGCTGTCGCCGGAGTGCCCGGTGAACCTGAGCGCGATCACGATGTCGCCGCACGTCGGCGCGCATGCCGATGCCCCGCTGCATTACGCCGACGGCGTCGCGAGCGCGGCGGAGGTGGCGCTCGATCCCTACCTCGGTCCCTGCCGCGTGATCCATGCGATCGGCTGCGGACCGCTGATCCGCGTCGAGCATCTGGAACACGCCGCGCAGGACCTGCCGGCGCGCGTGCTGGTGCGCTGCAACGAGCGCGCCGACACCGTCTGGAATCCCGAGTTCAGCGCCTATGCACCCGAGACCGTCGAGTGGCTGGCCGCGCGCGGCGTGAAGCTGATCGGACTCGACACGCCGAGCGTCGATCCCGCGACCAGCAAGACGCTGGACAGCCATCAGCAGCTGCTGCGCCTGGACCTGCGAGTGCTGGAGAACCTCGTGCTCGACGACGTGCCCGAAGGCGACTACGAACTGATCGCGCTGCCGCTCAAGCTCGCCGGCGCCTGCGCGTCGCCGGTGCGCGCGGTGCTGCGCTCACTGTGACCCCTCTTCCGAAATCATCTGGAACATCGATGACCACTAGACAAGATTGCCTGGCCCTGGACGCCGCCGATCCGCTGGCGCCGCTGAAGGACCAGTTCTCGCTGCCCGCGGGCACGCTCTATCTGGACGGCAATTCGCTGGGCGCGATGCCCAAGGCGACTGCGGCGCGCGTGCAGCAGGTGATCACCGACGAATGGGGCCGCGACCTGATCAAGAGCTGGAACACCGCCGGCTGGATCGACCTGCCCTCGCGCATCGGCGACAAGATTGGCCGCCTGATCGGCGCCAAGCCCGGCGAGACCATCGTCGCGGACTCGACCTCGCTCAACCTCTACAAGGTGTTGAGCGCAGCACTGCGCATCGTCAAGGCCGGCGACGCTGACGGTCGCCGCACGGTCGTCGTCTCCGAACGCAGCAACTTCCCCACCGACCTCTACATCGCGGAGAGCCTCGCCGAGCAGTTCGGCATGACGCTCCACCTCGTCGATCACGTCGACGAGATCCCCGACCTGCTGAACGACAAGCTCGCCGTGCTGATGCTGACCGAGGTCAACTACCGGACTGGCCGCAAGCACGACATGAAGGCGGTGACCGCCGCGGCCCATGCGGCCGGCGCGCTGACCGTGTGGGACCTCGCGCACTCCGCGGGCGCGATCCCGGTTGACCTGAATGCCGCCGATGCGGACTTCGCCATCGGCTGCGGCTACAAGTACCTCAACGGCGGCCCCGGCGCACCGGCGTTCGTGTGGGCGCATCCGCGCCATGCGGACCGCTTCTGGCAGCCGCTGTCGGGTTGGCTGGGTCATGCGTCGCCCTTCCAGTTCACCTCGAACTACGCGCCGGCGCCCGGCATCAAGCGCTACATCTGCGGCACGCCGGCGATCCTGTCCACGGCGGCGTTGGAATGCGGCGTCGACACGCTGCTCGCGGCCGTGCCCTTTGGCGGCATGGCGGCGCTGCGCGAGAAATCGATCGCATTGACTGAGTTGTTCGCGCGCCTGGCTGAAGAGCGCTGCGGCGGGCAAGGCATCTATGTGGTCTCGCCGCGCGACGCCGCGCAGCGCGGCAGCCAGGTCTGCCTCGCACTGAAGGCCCCGTTGCATGAGACGGCCGGCTACGCGGTCGTGCAGGCGTTGATCGAGCGCGGCGTGATCGGCGACTCCCGGGCCGGCGATCCGACGCGGCTGGACGAGGTGCCGCACATCCTGCGCTTCGGCTTCACGCCGCTGTACATCGGCTTCACCGACGCGTGGGACGCGGTCGAGCATCTGCATCAGGTACTGGCCACCGAAGAATGGCGCGAGGCGCGCTTCAACAAGAAGGCGGCGGTGACATGAGCTGCCCGATGGGACACGGATCCGGCGCGGCGCCTGACGGCGTCGACAACGGCGCACCGGGCACCAGGCAAGAAGCTGGGCAAGGCGGGCAAGGCGGACAAGGTGGCGAGGCGATCGTCCGCGAGGAAGGCGCGCAGCTCGACTTCTCCAAGGACATGAGCTACGGCGACTACCTCCGCCTGGACCAGGTGCTGAGCGCGCAACACCCGCTCTCGCCCGACCACAACGAGATGCTCTTCATCATCCAGCACCAGACCTCGGAGCTGTGGATGAAGCTGATGCTGCACGAGCTGCACGGCGCGGTGACGCATGTGGCGTCGGACCAGTTGCCCGAGGCCTTCAAGATGCTGGCGCGGGTGTCGCGGATCATGGAGCAGCTCGTCCACGCCTGGGACGTGCTCAGCACGATGACGCCGCCGGAGTACTCGGCCATCCGGCCCTATCTCTCCAACAGCAGCGGCTTCCAGAGCGCGCAGTACCGGCGCATCGAGTTCATGCTCGGCAACAAGAACGCGGCGATGCTCAAGCCGCACGCGCACCGCGCCGACCTGCTGGCCGAGGTGCAGGCGGCTTACGAAGCGCCTTCGCTGTACGACGAGGCCCTGCGCCTGCTCAAGCGTCGCGGCATCGACGTGCCGGCCGCCGCGCTCGACCGGGACTGGACGCAGCCGCGTTCCGCCGACGACGGCGTCAAGGCCGCGTGGCTCGAGGTCTACCGCGACCCCAAGGCGCATTGGGACCTGTACCAGATGGGCGAGGAACTCGTCGACCTCGAGGACGCCTTCCGGCTCTGGCGATTCCGCCACGTCACGACCGTGGAGCGCGTCATCGGCTTCAAGCGCGGCACCGGCGGCACCGGCGGCGTCAGCTACCTGCGCAAGATGCTGGACGTCGTGCTGTTCCCGGAGTTGTGGGCGCTTCGCACGGAGCTGTGACGCTCGCGCGGCCCGTCAAGGCTTGGGCAGCTCCGCAAAGGACTCGACCGCCTCCAGGCGCTCAAGTCCGGCCTTCAACCGGTCGAAGCGCCAGCGGTCCTGCTTCAGTTGCGCCTGCATGCGCACGAGGTCGTTCTTGAGTTCGTTGCCCCGCGCGGCGGGGTTGCGGTCGGACAGCTTCGCCATCAGGATGGTTTCCTGGCGCAGGTTGATGTTCTCCAGTTTGGGCACCGCGTCGCGCGCCAGCCAGTGGCGCGGGAACTGCGGCGCGAGCCGGTAGGCCGCCGCCGGATCGGCCACGTTCACCCGCACCCAGAAGCGGACATAGCGCTTGTCCGGATCGATCGCGACGAAACGGCGCGGCTGCGCGCCCGCCACGGGCGCGCCGGCACGCCAGACTTCCGCCGCCTCGCCCCAGGTGCGGAACTCCGCCGTGTGCGGACGCAGCCGGAAGGTCTCGATGGGCTCGAAGGCAGCGCGCTGCACATCGAAGCGCTCGTAGGCGAAAGTGCAGGCGCTGTCGCCGGCGAGCAGCGGCGTCGGCCCGCCGTCCAGACCGGCCTCGACGAACACCAGCTCAGCCACCACCGGCACCCGCGCGACGACCGGCGCACCGGTCGGCCCTTCCTCGAGTTCGGGGGCGCCACGCTGTTCGATCGCCCGGACGATCACGGTGAGGTCGCAGTCCTGCAGCGGCTCGCCCGCATGCGCGACGCGAGGCTTCGCGCGTGCTTGCAGGATCTGCTTCGGATCGGCGTCGGCCGCCAACTGTGCGGAGACGAAACGCACGGCCGCCTGCAGCCGCTCTGCGTCGCTCGCCTCGGACGCGGGCGAGGCCGCCGCTTGCGTTCCCGTTGCCCACGCCATCAGTCCCAGCACCAGGCCGCCGGCCAGTCGTCGACGCACGGCGCCATGGGCCCCGCCGGCTTCATCGGCTCCTCCAGTCACCCTCATCGCATGCTCCTCCCGGTCGTCCTTGTTTTCCAAGCGCGCGATGTTAGAGCGTCCTCGCGACAGCACCGTCCCCGCCCCCAGCCCACCGCCCTGTGCGCCACGGACCCGCGGCGCCCGCCGTGCGCCCGGGGCCGGATGCGTCGGACGGAAGTCATGGAAGCGTCACTTCTACAATCGGCGACTTCACGCGCGCGGCCCACCCGGCCGCTGCGTTCCACGCCCGCCAACCCGCCGAGGCCCGCCATGGATACCCGCCTTTCCCAGATCAAGCTGCGCATCTCCAGACTGCGCGACGCGCTGCGCAACGCCGGCGCCCACGCCATCCTGGTGCCCTCGGCCGATCCGCATCTGTCCGAATACCTGCCGCGCCGCTGGCAGGCCCGCGAAGTCTTCTCCGGCTTCACCGGCTCCATGGGCACCCTGGTCGTGACGTTGGACGACGCCCAGCTGTTCGCCGACAGCCGCTACTGGACCTCCGCCGAACGCGAGCTCGCCGACAGCGGCATCGCCCTCTTCAAGATCCCCACCGGCGCCTCCAGCCAGCACATCACCTGGATCGCGGACACGCTGCAGCGCGGCCAGACGCTGGTCGTCGACGGCCAGGTGCTCGGCCTCGCGGTCGCGCAGCAGCTGCGCGCGGCACTCGGCGCCAAGGGCGTGCTGATCAACTCCGCCATCGACCTGATCGACCAGGCCTGGGACGACCGCCCCGGCCTGCCCGACGCGCCCATCTACGAACACGCCTCGCCGCAGGCCACCGTCAGCCGTGCCGACAAGCTTCGGCAAGTGCGCGAAGGCATGGTGAAACACGGCGCCTCGCACCACCTGATCTCCAGCGTCGACGACATCGCCTGGCTGCTCAACCTGCGCGGCTCGGACGTGACCTACAACCCGGTGTTCCTCGCCCATGCGCTGCTCGACCAGGCCGGTGCGACGCTGTTCGTGCAGCCCGGCAAGATCGACGCGGCGCTGGAGCAGCGCCTCGCCGCCGACGGCGTGCGCCTCGCGCCGTACGCCGACACCCGCACGACGCTGGGCGCCCTGCCCGCGGACGCCAAGGTCCTGATCGATCCCCGTCGCGTCACGCTCGGCCTGCGCGAGGCCCTGCCGGCGTCGGCGGCCGTCGTCGAGGCCATCAACCCCAGCACGCTGCTGAAGAGCCGCAAGAACGCCGCCGAAGCGCAGTTCATCCGCCAGGCGATGGAACAGGACGGCGCCGCGATGTGCGCGTTCTACGCGTGGTTCGAGGCGGCGATGGCGCGCGGCGAAGCGATCTCCGAACTCACCATCGACGAGCGCCTGACCGCCGAGCGCGCCAGGCGCCCCGGCTTCGTCGGCCTGTCGTTCTCGACCATCGCCGGCTTCAACGCCAACGGCGCGATGCCGCATTACCGCGCCGTGCCCGAGTCCTTCTCCCAGATCGACGGCAACGGCCTGCTGCTGATCGACTCCGGCGGCCAGTACGTCGGCGGCACGACCGACATCACCCGCGTCTGGCCGATCGGCACCATCACCGACGGCCACAAGCGCGACTACACGCTGGTGCTCAAGGGCACGATCGCGCTGTCGCGCACCGCGTTCCCCCGCGGCACGCTGAGCCCGATGCTCGACGCCATCGCCCGCGCCCCGCTGTGGGCCCACGGCCTGGACTACGGCCACGGCACCGGCCACGGTGTCGGCTACTTCATGAACGTGCATGAGGGCCCGCAGAGCATCTCGAAGGCCGTGCCCGATGCGAACATGGCCATGGAGCCCGGCATGATCACGTCGATCGAGCCCGGCCTGTACCGCCCCGGCCAATGGGGGGTGCGGATCGAGAACCTGGTGCTGAACGTCGCCTTCGAGACCCCCGAAAAGGGGCAGTTCGGCGAGATGCTGGCGTTCGAGACCCTGACGCTGTGCCCCATCGACACGCGCTGCATCGCAGTGGCCCTGCTGTCGGAGGATGAGCTCGCGTGGCTGAATGCGTATCACGCCGAGGTGCGTCGGCGGCTGGCGCCGCTGGTCGACGGCGACGCCCTCGCCTGGCTGAACACCCGCACCGAAGCGCTGCAGCGCTGAGCCCGGGACCGTCCATGCGACGGATGGCGGAAAAGCGCGGCTGAGCCGCGCTTTTTTACGTCCGGCTTCGCTGGAAGCGCTCCGGGCCGCGACCTAGACTTGTTGCAGCTTGTCGACGAGGAGCAGAGACATGGACACCCGACTCTCTCAAGCGTGGAACGGCTGGCGCGCGTTGGCGCGACACAAGCCCTCGACCAACGATGAACGCGAGTTGCACCGCTTCTCCGACGGCGCGATGCACACGGCGTTGATGGCCGCGATCATCGCGGTGGCCGTGATGGCCGTCGTGCAGATGGTCAACGTCGCCGCCCCGATGTGGCAGCTGGAACCGGTGGTCGTGCAGGGCAAGGCCCAGCAGGTGCCGCTGCCCGCCGCGCCTCAACCGCTGGAACGGGCGCAACCGGGCCGCTGAGCCTCCTGGCACCGAGGACCGGCACGCGCCGGTCTTCGTCCGCGGGCTGCCTTACATCTGCCGGAACAGGTGCAGGTAGCTGCGGCTGACCGGCAGCACCTCGGGTCGCGCCTTCAGGTGGAGGTCCGCCGTTTCATTGGGCCCGCGCGTGACGTGACTGATCGCGTGCAGGTTCACGACCACCGAGCGGTGGACCTGCACGAATCGCTGCGCGTCCAGCCGCTCGATCAACTCGCGGATCGGCGTGCGGATGAGCGCCTCGCCCTCCGCGGTGACCACCAGCGTGTACTTCTCGTCCGAGCGCAGGAACAGGATCTCGTCGACCGGGATCAGCTTCAGCGTCGACCCCACGGACGCCCGGATCCACTGCAGCGGCCCAGAGTCGGTCGCGAGGCCGGCGGCCGCCGAGACGGGCGCGCCCGGTTGCCGCGCCATGCGACGGGCGAGTTCGTCGATGACGGCCTCCAGCGCCGCCTGGCTGCCCTCTGCGCGCGAACGCCGGGGCTGTTCGGCCAGACGCTCCTTCAGCCGGCCGACCGTGTCGGCGAGACGCACCTCGTCGACCGGCTTGACCAGATAGTCGATCGCGCCGCGTTCGAAGGCCTGCAACGCGTATTCCTCGAACGCGGTGACGAACACGACATGGGCCTGGCGCGCGATCTGCCGGGCCGCCTCCATCCCGTTCAGGCCCGGCATGTGCACGTCGAGGAAGGCGATGTCGGGCCGGTGGACCTCGAACATCTCGACCGCCTCGCGCCCGTTGCGCGCCTGGGCGACCACGCGCAGTTCCGGCCACAGCAGGCCGAGGCTGCGCTGCAGGCTGTCGCGCAGCAGCGGTTCATCGTCCGCGATCAGGGCGGTCGGCGCGGGGATGTCGAACTCGGCGGATTGGCTGGAAGAACTCATGTCATTGCGGCGTGAAGCGCAGTTCGGCGCACAGGCCGTGCGGCAGATTCTCGGTCAGCGCCAACGAGGCCCCGAGGCCGTAGAACAGCGTCAGCCGCTCCCGCAGGTTGCGCAGCCCGGTGCCGCTGCCCATGCTCTGCGTCATGCCGACGCCGGTGTCGCTGACCCACAGCCGCACCTGGCCGTCGTGCAGCGCACCGCCGACCTCGATGCGACCGCCCTCCTCGCTCGGATCGATGCCGTGGCGCACGGCGTTCTCGACCAGCGTCAGCAAGGCCATGGGTGGAAAGCGCAGGCCGCCGAGCTCCGGCGGCAGGTCGACGACGACATCGAGCCGGTCCGGCATGCGCAGATGCATCAGCTCGAGGTAGGCGCGCACCAGGGCGACCTCGTCGGACAGCGTCGTGGCGTCGCCCTGCAGCCGCGGCATCGCCGCGCGCAGGTAGGCGATCAGGCTGCGCAGCACCGGCGCGGCCTGCGGCGAACCGGTCTCCACCAGCGCGCGGACGTTGGCCAGCGTGTTGAACAGGAAATGCGGCTCGACCTGCGCCTGCAGCAGCCGCAGCCGGGCGTCCAGGGCCTGGCGCTCCAGCTCGCTGCGTTCGAGCTCGAAACCGAGCGCCTGGCTGCGGGCCTCGGCATCGCGTTGCCGGTAGAGCGCGCCCATCGCCAGCAGCGGCCCGACGACCAGGCCGGATCCCGCGATCCAGAGGAAGCCGAGCATCCGGGATTCGGACTCGACGAAGCTGGAGAAGTCGCCGCCGACGGCGACCATGTAGACCGCCAAGGTGGCCAGCGGCACGGCCGCCGCAACGACGACGACCTGGAACAGCCAGCGCGCCCACCAGCGCGGCAACTGGCGCGGCCATTGCCCGGCCGCCGAGAAGGCCAGCAGCGCCAGCATGCCCACGAACATCGTCCGGCCCAGCAGGACCGGGAACGGCGTGATGAAGATCGGTTGCAGCGCCAGCGCGAAGACGGTGGCCAGCGCCAGCGCCAGCAGGACCCGCTGCGGCGTCAGGTAGGAGACGAAACCATGCCAGGCCGGATGGGCCGGCTCGGACGGGCTGACGGGGAGGACCGGGGTCGACATGCCCGCACGATAGCGGGCCCGTCGCGGCGATCCAAGCGCGGGCGGGCGCCGACGCGACGAAGCACGGGATGAGCCGCTTGAGCCACGGAGACCGGGGCGGCTTCCGCCCCCAGCCGCGGCAGTGTGGCGAGGAAATCCGCGAACAGGTCGTCGTCGGACAGGTCGCCTTCGAACATGGGGGTGTCAGTCATGCCGCCTGAGTGGGCCGTCGCAGTCATGCGTACATGCCGATCCGGCACATCACGGCTTCCTTTCCGGCATTGATGGCGAAACGCAGGGCTTCCGCCGGCGTCGCCCAGCCGTAGCCGCCGGCCAGGTTCTCGTCCCGGAAGGCCTCGCGCTTGTTCATCGCCTCGCAGAGCCCCGTCCGCACCACGACGACCGCCGCGACGTAGCCGAACTGGCGGGGGCGCTCGATCGCGCCGGCGTAGATGCGGTAGTCCCCGGTCTCGATTTCGGCGAAGTGCATGGCTGACTCCTTCAACGACAGGCAGCTCATGGCGAGCCGCGACGGAGTCCACTTTGCGCGCCGCTGCGCGCCTTGCATACCCAACTGAGGAGGGCCCTCGGAAGGGGGAGTCCGTCCCGGATCCCCCCATCGGGTGGTGTCGGCCAAAGTCGGGCCGTTCGGGGCGAGCGCCCCTGCCCGACGGCGTCAGAACTGGTTCTTGGCGATCGACGCGTATTCGCGCAGTTCGGCGTCCACGACGCGCTTGGGGGGCACGTCAGCGGGGCGCTGGCCCAGCGTGGGATGGAGCACATCGTACGAGCGGCGCTCCGACGGCGAGATGACGCCGTTCTGGTCGGAGTCGGCCTCCGCGTAGACCAGGTTGGGCACGAGGCTGATCGGGGCCGGGAACTTCTCGTCCGTGGACACGACGGCCGCCCGGGCATTCGACGGCTGGAAGGACGTGCTTTGCGCCGTCACCGTCGCGGGGCTGGCGGGCGCCGGAGCAATCGCTGTGGGCACTGGTGCGGGTGCGGGTGCGGGTGCGGG
>NZ_DASVNZ010000049.1:0-8868 GCF_036486225.1 Roseateles sp. | reverse complement strand
ACGTGACCCTTCACGAGCCGGCCGACGGTGGACGAGCCCCGTCGATCCGGTGAAGCGGTCGCGCCGGCACGCCGCCGTAAACCCAGCCGCTGGGCAGATGACCGCGCACGACCGCGTGCGCGGCGACGACCACGCCGTCGTCGATGACGCTGCCGGGCAGCACCGTCACGCGGGCGCCGATGAACACATTGCTGCCGATGCGGATCTCGCCGCGCCGGTAGTGGTCGCGGAACAGGCCCGTGGCCGTGACCGCGTTGGATTCGCAGAACAGCATCAGGCCGGGGCCGATGGCGACGTCGTCGCCGATGGACAGGCGCTGGTCGCTGACCAGCAGATAACCGCCCGGCGCGATGTGGCTGCGCGCGCCTATCGTGAAACGGCCCTCGCCGGTGGCGAGGATCTGGACATCGCGGTACAGGATGGACCCCGCGCCGAGCGCGCTGCCCGCGCCGCAGCGCACGCGCGCGCCGGGATGGATCTGCGCGCGCACACCCACGTCCAGTCCCAGCCACGCCGCGACCCGCGCGCGCATCCGGGCGCGCACCGCATCCAGCGTGTAGCCGATCAGCATCGGGGCGGTCAGGTCAAGGCGACGCGCAAAGCGTCGACGACCCGGTCCTGCTGCGCCTCGCTCAGGTCGGCGCTCATCGGCAGGCTCATCACGCGCTGCGCGGCGGCCTCGGTGTTCGGCAGCGGCGTCGCGACGCGGCAACGCTGCTCGTACGCCGGCTGACGGTGCAGCGGCTTCGGATAGTGGACGGCCGTCGGAATGCCGGCCTGCTTCAGCGCCTCGGCGACCGCGTCTCGGCCATCGACTTGCACGGTGAACTGCGCCCACACGCAATCGCGGTCCTCGCGCACCGCCAGGCGCTGGAGCGGCAGTTCGGCGATCAGGCGCTGGTAGCGCTCGCCGATCGCCAGGCGCTGCGCGATCTCCCAGTCGAAACGCTCCAGCTTGCCCAGCACCACCGCGCACTGCAGCGTGTCCATGCGGCCGCCGACGCCCACCCGCGTGTGCGTGTAGCGCTGGCTCTGGCCGTGGACGCGGATCTCGCGCGCGGCCTGCGCCAGCGCGTCGTCGTCGGTGAACAGCGCGCCGCCGTCGCCGTAGCAGCCCAGCGGCTTGCTCGGGAAGAAGCTGGTCGCGCCCCAGGTCGACAGGCCGCAGCTCTTCTTCCCCTTGTAGGAGGCGCCGAAGCTCTGCGCGGCGTCCTCGATCACCGGGATGTTCCCGTGCTTCGCCGCGATCGCATTGATCGCGTCCATGTCGCAGACCTGGCCGTAGAGGCTCACCGGCATGATCGCCTTCGTGCGCGGCGTGATGGCGGACTCGATCAGCGACGCATCGAGGTTGCAGCTGTCGGGCTCGATGTCGACCAGCACCGGCACGCCGCCCAGCAGCACGATGGTCTCGACCGTCGCGGCAAAGGTGAAAGGCGTCGTGATGACCTCGTCGCCGGGCTGCAGGTCCAGCGCCATCAGCGCGATCAGCAGCGCCTCGGTGCCGCTGGCCACGGTGATGCAGTGCTTCGTGCCGACGTAGGCGGCCAGCGCGGTCTCCAGCTCCTTGACCTCCGGGCCCATGATGTACTGGCCGTGGTCCAGGACAGCCTGGATGCGGGCGTCGATCGTCGTCTTCAGCGCGGCGTACTGGGCCTTGAGGTCGATGAAGGGAAGCGCTGCGGCCATGGTCAGAACTCTCCCCGCAGTACGGCTTCCTCGACCAGGTACATGGGCTTCTTGCGCACCTTGAGCAGCCACAACGCATGCGCGTAGACCAGCAGTTCACGCCAGCGGCGGAGGTAGGCAGCGTACAGGCGTTTCTGGTAGGCCCAACGCTTCGGATAGACGCCCAGCTCATGGTTGTCGAGGAAGGCCACGATGCGCAGCAGCCGGTCCATGTCGACCTGATTGGCCGCCAGGTAAAGGCACCGCTTGGAAATGCCGGCGTGGTGGAACATGTTCTTCACCACCGCGTCGCGAAACACGATCGCCGGCATCTCGATGACCGGCCGGCCGGTCATCGGACCGGCTTCTTCGGCCAAGGCCTCGAAGGTCTGCGTGTCGATGTGGCAGGCGTAGGACTGCCGCCGGCCATCGGGCCAGCGCACCGTCAGCGTCAGATCGCCGACGCAGCCGGGCGGGCGGCCCTTCGCCTTGAAGTAGGCCATGAAGCGCTCGACCATCCGGTCGTTGATCGTCACGGCGTTCTCCTGGACGGTGTATCGACCCAGCGTGTCGGCGACCTTCGCCCGATAGGCCGCCAGCGCACCCTCCAGGTCTTCGAACGCCGTCTCGGGCCGCAGCGAGAAGCCCTTGTCGGAGGCCCAGGAGGAGCCCGGCATCATGACCTGCAAGGCCCAGTCCTTGGACGGCGAGCGGTCGCAGTGTTCGCGCAGCTGCAGCGGATTGGAGATGTAGCCGTTCATGCCGTAGACGTCGTCGTGCAGGTGGCAGTGATTCGACGCGAACGGGATCGCATACCGCGGCTTGACGGCGTCCATGAACCCCTGGAACGAGCGGAAGTAGTGCTCCCTGTCGTCCGCCACGAAGTTGTCGTCGCCGACGACCTTGAAGCAGACCCGCGCGTTGGCCGACGAATGCGACCGGAAGGCGAAATCGATCTTGCCGTGCCGGTTCACGATGTTCTGCAGCGCAACGCCAGCGATCTTGGCGTCGTTGGCGTTGAGCAGCACCGTCCCGCCGCCCTCGACCACGATCGCCGCGTCATTGAGATATCGGCCGAACTGGTACAGCGTCAGCGTCAGTTCGCCGATTTGCAATGCCTGGCCGTGCGGAAGGCGAAGGACGTCCTTAAAGCCGATGGCGTGCAGGTCCTCGGCGCTTCGCAGGCCGGGTTCGTCCGGCACGATGACGCGTTTGCCCCGCAGGAACTTCTTCAGCGTCGGGCCGTGCCAATGGTCCCAATGGATGTGGCTGATGACCACGGCGTCGACCGCAGCCAACTCCTCCTCGGTGAAGACAGGCTCCGGGAAATTCCACCACGATCGCCAGTAGCACGATCCCAGCAACCACGGATCCATCAGGATCGATGTGTCTCCCTGCTTCACCAGAAGGCAGGCATGAGACAGGACCTTGAACTCCATTTTTCGACTCCCTAACGACCGCCTTCGCGGTTTTCTTGCTTGACTCAGAGGACCACGTGGCGGCAGAGGCCGCCCTCGATGACATATCGTTCACCGCTGGCGGGACACACCGCCTCGCCATCGACGGGTTCGAGCTTCTCGCCGTGGCGGCTCATCCAGCCGATCTGACGCGCCGGCACGCCGACCATCAGCGCATACGGCTTCACGTCGCCCTTGACGACGGCGCCGGCGCCGACGAAGGCGTATTCGCCGATCGTCGCGCCGCAGACCACGGTGCAGTTCGCGCCCAGCGTCGCGCCGCGCTTCACCAGCGTGCGGCGGTACTCGCTCTTGCGCGGCACCGCCGAGCGCGGGTTGTAGACGTTGGTGAAGACCATCGACGGGCCGCAGAAGACGTCATCCTCCAGCGTCACCGCGTCGTAGACCGACACGTTGTTCTGGATCTTCACGTTGCGGCCTATCGTCACGTCGTTGCCGACGTACACGCCCTGCCCCAGCGAGCAGCCGTCGCCCACGCGCGCGCCGGCGCACACGTGGCTGAAGTGCCAGACCTTGGTGCCCTCGCCGAGCTGGGCGCCGTCGTCCACGACGGCCGAGGCGTGCTGCCAGAAGCTCATGTCAGAACACCAGCGGCAGGCCGACGCGCTGGCCGTCGCGCGCGCTGCGGTAGCAGGCCACCAGCAGCTCCAGCGAGCGCAGGCCTTCGTAGCCGTCCACCTGTGCCTGCGCCTCGCCGCGCAGCGTCTGGATGACGTTGTCGTAGTACGCGGCGTGGCCGAAGCCGTAGACGCTGGTCGTCTCGTAGCTGGCGTTCTTCACCAGCTCGTCGTCGGGATGCGGCGTGTCGAAGGTCCAGTGCTCGATCTTGTTGACCGCGGTGCCGCCGATCTTGACCGTGCCCTTTTCGCCCAGGATGGTGATCGAGCCTTCCAGGTTCTGCGGGTAGGTCAGCATCGTCACGTTGATGCTGGCCAGGCCGCCGTGGCGCAGGCGCAGGGCCAGCACGCCGGTGTCCTCGGCCTCGATGTCGCGGGCCAGCGTGGCCGTGTAGGCGTGGACGTTGTCCACCGGCCCCACCAGCCAGTCCAGCAGGTCGACGTAGTGGCTGGCCTGGTTCATGAAGGCGCCGCCGTCCATGTCCCAGCGGCCGCGCCAGCGGGCGGCGTCGTAATAGCTCTGCGGGCGGGTCCAGAACACGTTCACCGTGCTCATGAAGATGCGGCCGAAGCGGCCTTCGTCCAGCGCCTTCTTGACCAGTTGCACGGTCGCATTCAGGCGGTTCTGCTTCACGACGAAGAGCTTCACGCCCGCGTCGCGGCAGGCGCGGACCATGGCCTGGCCCTCCTCGAACTTCGTCGCCATCGGCTTCTCGCTGAGCACATGGCGGCCTGCCTGGGCGCAGGCGATGGCCTGTTGCGCATGCAGGCCGCTGGGCGTGGACAGCACGATCAGGTCGGCGTCGGAGCCCGCCAGCAGCGCGTCCAGCGAGGCGAAGCCGCGGTCCGCGGGCAGGCCGGTCTGGGCCAGCGCGGCCTGCACGGCCTCGGGGCGCGTGTCGCAGACGGCGACCAGCTCCGCGCGGCCCTGATGCCGGGTCAGCGCGTCGACGTGATTCTTCGAAATGCGGCCGCAACCGACCAGGGCGACGCGGACCGGGCGGTCCAGGATGGGGAACTGAGGCATGGGGCGCGATTTTAAGAGCCTAAAATCGCGCCCTGCCCTTTTTGCAGCCCACGATGAGCCAGCCCCAAGACCCCCAGACCGGCAACGACACGCCGGCGCCCGCCCAAGACGAGAACAAGCTGATCGCAGAACGCCGCGAGAAACTCGCCGCCGTCCGCGAAAAAGCCAAGGCCAAGGGGGTCGCGGCCTTCCCCAACGACTTCAAACCCCAGCACCGCGCGCAGCCGCTGCAGACGCAGTACGGCGAGCTCTCCAACGAGGCGCTCGAGCCCCAGGCCGTCGCCGTGACGGTGGCCGGCCGCATGATGCTCAAGCGCATCATGGGCAAGGCCAGCTTCGCCACGCTGCAGGACGCCACCGGCGCGATCCAGCTGTTCCTGTCGAAGGACGCGCTGGGCGAAGAGGTCTACAACGACTTCAAGCACTTCGACCTGGGCGACATCCTGGGCGCCGAGGGCACGCTCTTCCGCACCCGCACCGGCGAGCTGTCGGTGAAGGTCACGACCCTGCGCCTGCTGACCAAGTCGCTGCGCCCGCTGCCGGACAAGTTCCACGGCATGGCCGACCAGGAGCAGAAGTACCGTCAGCGCTACGCCGACCTGATCTCCGACGGCAAGGCGCGCGACCGTTTCGTGGCGCGTTCCAAGGCGGTGTCCTCGATCCGCTCGTACATGGTCGAGAACGGCTTCCTGGAGGTCGAGACGCCGATGCTGCACCCGATCCCGGGCGGCGCGAACGCCAAGCCCTTCATCACGCACCACAACGCGCTGGACCAGGAGATGTACCTGCGCATCGCGCCGGAGCTTTACCTGAAGCGCCTGGTGGTGGGCGGTTTCGAGCGCGTCTTCGAGATCAACCGCAACTTCCGCAACGAGGGGATCAGCGTCCGGCACAACCCCGAGTTCACGATGATGGAGTTCTACGCGGCCTACTGGACCCACCAGGAGGTCATGAGCTTCACCGAGGAAGTGATCCGCCACGCCGCGCGCGCCGCCACCGGCAGCGCCCAGGTCACCTACGCCGGCAAGCCGGTCGACCTGGAGAAGCCGTTCACGCGCCTGTCGGTGCGCCAGTCGCTGATCGTGCATGCGGGCGTGACCGAAGCCGAGGCCGATGACGCCGACGTGCTGCGCGCCAAGCTCAAGGAGCTGGGCGAGGAAGCGCCCAAGCACTGGGGCCTGTCGGCGCTGCAGTTCGGCCTGTTCGAAGCGGCGGTCGAGGAGAAGCTCTGGGAGCCGACCTTCATCGTCGACTACCCGGTCGAGGTCTCGCCGCTGGCGCGTGCGTCGGATGCGGACCCGACCATCACCGAGCGTTTCGAGCTCTTCATCACCGGCCGCGAGTACGCCAACGGCTTCTCGGAGCTGAACGACGCCGAGGACCAGGCCGCGCGTTTCCAGTCGCAGGTGGCCAACAAGGATGCGGGCGACGAGGAGGCGATGTTCTTCGACGCCGACTTCATCCGTGCTTTGGAGTACGGCATGCCCCCGACGGGCGGCTGCGGCATCGGCATCGACCGTCTGATGATGCTGATCACCGACAGCCCGTCGATTCGCGACGTGATCCTGTTCCCGGCGCTGCGCCGCGAAAGCTGATCCCCGCGCATCACACGCGCACCACCTGACCCCATTCAACGTGCAGTCAACGGCTGCGAGTGGGGCCGGAATGGGGCTGGGGGTTCGCGGACGCGATGCCCCCTGCCCCGTGGAGTGCCCGCGCTAGGCCTCACGAACGCAAAAAGGACACCCGAGGGTGTCCTTTTTCCTTGCTGGCCCCCTGGCCGGCCGGTGCGTCCGGCAGTGTCGAGGGGGAAGCGTCAGTCTTACTTGGCCGAAGCGCCTTCAGTCGTCGCGCCCTTCTTGGCGGCGGTCTTGACGGCGGCCTTCTTGGCGGCGATCTGGGCCGAGGTCGGCGCGTTGATGCCGTTTTCCAGCGAGCCGACGCCGGCCTGCTCGGCGCTCAGCGAGGCGATTTCGCCGGATTCGCGGGCGGCTTGCAGCTCGGCGATGACTTCGGCGCGGGTCTTCTGGACCGGTTCGGCGGCGAAGGTGGCGCCGGCGGTCAGGAAGGCGGCGGCGATCAGGGTGGTCTTGATCAGGGTGTTCATGGCGGGCTCCTAGCGGTTCGTTGCACCGGACTCCGCACTCCGCGTCGTCCATGGGTTGAACTCTAGGCGCCGCCGCCTAGGGGAAACACTAGGCAATCTGGAAAGATCCGTTCACGGATTGTCAACAATCCCCAACCGCGCGCTAAGCGTACAGCGGTCGGGGTCAAGGATTGTTTCAATTGCGGCCGGAAATGGGGAGGACTGCCGAGGTCGCTGGCCGTCGCAGTAAAGCAGTTTCAGCTGTGCTTGAACGCCGGTGCCCGCTTCGCCAGGAACGCGTCCATGCCCTCGCGCTGGTCGTCCGTGCCGAACAGCGCGTGGAAGTAGCGGCGCTCGATCGCGACACCGTCGGTCAGCGGGCCCTGGTAGGCCAGGTTGACCAGCTCCTTGATCAGCATCGTCGACGGGCCGCTGAAGCCGTTGATCGTCTCCGCCGCGGCCAGCGCCTCGGTCATCAGCTGATCCGCCGCCACCACGCGCGACACCAGCCCGGCACGCTCCGCTTCCGCCGCGTCCATCATGCGCGCCGTCAGCAGCATGTCCATCGCCTTGCTCTTGCTCACCGCCCGCGGCAGGCGCTGCGTGCCGCCCGCGCCGGGGATGATGCCCAGCTTGATCTCCGGCTGGCCGAAGCGGGCCGTCTCCGCCGCGATGATGAAGTCGCACATCATCGCCAGCTCGCAGCCGCCGCCCAGGGCAAAACCTGCCACCGCGCCGATCACCGGCTTGCGCACCTGCAGGATGGTCTCCCAGTTCTTCGAGATCAGCCCGCTCTTGAACGCCGACATGAAGGTGTGCGGCGCCATCGTCGGGATGTCCGCGCCCGCGGCGAAGGCGCGCTCGCTGCCGGTCAGCACGATGCAGCCGATGCCGTCGTCCGCGTCGAAGGCCAGCAGCGCGCGGCCCAGTTCGTCCATCAACGGGTCGCTCAACGCGTTCAGCTGCTTGGGCCGGTTCAGGCGGATCACGCCGGTCTTGCGATCGCCGCTGCCGGCGACCTCCACCAGGATGTTCTCGAACGTCACGCCGGACAGGGCTGGGATCATGGGATGTCTCCTTGGACTGGAATGGCGGCAACTATAGAGGCGACTGCGGACGGCATGAGGCCCGCGCGCCGCGACGCTCAGGGGCTCGCGGCCGACGCGGCGGGGACCGGCTGCGCCGGCGCCAGCGCCTGCTTCGGCGCCGCCTTCAGCACGAGGTCGATGTGCGTGCGCAGATCCTTCGGCCGGTTCTGCCAGATCCGCACCCGCACCGGCAGGTACTGCAGCGACGGCGCCAGCCAGAACTCCGCCTGCATGTCGCCGCGGGTGTCCTCCATGTCCATGTCGGAGTCCACGTGCCACGCCGGAATCGGCCCCAGCGGCGTCGCGACGTCCTCCATCCCGCGCACCTTGTAGCGCCACAGGTGCACGTTGCGCGGCAGCGCCAGCGGCTGCTGGATCAGCAGGTCGCCCTGCGCGGACTGGCGGCCGGTCAGGAAGAGCCAGGTGAACTGCACGAACTGGCTGGCCGCGTCCTGCGTGCCGTCGGGCACCGGCTCGCGTCGGCCGTTGGCCAGGCGCACGCCGCCGAGGTCGAACAGCAGCGTCGTCTGCCGGCTCCCGCCCGCGAGACCGCCGGTCACCTCGTCGAAGCGCCGCGGCGCCAGTCCCATCGGCGTGATCTCGCCGTCGCTGCTCATCCGGCGCGACATCAGCGGCGCGATCTTCGGCCCGATCCAGGCCTCGAGGTGGACCTGGTAATGCGCGCCGTCCCGCAGCCATTGCACACGGGCGTCGCCGTAGATGGCCCCGCGGAAGTCGCCGGTCAGCTTGTAGTCGAGCTCGGTGGACAGCGGCCACTCGATGCCCGGCATCCACTCGCCCACCGCATCGGAGACCGCCAGCGCCGGCGGCATCGCCAACGCCTGCAGTTCGGGGGGCGGTTCCCTGGCGGCGGGATCGGGCGGCAGCGGCGCCGGCCCCTCGC
>NZ_DASVNZ010000042.1:0-2000 GCF_036486225.1 Roseateles sp. | reverse complement strand
TCTTCTGCGTGGTGTCGTCCATCTGGATGATGGCCGCGTTGACCTGCTCGATGCCCATGCTCTGCTCGCGGCTGGAGGCGCTGATCTCGGCGACGACGCCGCTGACGCGTCGGATGCCGGAGACGACCTGCGACATCGTCGCGCCCGCCTGTTCGACCAACCGTCCGCCGGCATCGACCTGCTCGGTCGACTGGACGATCAGCGACTTGATCTCCCTGGCGGCGCTCGCCGACCGCTGCGCCAGAGCGCGCACCTCCGACGCCACCACCGCGAAACCTCGTCCGTGCTCGCCTGCGCGCGCGGCTTCCACCGCCGCGTTCAGCGCCAGGATATTGGTCTGGAACGCGATGCCGTCGATCGTGCCGATGATCTCGCCGATGCGCTGCGAGGACGCGGAGATGGCGCTCATCGTCGCCACCACCTCGCCCACCGCCTTGCCGCCCGCACCGGCCACCTCGGACGCCGACGCCGCACTGGCGTTCGCCTGATCCGCGTTGTCCGCGCTCATGCGCACCGCCGCGGTCAGCTGTTCCATCGCGGAAGCCGTCTCCTGCAGCGCGCTCGCCTGCGCCTCGGTGCGCGCCGACAGATCGGCGTTGCCCTGCGCGACTTCCTTCGCCGCGGCGGAGATGGTGTCCGCGCCCTGGCGGACTTCCGAGACGATGCGATGCAGGCTGCGCACCATGTGCTGCAACGCGGCGATCAGGCGGCCGATCTCGTCGGTGCTCTGCGGCATCGGGCGCAGCGTGAGGTCGCCCTTGGCGACGTCCTCGGCCAGCCGGATCGCCCCGTGGATGCGCTGGGTGATCGAGCGCGTGATGCTGATCGCCGTCACCACGCCCAGCACCACCGCGACCGCGGCCACCAGCGTCATCCACAGCTTGGAGCGCCGCGCGTCCTCCTTGGCCTTGACCACGTCGTCCGCCATCGCCTTGGCCTGGTAATCGACCATCTTGTCGATCAGCGCGTAATAGCGGACCTGCGACTGCGCCATGTCGCCCTGGTACACGGCCATGGCCTGCTCGCGCTGTCCGGCGGCGACCAGGTCGAAGAGCTTGCGCACCGCGGCGCCGTAGATCTTCCGGGCCTCCGACTGCTCGGCGAAGATCGCCTTCGCCTCGTCGGTGTTGAGCATCTTCTCGAACTTCGCGAAGTTCGCGGTGTTGGCGGCGCGGACGGCGGCGTAATCGTCCATGTAGCGCTTGGCCTGCGTGGGGTCGGTGGCCATCAGCAGCCGGCCGATCACGATCACCCCCTGGTCGCCGACATTCTTGATGTCGTCGCTGATGGCGATCTGCGCATAGCGGTCCTCCACCACCCGGTCCATCGTGCCGCTGGTGCGGTTCAGCACCGAAACGGCCACGGCCAGCACGAGCAGCAGCAAGGCGATGACGACGGCGAATGCGGCGGCCAGCCGCGCGCCGATATTGACGTTGGACAACGTTGGCATGTTTTTTCTCCCTGAGGCCGAACGGTGGACCTCGGCGGGGCAAAAAACGGTCCGGCAGGCTTTACAGCCGCGTATTCACGGCGTCTGCGCGTGAGCCTGATTGCTCACGCCTGCTCTGCGAACGTGGCGATGTACTGACATGCCACGCGGTCGGCATGGGCGACCGCCTCGTCGGCGGAAGGGAATTCATCGTCCAGCTCGTGCCAGGCGGTGACGCCGGGACGGCCGTCCTCCTCGCTCTTGACGACGAATCGTCCTCGCCACGGTCCGGCGCCGGGCCCGTGGGTATCGAGGATGTAGGTGCGGCCCTTGTGCTGGCGGACGTTCTGCGGAGTCGTCATGGTCGGCAACGTTCGGACGGACGCTGGGGAGCCGGGTCGACGTGCGCGAAGGGGGCGCGCACGGACGCGGGTCATGCGGAGTCCGTGTTGTACACCCGCTCCCGCTTCACTGGAATGAAATCCTCGCGACCGTCCCGACTCGTACCGGAGCCGGGCATGCCGGTGCCCCCGGGCGCGAATTCCGAGCGGCGAGGAGGAGATTGAGCGAC
>NZ_DASVNZ010000400.1:0-1606 GCF_036486225.1 Roseateles sp. | reverse complement strand
CGGCAACGTCAGCGAGAGCGTCAGCTGGACCCGTGCCCCGCTGGACGTCGGCGGCCGGCTCGTCCCGACGCCGGACCGCGCCTGGACCGTCCTGCTGCGGCAGAAGGGCCTGCCCCCATGAGCGCGTCCGCTGATGAGACCCAGGCCCCGCCGCCGCGCGACCGCCGGGCGGCGGTGCTCGGCTTCTGGCAGGCGGCGGTCGGGCTGGCGACCGGGCTGAGCGTCATCGTCGGGGTGCTGATCTCGGTGACGCAGCTCGTCGAATGGGTGGACGACAGCAAGCGCGCCAACCTGACGGAGCGCCTGCAATCGCTGCAGCACGTCGCCCATCTGCTGGAGCGCGACGAGCGCATCCGCCTGCGCGCCCGGGCCTTCCTGCGGGAACGGCTGCCGGAGATCGCGCCGCAGGTCGACGAACTGATCCGCCGCGCCGGCACCGGCGAGGACCTCTACCTGAGCCAGGACATGGAGGACTACGCCGCCGTCCATTTCCATTACGAGCAGCTCGGCGCGCTGGTGAAGCTGGAGTACATCGAATTCCCACTGGTCTTCGAGATCATTCCCTTCCCCGACGAGTACATGACCGCCATCGAGCCGGTGCGACGGGCGCTGTCCGCCAACTGGAAAGGACCCGGCAAACCGCTGCCGGACCTGGGCGCCAACATCGATTTCCTGAAGCGCTGCTACGAGCTCAGTCGCGCCGCGCCCCTCGAGCGGCCGCACTGCCCGCGCGCATGAGCCCTGCGGTCTCGCCCCCCGGGAATTCCCTCAACCCGCCTGGAAGTCCCGGGAAGCGCCTGTTTCCGGGGCTTCCCGGACCGCCAGAAGGCTCCGGAAGGTTTCCGGAAGGTCGCGCGAGGCGGCGGCGCCTACCGTCTGCGGCACCGATCCCCCGGGTCGGCACCCACACGACGACGCCGTCCAGGCGCACAGGGAGCTCGCATGAACCTCACCCCTCACCGTCCTCAATCCCCGCCCGCGGCCCGGCCGCGCATCGCCGGCCCGACCTCCCGGCTCACCCGCGAGCATCGCCTCGAGCGACTGACCCGCCTCCAGATGACGCTCGCCGAAGCGCATGCCGACGCCGAGCAGCGTGAACGCGAGCGCGTCGCGCAGCTGCTGCATGACCAGGTCGGCAGCCTGATCGTGCGGCTGCGGCTGGCATTCGGCGAATGGAGCCATGGCCAGCCCGAGCCCACCGTCACCGACCCGGCGCTGGCGCAGGTGACCTCGCTGCTGGGCGAGCTGTCGCGGACGGTCCGGACGCTGACCTTCGCGCTGGCGCCGCCGGACTGGCACGGCGACCTGCAGGCGGCGCTGGAGGCGCTGGCGGCGGAGCTGGGGCTGCTCGGGCCGCTGGCGGTCCATGTCGACGCCAGCGCGATGGCGGTGCCGGGCACGGCCGAGATTCCCGCCGTGCAACGGGCGGTGGCCTGCCGCGTGGTGCGCGAGCTCTGCCTGAACGTGCAGAAGCACGCCTCGGCCTCGCGCGTCGAGATCGTGCCCAAGGTCGAGGCCGGCTGGCTGAGCGTGCGCGTGCGCGACGACGGCCGAGGTTTCGAGACCCGCGGCATCGACGCCGACGCGCGCGGGCTGGGCCTGGGCG
>NZ_DASVNZ010000397.1:0-4753 GCF_036486225.1 Roseateles sp. | reverse complement strand
CGGCATCGAGGCCCGCCAGGCGCTGGCCCATGGCCTGCGCGGCTGGCTGGGCGTCTTCGAGGCCAACATCGTCGACAACGACGAAGGCCGCCGCCTGATGGCCGAGCTGATCGAGGCCGAGCGTGTGCTCTTCGCCAAGCGCAAGGACTTCGCGCCGACGCATGTCAACGACCGCGGCGAGACCGAAGCCGCCACGCTGACGATGCTGTCGACCAACCTCGCCACCAACCCGGACGAGTCGCGCCGCCGCAGCTCCTACGAGGCGCTGCACGGCCTGGAGCGCTGGGTGCTGGAGAACGGCTTCCTCGAAGTCGTCGCGCTGCGCAACCGGCTGGCGCGCGCGCTGGGCTTCCCGGACTACTTCGAGATGAAGCTGCGCAAGAACGAGCGCATGACGAAGGCGGAGCTCTTCGGCGTGCTCGACGACTTCGTCGCCCGCACCGACGCTGCGCAGAAGCGCGCGCATGACGCGCTCGCCGCGAAGCACGGCGCCGACGCCCTGGAGCCCTGGAACCTGCGCTTCCACAGCGCCGGCGACGTGACGCGCCGCATGGACCCGTACATGCCCTTCGGTCCCGCGCTGCGGCGCTGGGTGCGGAGCTTCCGCCGGCTGGGCATCCAGTACCGCGGCGCGACGATGCGCCTGGACCTGCTGCAGCGCCCGGGCAAGTACCAGAACGGCTTCTGCCACGGCCCGCTGCCGACCTGGTTCGACGAGCAGGGACGCTGGCACGCCGGCGAGATCAACTTCACCGCCGAAGCCAAGCCCGACCAGGTCGGCAGCGGCGCGCGGGCGATGATGACGCTGTTCCACGAGGGCGGCCACGCGGCCCACTTCGCCAATGTGACGCAGAACTCGCCGTGTTTCTCGCAGGAGTTCGCGCCGACCTCGATGGCCTATGCGGAAACGCAGTCGATGTTCTGCGACAGCCTGCTGGGCGATGCGGACTGGCTCAAGCGTTATGCGCGCACCGTCGACGGACAGGCGATTCCCGACGAGCTGATCCGCGATCGCATCGCCTCGGCGCAGCCGATGCGCGCCTTCGATGAGCGCGCGATCGCCGTGGTGCCGTACTTCGAGGCGGCGCTGTACGCGATGCCCGATGACGAGCGCACGCCGGAGGCCGTGCTCGCCCTGGCCCGCGCGATGGAGCGCCGCATCCAGGGCGTCGACCGCGCGCCGCGCCCGATCCTGGCGATCCCGCACCTGCTGAACCAGGAGTCGGCGGCGTCGTACCAGGGCTATCTGCTCGCGCACATGGCGGTCTACCAGACGCGGGCGTTCTTCCTGCAGCGCGACGGCTACCTCACGGACAACCCGGCGATCGGGCCGGCGCTGGCGCAGGCCTACTGGGCGCCGGGCAACAGCCTGTCGCACGACGCGACGCTGCGCCGGCTGACCGGCGAGGGCTTCTCGGCGCGTCATCTGGCCGAGGCCTGCGACGAGACCGTCGAACAGGCCTGGGCGAAGGCGCAGGACCTGCTGGAGGCGTCCGAGCGTCGCGGCGAACGCGCCGATGAAGGTCCGCCGCTGGACGCGCATGTCCGCGTGGTCCATGGCGCAGAGCTGCTGGCCGACAACGGCGACGGCAGCGCAGCGGCGGAGCAGGCGATGTTCGACCGCTTCGAGCAGTGGATCGTCGCGCACTACGCGGCGCCGCCGGCGTCCGCCGCGGCCGCTGCGCACTGACCGCGTCGTGAAGTACCTGCAGGGATACGCGCCGGCGCTGGTCGCGCAGGCGCAGCAGTTGCTGGACGCGGGCGAGCTCGGCCCGCTGCTGGCGCGCAAGTATCCGGAGCCGCACGAGGTCCGCAGCGACAAGGCGCTGTTCGACTACACCCAGGACCTCAAGCAGCGCTTCATGCGCAACGCGGGGCCGCTGGCGCTGGTGGCCTATGACGCCAAGCTCAAGGTCATCCAGCATGCGCTGGGCACGCACACGCGGCAGGCGGTGGTGCACGGCAACCGGCTCAAGACGCGGCGCGAGATCCGCGTCGCGACGCTGTTCCGCGAGGCGCCGGCCGAGTTCCTGAAGATGATCGTCGTGCATGAGCTCGCGCATCTGAAGGAGCTGGAGCACGACAAGGCGTTCTATGCGTTGTGCCACCACATGGCGTCGGACTACTCGCAGCTGGAATTCGACGTGCGCCTGTGGTTGAGCGTGCGCGACCGCGAGGAGAAGCTCGCGAAGGCGGGGAAGGTCGAGAGGGCCGGGAAGGTCCAGGAATAGGCGCTTCCGCTATGCTCCCGGTCTTTCCAGACCGCCGAACCCCGGCGCCACGAGCGCGGCGGGTTCCCTGCCTCCAATGATTCTGCTGGCGCCCATGGAGGGCCTGCTGGACCACATGCTGCGCGACACGCTGACCCGTGTCGGCGGCGTGGACCGCTGTGTCTCCGAGTTCATCCGCATCACCGACCGGCTGCTGCCGCGTCGCGTGTTCACGCGCATCGTGCCGGAGCTGCTCCATGGCGGCCGCACGCACGCGGGCGTGCCGGTGCGGGCGCAACTGCTCGGGTCCGATCCCCAGTGTCTGGCGGAGAACGCCGCGCGGCTGGCCGAGCTCGATCCCGAAGGCATCGACCTCAACTTCGGCTGCCCGGCCAAGACGGTGAACCGGCATCGCGGCGGCGCGGTGCTGCTCGACGAGCCGGAGCTGGTCGGCGCGATCGTCGCCGCCGTGCGCCGCGCGGTGCCGGCGCACCTGCCGGTGTCGGCCAAGATGCGGCTCGGCAACGAGGACCGCGGACGCATGCTCGATTGCGCCCGCGCGATCGAAGCGGCCGGCGCCTCCGAACTCGTCGTCCACGGCCGCACCAAGCGCGACGGCTACAAGCCGCCCGCCTACTGGGATCAGATCGGCGTGCTGCGCGAGGCGATCGGCATCAACGTCGTTGCCAACGGCGAGGTGTGGACCGTCGAGGACGCGCTGCGCTGCCTCGAGGAATCCGGCTGCACCTCGCTGATGCTGGGGCGCGGCATGGTGGCCGATCCGGGACTGGCACTCGCAGTCCGCGCGGCGCTTGGCCACTCGGAGGGCGCCACCGCGCTGCCGTGGTCGGACGTGATTCCGTTGATGGAGAGCTTCTTCGCCCAGGTGCGTCGCAATGTGGCGACGCGCCACCAAGCGGGCCGCCTCAAGCAGTGGCTGCACTACCTGCGCCGCCGTTACCCCGAGGCGGAAGAGACCTACCAGCGCGTGCGCACGATCAACGCGCCGGACGTTCTGGCCATGACGCTGTTCGGCCGCCCGCTCGATCCGACAGCGCCGCCGCCCGACATGGCGGATGACGACATCGTCGACGCCTTCAGCGCCTGCGAGGCGGACGATCTCGCCTTGGAAGGCGCTGTCGAAGGCGCTTCCGATCCCGATCAACAACAAGACAGCGACTCGCTGATCGCCGCATGACCGCTTTCCGTCTGACTTCGCGCCTGATGGCGCTCGCCGCCGCATTGACGCCGGTGCTCGCCACCGCCGCCACGCCTGTGACGCCGCTGACGCTCGAACGCGTCCTCGGCGATCCGCCGCTGCAGGGCCGCCTGGTGCGCCAGGCCGAGATCTCGCCCGACGGCGCGTGGGTCAGCTACCTGCGCCCCTCGGAGACCGACAGCGAGCAGCTCGAGCTGTGGGCGCAGCCCGCGGCCGGCGGCGCGCCGCGCAAGCTGGTGTCGGCGGCGGATGTGCTCGGCGGTCGCAGCCAGCAGCTGACCGAGGCGGAACGCATGGCGCTCGAGCGCAAGCGCATCTCGCAGGGCGGCATCACCGGCTACCAGTGGTGCGGCCCGTCGGGCAAGGCGCTGCTGTTCCCGCTGTCGGGCGACCTGTACCTGGTGCGCCTGGGCGAGCAGGGCCCGAAGGCGCAACGGCTCACCAACGACGAGCAGGTGCCGGAGCAGGATCCGACCTGCTCGCCCGACGGCAGCCGCATCGCCTACGTGAAGGGCGGCGAGCTGTGGGTGCAGGCGCTCGACGGCGACGGCGCCGCCCGCGCGCTGACCAAGGGCGCGACGGAGACGCGCTTCTGGGGGCTGGCCGAATTCATCGCGGCCGAAGAGTTGAGCCGCCAGCGTGGCTACTGGTGGTCGCCGGACGGCAGGCAGCTGCTGGCGCTGAACGTCGACGAGCGCGACGTGCCGGTGAAGACGCGTGCGCAGATCTTCTCCGACCGCACGACGATGACGCAGCAGCGCTACCCGGGCGCCGGCGAGAACAACGCGCGCGTCACCGCCTGGACGCTGCAGGTCTCCGACGGCCGCGCGACGCCGCTGCCGCTGCCCTCGGACGCGGAGTACATCGCCCGCGCCGGCTGGTTCGGCGACGGCACGCCGTGGCTGCAGACGCTGACGCGCGACCAGCACAAGCTGGCGCTGACCGAATACGCCCACGGCGCCGGTCCGGGCCGCACCGTGATCGACGAACGCGATCCCGCGTGGGTCGAGGTGCACGACGACCTGCAGGAGATCGACGGCCTGACGCTGTCGGGACAGCCGGCGCTGCTGTGGTCCAGCGAGTCCTCGGGCCGCCGTCAGCTGGTGCTGGTGGATCGACGCACCGGCGAGCGCCGGCCGCTGACGAACGAGCCCGAGCCGGTCGCGCATCGCGTGTGCAGCGACGGTCGCACCGTGGTCTATGCGGCGGCGCGTGATCGCGGCCGTTCGCGCGAGCTGTTCGCGATCGACCTGAACGGCACGAGCCGCCCGCTCGACGGCGCGCAGCCGCGCCAGTGGCGCGACGCCCGCGGCGACGGCGATTG
>NZ_DASVNZ010000376.1:0-9869 GCF_036486225.1 Roseateles sp. | reverse complement strand
GGCGGCCGCGCCCACGCCGGCCACGCCGGGCGTGTCCTCGCCGCCGATGCAATGGTGCAGCCGGAAGCTCAGCCGGCGCGCGCCCAGCTCGGCGCACAGCCGCGCCGGCTCCTGCGGCGGCATGCCGTCCGCGGGCGTGTGCGCGGCCATTTCATCGAGCGTCTTGCGCAGCCACGCCAGCACGGGCGCCGGCGTCTGCGGCGCGATCGTGCCGTAGTAGAGCTGCAGCAGCTCGCGCGCCAGCGGCGTCTGCCACAGCAGCCGGCCCGAGGACGCGCGCACCGCGATGCTCGCGTAGCCGAAGGCGTCCAGCGCCTGGCGCGTCTGCCGCGCCTGCCGCGCGCCCTGCAGGTGGACCTGCATGCGCGCCAGCACCGCGCGCGGATCCAGCGGCTTGGTCACGTAGTCGACGCCGCCGGCCTGCAGCGCGGCGACCAGGTGCTCGGTCTCCGTCAGCCCGGTCATGAAGATGATGGGGATGTGCGCCGTCGAGGGATCGGCCTTCAGGCGCCGCGCGACCTCGAAGCCGTCCATGCCCGGCATCATCGCGTCCAGCAGCACGATGTCGGGCCGGCCCTGCTGCACGCAGGCGAGCGCGGCCTCGCCGCTGGTCGCCGCCAGCACGATGTAGCCGTGCTCGTCCAGCGCATCGTGCAGCAGCGACAGGTTGTCCGGCACGTCGTCCACCATCAGGACACGGTCGCCCTGCTGCTGGTCCAGCAGCGCGGTCACGGCGGAAGGAAGCGGAGAGTTCATGATCACGCGGGGTTCTCGCTGCGCGCCAGGCCGCGCAGCATCGCTTCGAACTGGAACTGGCGCGCCAACGCGCGTTGCGCTTCGCAGAAAGGCCGCCACACGCTGTCGGCCGCCTCGATCGCGTCGAGCTGCTGCAGCACGCCGCGGTAGTAGCCGAGCTGCAGCGCTTCCCGCAATCCGGTCAGACGATCGGAAGGCGGCATCTCGACCCGCGCGGCAGGTGGTGGATCGGGTGTCGCGCGCTCGGGACCGACGCGCCAGGAGAGCGACAGCTGTTCGGTCAGCCAGTCCAGCAGCAGCTCGTGCCGGACCGGCTTCAGGATGAAGTCGCGCGCGGCGATGCCGGCATCGTTCTCCTGACCGCGTTCGAACGCGTTCGCCGAGACCACCGCCACCGCCGGCGCGTTCACGCCGAGATCGCCCAGCATCCGCCGCAGCCGCCGGATCGTTTCCCAGCCGTCGATGCCGGGCATCGCGAGGTCCATCAGCACCGCGTCCGGCACCCAGCCGGCGGCGACGAGATCCAACGCGTCATGGCCGCTCGAGGCATCGCGCACCGTGAAGCCGAGCGGCTCCAGCAGCTCGATCAGCAGCTGGCGGTCGTCCGATTCGTTGTCGACGATCAGCACCCGCGGCGAGACGCCGTCCAGGCCGAGACGTTCCTTGGCCGCGCGACGCATGCGCGGCGTGTCCCAGATGCGGCCGTGAAGCTCGGGCAGGAACAGCCGCACGCGGAAGGTCGAGCCGCGGCCGGGCTCGCTGGTCGCCGACATCTCACCGCCCATCAGCGCCGTGAGCATCTTGGAGATGGTCAAGCCGAGTCCGGCACCGGGCGCGCCGCCGGCACCGCTCGTGCCACCGGTTCCGCGTGCGAAGGGCTCGAAGATGCGCGCCAGCTCCGCCGCGTCCATGCCGGGGCCGGTGTCGGCGATCTCCAGCGTCGCCATCTCTCGACCGTGCCGGACGCGCAGCGTGACCTCGCCCTCGGCGGTGAACTTGATCGCGTTGCCCAGCAGGTTGATCAGGATCTGGCGCAGCCGCTGTTCGTCCGCACGCACCCATTCCGGCAGCGTGCCTTGCGGCTCGAAGCGGAAGCTCAGGCCCTTCGCCGCGGCCTGCGGCTCGAACATGTCGGCGAGTTCGCGCAGCAGCTCGTCGAAGCGCACTGGCGCCGGTTCCAGGCTCAACCGGCCGGCCTCGATGCGCGCGATGTCCAGCGTGCCGTCGATCAGCTGCATCAGATGCTCGCCGCCGCGCTTGATGACCTGCACCGCCTGCCGGCGCTGCGGCGGCAGCGAGGCGTCCGCCGCCATCAGCTGCGCGTAGCCGAGGATGCTGTTCAGCGGCGTGCGCAGCTCATGGCTGATGGTGCTGATGTAGCGGCTCTTGGCCTGGTTGGCGGCCTCGGCCGCGGCCTGCGCGCGCTCGGCCTGCAGGCGCGCGCCCTGCAGGGCCTCGTCGGTGCGGCGGTGGGAGGCGATCTCGCGCATCAGCGCCTGCGTCTGCCGCATCGATTCCTCCTGCGCGACCACGCGGCTCTGGTGCGCCAGCACCAGCCACCACGCGACGGTCCCCGCCACGAGCAGCAGCGCGAAGAAGGCCTTCAGCATGCCCGCCTTCAGGCTGGCGCGGAGCGCGTCCTGCGCGGCGGCGTCGATCAGCGGGAGCTGCTGCAGCTGCTGGTGATAGAGCAGCCCGAACAGCGTCGCCAGCAGCGGCGTGATCACCAGCATCAGCAGCAGGTAGTGACCGAGGCCGGTGTCGATGTAGCGCCAGCTGCGCTGCGGCAGCACGCGGCGCAGCGCGGCCGTCCATTGCGCGGACAGGCTTGCGTGGGGCTTGCAGAGGTCGCCGCAACGCGCGTCCAGCGTGCAGCACAGCGAGCAGATCGGCCCGCGGTAGGCCGGGCAGTGGGCCATGTCCGGGCCTTCGTAGTCGCGTTCGCAGATCACGCAGCGGCGAACGCCGTCGGCGCTCTCCGTCTGGAAGCCGGCGGCTTCGATCTCCGCCAGCGGCCGCGCGAGGTAGTAGCGTCCCTTCGTTGCCCACGCGATCAAGGGCGCGGTGACCAGCGCCGTCACCATCGCGATCGCGGCCGACCACGCCTGTGCCAGGTCGCCCATCATCCCGAGATGCGCCGCCACCGACAGCACCGAGGCCAGCGCCATCGCGCCGACGCCGACCGGGTTCACGTCGTACAGGTGGGCGCGTTTGAACTCGATGCCCGGCGGCGACAGGCCCAGCGGCTTGTTGATCACCAGGTCGGCGACGACGGCCATGATCCACGCGATGGCGATGTTGGCGTAGAGGCCGAGCACATGCCCGAGCGCCTCGAACACGTTCATCGACATCAGCATGAAGGCGATGAGCGTGTTGAACACGACCCAGACGACGCGGCCCGGGTGGCTGTGCGTCAGCCGCGAGAAGAAGTTGCTCCACGCCAGCGAGCCCGCGTAGGCGTTGGTGACGTTGATCTTGAGCTGCGAGACGACCACGAACAGCGCTGTCACCGCGACCGCCCAGCCGTACTGCGGGAACACGTACTCGTAGGCGGCGAGGTACATCTGGTTGGGATCGACCGCGCGCTCGGCGGGCACCGCGTGGCTGACGGCGAGGTAGGCCAGCAGCGCGCCGCCCAGCATCTTCAGCACGCCCAGCACGATCCAGCCCGGTCCGCCGGCCAGCACGGCGGCCCACCAGCGGAACCGGTTCTCCTTCGTCTGCCGGGGCATGAAGCGCAGGTAGTCGGCCTGCTCGCCCATCTGGGTGATGAGCGCCACGCCGACGGTCAGCGCCGCACCGAAGGCGTGCACGTCGAACGCGGCCGTGCCCGACTGTGACCCAACCTGGGTCGTGATGCCGTCGAACGCACCAGGATGAAGCCATCCGACCCAGGCGAAGGGGAGCACCAGCAGTGCCAGCCACAGCGGCTGGGTCCACAGCTGCAGACGGCTGATCGCCGAGATGCCGTGCGTCACCAGCGGGATGACGATCAGCGCGCAGATCAGGTAGCCCCACTGCGGCGGGATGTCGAGCGCCAGCTCCAGCGCATAGGCCATCACCGCCGCTTCGAGCGCGAAGAAGATGAAGGTGAAGCTCGCGTAGATCAGCGAGGTCAGCGTGGAGCCGATGTAGCCGAAGCCCGCGCCGCGGGTCAGCAGGTCCATGTCCACGCCGTGGCGGGCGGCGTAGACGCTGATCGGCAGGCCGGCCAGGAAGATGATCAGCCCGGTCGCCAGGATCGCCAGCGCGGCATTGGTCCAGCCGTAGTGCAGCAGCAGCGTGGCGCCGACGGCTTCCAGGATCAGGAAGGACGCCGCGCCGAAGGCCGTGTTGGCCACCCGCCAGGTCGACCAGCGCCGGAAGCGGTGCGGCGTGTAGCGCAGCGCGTAGTCCTCCAGCGTCTCCCTCGCCACCCAGGCGTTGTAGTCCCGCCGCAGCTTGATGATGTGCTGCGGGGCGTCTTGGGAGGGGAGGGGCGCGTCCATGGGGGCGATGGAGAAATGCATGAAACATGCCGGGACCGAGCGCGCCGGCCAGGGGACCGGGGGCCGACTTCTCCGTGTCCCTCCTTCGACTGCCTACCCGGCAGTCGAATTCCCTCCTTGACCTCCGAAGACGGCCCCCGGTCCCCTGGCCTTCGATACGCTCATGGTGTACGTCTCGTTGCACCGGCATGGGGCTTGCTAGAGAGGGATGCCATGGAACTCACGCCTCGCGAAAAAGACAAGCTGCTGATCTTCACCGCCGCGCTGCTCGCCGAGCGGCGCAAGGCGCGGGGTCTGAAGCTCAACTACCCGGAAGCCGTCGCCTTCCTCAGCGCCGCCGTCATGGAAGGCGCCCGCGACGGCAAGACCGTCGCCCAGATGATGAAGGAAGGGCGCGAGCTCCTCACCCGCGACGACGTCATGGACGGCGTGCCGGAAATGATCCCCGACATCCAGGTCGAGGCGACCTTCCCCGATGGCACCAAGCTCGTCACCGTCCACCAGCCGATCCCCTGATCGCCGCCACCCCGTTCCACCGATTCCCCCGAGGACAGCGATGACCGCACGACTCCTTCCCGCGTCCTTCACCGACGCCGCCGTGACCGCCGTCCAGGCGCTCGCCCTGACCGTCGCCGCCGTACTGCCCGTCTTCGTCTTCGCCCACACCGGCGAAGGCCTGCCGCACGACCACGGCACGCTGAGCGCCGCGGCCGCGTTCGGCGCCGGCTTCTCCCATCCGTTCACCGGCCTCGACCACCTCGCCGCGATGCTCGCCGTCGGCCTGTGGAGCGCGCTGACGCAGACCGGCCGCCGCATGCTGGCGGCGCCGTTCGCCTTCGCGGGCCTGCTGCTGGTGGGCGCGCTGGTCGGATTCGCGCTCGCCGACGAAGGTTTCCAGGTGCCAGGTGTTGAGCCGATGGTCGCCGCGTCGGTGCTGGTGCTCGGCCTGGTGGCCGCGGCGCGCTGGCGTCTCGGCGCGACGATGTCCGCCGCGCTGGTCGGCGCCTTCGCGGTCTTCCATGGTCTGGCGCACGGCGCCGAGCTGCAAGGCGGCGCCGCGCTCGCCGGCATGGTCCTGGCGACCGCGCTGCTGCATGCGGGCGGTCTCGCCATCGGCGTGAAGCTGCGCTCGCTCGCGCCGGTCTGGTCGCGTGCTGCGGGCGGCGCGATTGCGCTGCTCGGCCTGGGACTGATCGCGCGCATGGTGGTCGCATGACCGCCGGCATGACCCCCGGCACGACGCCCGGCGAGTTGCTGGTCGACGACGGCGAGCTGATGCTCAACCCGGGCCGCCGCACGCTGACGCTGACCGTGGTCAACGGCGCGGAGCGGCCCATCCAGGTCGGCTCCCACTACCACTTCGCCGAGACCAACGGCGCGCTGGTCTTCGACCGCGAAGCCGCGCGCGGCATGCGCCTGAACATCGCGTCCGGCACCGCCGTGCGCTTCGAGCCCGGCCAGCAACGCACCGTGGAGCTGGTCGACTACGCCGGCAGCCGCGAGGTCTGGGGCTTCCGCGGCCTGATCCAGGGAGCGCTCTGATGGCCCGCATCGGCAAACGCGCCTACGCCGAGATGTTCGGCCCGACCGTCGGCGACCGCGTCCGGCTGGCCGACACGGCCCTCGTCATCGAAGTCGAGCAGGACCTGACCCTGCGCGCCGGTGGCTACGGCGAGGAAGTGAAGTTCGGCGGCGGCAAGACCATCCGCGACGGCATGGCCCAGTCGCAGCGCACGCGCGCGCAGGGTGCCGTGGACACGGTGATGACCAACGCGCTGATCCTCGACCACTGGGGCATCGTCAAGGCCGACATCGGCCTGAAGGACCACCGCATCGTCGCGATCGGCAAGGCCGGCAACCCGGACACGCAGCCGGGCGTGGACATCGTCATCGGCCCCGGCACCGAGGTCATCGCCTGCGAGGGCTCGATCGTCACCGCCGGCGCGATCGATTCGCACATCCACTTCATCTGCCCGCAGCAGATCGAGGAGGCGCTGGCCAGCGGCGTGACGACGATGCTGGGCGGCGGCACCGGTCCGGCGACCGGCACCTTCGCCACCACCTGCACCCCGGGACCCTGGCACATCGAGCGCATGCTGCAGGCTGCGGACGCGTTCCCGATGAACCTGGGTTTCCTCGGCAAGGGCAACGCGAGCCGGCCGGAGGGACTGGTCGAGCAGATCGAGGCCGGCGCGATCGGCCTGAAGCTGCACGAGGACTGGGGCACGACGCCGGCGGCGATCTCCAACTGCCTGGACGTGGCCGAAGTCACCGACACGCAGGTGGCGATCCACACCGACACGCTCAACGAGAGCGGCTTCGTCGAGGACACGGTGGCCGCCTTCAAGGGCCGCACCATCCACACCTTCCACACGGAGGGCGCCGGCGGCGGCCATGCGCCCGATATCCTGAAAGTGGTCGGCGAGGCCAACGTGCTGCCGAGCTCGACCAACCCGACGCGGCCCTACACGATCAACACGCTCGACGAGCATGTCGACATGCTGATGGTGTGCCACCACCTGGACCCCGCGATCGCCGAGGACCTGGCCTTCGCCGAGAGCCGCATCCGCAAGGAGACCATCGCGGCCGAGGACATCCTGCACGACCTCGGCGCGATCAGCATGTTCAGCTCGGACTCGCAGGCGATGGGCCGCGTGGGCGAGGTGGTGCTGCGCTGCTGGCAGACCGCGCACAAGATGAAGCAGCAGCGCGGCCAGCTGCCCGGCGACAGCGATCGCCACGACAACGGCCGCGTGAAACGCTACGTCGCCAAGCTGGCGATCAATCCGGCGATCGCGCACGGCGTCAGCCACGAGGTGGGTAGCATCGAGGTCGGCAAGTGGGCCGACCTGGTGATCTGGAAGCCGGCCTTCTTCGGCGTGAAGCCCTCGCTGATCCTCAAGGGCGGCGTGATCGCGATGGCGGCGATGGGCGATCCGAACGCGTCGATCCCGACGCCGCAGCCGGTGCACTACCGGCCGATGTTCGGCAGCTTCGGCGGCTCGCTGGCGCGGGCCTCGCTGAGTTTTGTGTCGCAGGCGGCGATCGCGGCCGGCGCGCCGCAGCGCTACGGCCTGGCCAAGACCGCGGTCGCGGTGAAGGGCATCCGCGGCGTGGGCAAGAAGGACATGGTCCACAATGCCTACGCCCCGCGGATGGAGGTCGACCCCCAGACCTACGCGGTGCGCGCCGACGGCCTGCTGCTGCACTGCGAGCCCGCCTCGGTGCTTCCGATGGCGCAGCGCTACTTCCTGTTCTGAATGATCCAAGTCTCCAAACTGCTGGCCCAGGGCGCCGGCCTGGCCCCCGTGCTGCTCAAGCGCGCCGCCGCCGTGACGCTCGACTGGGACACGCGCCAGAAGAGCCGCTTCCAGGTGAGCGACAGCCAGGGCCGCGAGCTCGGCGTCTTCCTGCCGCGCGGCACCACGGTGCGCGGCGGCGACGTGCTGGTGGCCGAAGACGGCTCGCTGGTGCGCGTCGTCGCGGCGCCGCAGGCGCTGCTGCGCATCACCGCCTGCACGGCGCACGGCTCGCCCTTCGACCTGGTGCGCGCGGCGTATCACCTCGGCAACCGCCATGTCCAGATCGAGCTGAAGCCGGACCACCTCAAGATCGAGCCCGATCACGTGCTCGCCGACATGCTGCGCGCGATGCACCTGATCGTGAACGAGGTCGAGGAAGGCTTCGAGCCCGAAGCCGGCGCCTACGCGGCCGGCGGCCATGGCCACGCGCATGGGCATGACCACGGTCATTCGCATGGACACGACCACGGCAAGGAGCACGCGCACGATCACGCGCACGACCACGGTCACGATCATGGTCACAAGCCCGCTGCGAAGAAGACCATCGCGATCCAGGCCGCTGCGGCGCCGCATGTGCACGGCCCGGGCTGTGGTCACGACCACTGAGCCCGTCGTCGATCCCGTCCCGCCGCCGCTGCGGCTGACGTGGCTCGCGTCGCCGGCCTTGCCGATCGGCGCGTTCTCGTATTCGGAAGTCCTGGAGGCGGCGGTCGAGCACGGCCTCGTGCACGACGACATCAGCGCCGGCGTGTGGCTGAGCCAGCAGTTGCGGCTGCTCGCCCGCGGCGACCTCGCGGCGATCGCGCAGGGCATCGTCGCGTGGCGGGCCGGCGACGAGCCCGCGTTGTGCGAGCTCGTCCGCTGGCTGCGCACGACGCGCGATGGCGCCGAAGCGCGCCTTCAGAGCGAGCAGATGGGGCAGTCGCTGCTGGTCTGGCTGCGCGGCCAGCCGATGGCCTCACCCGCGCAGCTCGCGCTGCTCACGGCCTGCGGCGGCGGCCAGCCGATGCCCTACGCCTTCGTGATGTCGCTGGCGCTCGCGACCGTCGCCGTCCCCGTCGAGCAGGCCTTGTCGTCGCAGGCCTTCGGCTGGGCGGAGAACCAGGTGCAGGCCGCGCTCAAGGCCGTGCCGTTGGGCCAGACCGCCGGCCAGCGCGTGCTGACACGGCTGGCCTCCGAGATCCCCGCCGCGGTGGCCGAGGCCATCGCCACGCCGCCCGTGCGGCGGCAGCTGTTCGCGCCGATGCTGTCCGTCCTCGCGGCGCGCCACGAAACCCAGTACTCCCGATTGTTCCGATCATGAGCACGACCTCCACCGTCACCGCCGCCACCTCGCCGACCTCCGCGTCCGCCCTTCACCACATCCCGGGCCGCACGAAGCGGCTGCCGCCCTTGCGCGTGGGCATCGGCGGTCCGGTCGGTTCCGGCAAGACGACGCTGCTGGAGATGCTCTGCAAGGCGATGCGCGAGCGCTGGGACCTGGTCGCGATCACCAACGACATCTACACGAAGGAAGACCAGCGCCTGCTGACCATCAGCGGCGCGCTGCCCGCCGAGCGCATCCTGGGCGTGGAGACCGGCGGCTGCCCGCACACGGCGATCCGGGAGGACGCGTCGATCAACCTCGAGGCGATCGACCGCATGCTGGCCCAGTTCCCCGACGCGGACGTCGTGTTCATCGAGTCCGGCGGCGACAACCTCGCCGCGACCTTCAGCCCGGAGCTCAGCGACCTGACGATCTACGTCATCGACGTCGCCGCCGGCGAGAAGATCCCGCGCAAGGGCGGCCCCGGCATCACGAAGAGCGATCTGTTCGTGATCAACAAGACCGACCTCGCGCCGCATGTCGGCGCCAACCTCGAGGTCATGCGCGCCGACACGCAACGGATGCGGCCGACGCGGCCCTTCGTGATGACCAACCTCAAGACGCTGAGCGGCCTGGATGAGGTGGTCGCCTTCATCGAGCAGAAGGGCATGCTGGGGACCGTCTGATCCTCGCCGGTCGCCGCCGGTCGGTCGACCACGCCCGAAGGAGGGAAGAACCCGTCATGTGATCGCCGGACTGATCGGCGATGCATCCTTCGGCGTCCTTCTCCTCCGCGGTGTCCTCCTGCTCGTCCTGGGCCGACGACACCCGTCCCATCCTGCCGTCGACGTTCCCCCACGCGTCGGCCGTCGGCGAGTCCGGCGGCCCGCCGCTGTCCCCGCTGTCGCTGGTCTCCGCCGGGGCCGATGCCGACCTGATCGACGGCGCGCTCGACGCCCTGGGGCCGCGCGGCGCGGAGGACGCCGCGGCGCTCGCCCGACAGCTCGTCGGCGACTG
>NZ_DASVNZ010000360.1:0-2446 GCF_036486225.1 Roseateles sp. | reverse complement strand
CGGCGTCGGACGCCGGCGCGCTCTGCGCACGCGCGGGAAACGCGGCGGCAGTGCCGAAGGCGGCACCGACGGTGCCCGCGGCGGTGAGGACGGAAGCACGCTTCAGGAGCGCGCGGCGGGCGGGATCGTGAGGCTGACAATTCATGCCGACGAGGCGGGCAGATGCCGTTCCCGCCCCGGCGGCACCGGCTTGAGACGCAGCGCCCAGCACACGCCGCCGACCAGCAGCGCCACCCCGGCCACGCCCATCAGCGGCGGCCACGCGCCGCGGTGCAGCTGGGCGTAGGCCAGCGCGGCCAGCGTCTCGAAGACGATCAGCTGTCCGACCAGGGCGGTGGGCAGGCGCTGGCTGGCCTCGTTCCAGCACAGCGTGCCGAGCCAGGAGGCGAACAGCCCGACGGCCGTCATCAGCCCGACGTAGGACCACAGCCGCGGACCGGCGGGAAAGTCGAAACCGGCGGGCAGCAGCGGCAGGCCGGTGCCGTCGGCGATCGCGAGGACGACAAAGGCCAGCACCGCCATCGGCAGCGTCACCAGCCCCTGCGCGGTGGCCCAGGCGCGAGGGCCGCGATCGGCGTGCGCGCGCAGCCAGTCGGCGTTGCGGATCGGGTACCAGGTCCAGCAGGCCAGCGCGATCAGCGCCAGTCCCGCGCCCTGCAGGTAACGCCCCAGCGCCTGCGGCGCGACGGCGGCCTGCTCGACCTGGTTGACGCAGGCGATGCCCAGCGCGATCAGCAGCAGCGCCGGCGCCAGGTCGCGCCAGCGGTAGTGGCCGTCGCGCGCCGCGTTGCGGCGGTTGGAGCAGACCGCGATGACGACGGGCAGCGTGCCGATGATCATCGTCGGCAAGGGTCCGCCGGCGCGTTGGATGGCGGCGGCCAGGGTCAGGTAGTACAGGAAATTGCCGATGGCGCTGAGCTTCACCGCCGCGATCCAGTCGGCGCGGGTGAGGCGTTTCAGCTCCCGCCAGTCGATGCCCGCCAGCGGCACGGCTAGCAGCCCGAACGCGAAGTAGCGTCCGGCCATCAGCATGGCGGCCGGGTACTCAGGCAGCAGCAGCGGCGTGACGAACACCAGGCCCCACATCAGGCCGGCGGCAAGCGCGAACAGGAATCCAGACAGCATGCGACGCAGTGTCGCCCCGCGTCAGGGCCGCCGTCTTGTACCGAGTTGCTGCTGGTAGCGCGCCGGCGTGATGCCGTAGCGGCGCGCGAAGCTGCGCGTCAGGTGCGCCTGGTCGGTGAGCCCCACCGCGGCGGCGACCTGCGCGGGCGCGTGACCGGCGGCGAGCTGCCGCTTGGCCTCGTTGAGCCGCAGCGCCATCAGCGCCTGCTGAGGCGTCGCATGGTGCTGCGCCTTGAAGCTGCGCAGGAAGTGGAACGGGCTCAGGCCGGCGACGGCGGCCAGGCGTGCCGTGTCCAGCGATTCGTCGAGGTGGGCCCGCATGTGCTCGATCACCGGCGCGAAACGCGGCGCCGCGCCGTCGGGACGCACGGGGGCGCGGTGCGCGTGACGGCTCAGTCCCTGGACCAGTTCGAGCAGGGCGCTGTCGAAGGCCAGCGGCTCGCGCGCGCGCCACAACGCGGCGATCAGCACGGCGGCACGCGTGGCGGCCTCCGCGTCGTGCGCGACCGCGGCGTCGAAGCGCCAGGCCGGGCCGCCGTACAGCTCCGCCAGCAGCGCCTCGTCGAGGTAGACCATCCGGTAACCCCAGGCGTCGGAGGTCGCAGCCTCGCCGGTGTGGATGTCCTCGGGGTTCATCAGCATCAGCGTGGCGCGCGGCGCGAGGTGCTCCCCGCCGCGCCAGCGGAAGCGCCCGACGCCGTCGGTGATCGCGCCCAGGCCGTAGGCCTCGTGCGTGTGCGGCTCGAAGCTGTGGCGCAGGATGTGGGCGTGGTACAGCTCCACGCCCGCGCGGTGCGCGGGGCGGCGGTACTGCGCCTGATCCTCGGGATGTTCGAACGCCGTGGGCATGAGGTCGAGTCTATGCGCGACCTCAGGCCTCGATCGGGCCTGCCCCTGGCCCCAGCCTTCGTGGCTTCGGAAGCCCGCGGCTCTCCCGTTCGAAGCTGCCCTGGGCTCAGAGCAGTCCGGGTGTCATCCCCGTCCAGCGCTTGAACGAGCGCCGGAAGTTGCTCTTGTCGGTGAAGCCCAGCGAGCGCGCCACGGCCTCGCCGCGCTGGCCGCGCAGCAGCATCAGGTAGAGCGCCGCGTGCGCACGGACCTGATCCAGCTGCGCCTGGTGATGCGTGCCCAGCTGCGCCAATTGGCGCTTCAGCGTCGCCGGGCTCACGCCGAAACGCTGGGCGCTGCGCTCCAGCGAGGGATCGCCGCCGACTTCGGCCATCAGGTGGTCGTAGAGCGCCGCCAGCTGGCCGCGGGACGCGGCCTCGGGATCCGCGCCCTGCGCCAGCGCGCCGGCGGCCATCGCCGGGCGACCGGGGAC
>NZ_DASVNZ010000351.1:0-38731 GCF_036486225.1 Roseateles sp. | reverse complement strand
GGGTCTTGGCGCAGCCGGGTCAGGACGTCAGCGGAGGGCAGGACTTCGTCCATGCGCCAGCCGTTGCTCATGCCGACGTCCATGTACTCGATGAAGCGCAGCACGACGCCGGTGCCGCGGAAGTGGCGCGCCATGGGGACGATCTGGTCGTCGTTGGTGCCGCGCTTGACGACCATGTTGACCTTGATCGGCGCGAGGCCGACGGCCTGCGCGGTCTCGATGCCGTGCAGCACGTCGGCAACGGGGAAGTCCACGTCGTTCATGCGCCGGAAGATGGCGTCGTCGAGCGCGTCCAGGCTGACCGTGACGCGCCGGAGCCCGGCGTCCTTGAGCGCCTGCGCCTTGCGGGCGAGCAGCGAGCCGTTGGTGGTGAGCGTGAGGTCGAGCGGCCGCCCCTCGGGTGTGCGCAACGCGGCCAACTGGGCGATGAGCGCCTCGAGGTGGCGGCGCAGCAGCGGCTCGCCGCCGGTCAGGCGCAGCTTCTGGACGCCGAGCTGGGCGAAGACGCGGGCCAGGCGGGTGATCTCCTCGAAGGAGAGCAGGTCGCGATGGGGGAGGAAGGCGTAGTCCTTGTCGAACACGTCCTTGGGCATGCAGTAGCTGCAGCGGAAGTTGCAGCGGTCGGTGACGGAGATCCGCAGGTCGCGCAGCGGCCGGCCGCGCGCATCCAGCCACGGGCCGCTGCGGGGCGGCGGCAGCGGATGCGGCACGGGAGGCGTCCGCCCGATCTGGCGTAGATCGAGCAGCGGAATCACACCATCGGTCATGGGCCGGATTGTGCCGCCGCCGGCCCGCCCGTGCCCGCGGAAGCCCTTCGGGGAGCAACTGTGCTCCTGCGTCGAGGGCGGGGTTGTGCGCTACGCCATCAGCCAAGTCAGAAAAAAGCCATCGTCATCGCGCAAACGAGTCAATGCCGTCAAACGAATTATCGAGACGGGTCATGGATGGTCTATACGTCAAAGACGTACCGTGGCAACATGCGAACCGTTGCCGAAACCCCCATGTTCCAGAAGTACGCCAAGGATCTGTGGACCGAAGCGGAGCGTGCGGACTTCATCTGCTGGATCGCACTGAACCCTGAGGCGGGGGATGTCATTCCCGGCAGCGGTGGTTGTCGCAAGATCCGTTGGACAAAGGCGGGGCGTGGCAAGCGCGGCGGGGTCCGCGTGATCTATTTCAATGTCGAGGATGGTGATCTGGCTGTTGATCGTGTATTCGAAGGCTGCCTACGACAGCCTTCCCGCGGCCTTTCTGGAACAGCTGAAGCAAGGAGTCGAAGATGCCTAAGGACAAGGAGAAGTTCCAGCAGGATCTGCTGGAGTCCATCCGGCAGATGAGGGCGGGGCAGGCCGCCCGCGTCACCCGTGTCGAGATTCCGGGGGCTGCGGAAGCACGCGCGTGCACGGGCCTGTCCCAGGCTGACTTCGCGGGCCTGCTGGGGGTGTCGAAGCGCACGTTGCAGGAATGGGAACAAGGCCGCCGTGAACCCACCGGCGCGGCGCGGACGCTCCTGCGTGTCGCCATGGCACACCCGGAGGTGCTGCTGGAGCTCCGTTGAGCGGCAATCGCCCGTCGTCACCCTGTAGGACCTGTCACTTGCACGACAAGCCCGGCAGGGTTCGAATCGCGGTATGAGCTTGACCCCCACGACCGTGGTCCATGCGGACCTGGCCAGCTTCGTCTCCTTCGGCGAAGCCCTCACCGACATGATCCGCGTCGGCCATGACCACTGGCGCAGCCGCAGCGGCGGCTCGCCCTGGAACGTCGCGATCGCGATGTCGCGCCTGGGCCAGCTCAGCGCGTTCGCCGGCGGCATCAGCAAGGATGCGTTCGGCCAGGCGATCTGGCAGGCCAGCGCCGACGCCAGCCTGGACCTGCGCTTCATCCAGCAGTTCGCCAAGTCGCCGCTGGTGGCCTACGTCCATCAGGTCGATCCGCCCGAATACGCCTTCGTCGGCGACGACAGCGCCGACCTGCACTTCCGCCCCCACGCCTTGCCCGCCGGATGGCGCCGTGCGTTGCGCTGGGCGCACTTCGGCTCGATCAGCCTGACGCGCGAGCCGCTCGCGGCCCGGCTGATCGCGCTGGCGGAATCGCTCAAGGACGAGGGCGTGCGCATCAGCTACGACCCGAACTACCGCATGTCCATGGATTCGCGCTACGACCGCACGCTGGAACGCATGTGCCGGCTGGCGGACGTCATCAAGGTCTCGGACGAGGACCTCCGCGGCCTGTTCCGCAGCCGCGACCACCACCTGGGCCTGGCGCAGATCTCGGCCTGGAATCCGCGCGCGATCGTGATGCTGACGATGGGCGAGCGCGGCGCGCAGCTGTTCCATCCGAAGGCGGACCTGAGCGCCGCACCGCCGCCGCTGGAGCACGTCGTCGACACCATCGGCGCCGGCGACGCCGCGATGGCCGGGCTGCTCTACAGCCTGATGAACGGCGGCACGCAGGATCCCGAGGACCACCTGCGCTGGGCCGTGGCCGCCGGTGCGGCCGCCTGCGCGGGCGCGGGCGTGGACGGGCTGTCGTCCGGGCTGGTGAGCGGCCTGATCGACCGCGTGCAAGTCAGGAAGGCCGAGGTGGCCTGACGGAGGTAGGAGCCGGGTTCGGCGCCCGTTCCTGCGCCTCTTCCGACGCCTTTTCCGGCGCCATTCGGTCGCGTCAAGACCTCGAACGATCGCGTCCCGCGATCCAGAACCCGAACTGCCCCACCAGGCCCGCGCCGCTGAGCGTGAGCGCCGCCGCCAGCGCGGGATCGCCGCCCAGGCCGACCAGCGACGAGCACACCGCCCCCACCGCCATCTGCATGCAGCCGTAGAGGCCCGAGGCGGAGCCCGTGACCGTCGGATCGACGCTGATCGCCTGCGTCAGCGCGGCCGGCGACGAAAGCCCCGCGCCGAGCGTGAACAGGAACATCGTGCCGACCGTGCCGACGACGGTGAGCTGGTCCAACAGCACGAGCGCAAGCAGCCCGAGCGCCGCCGCCACGCTGACCGCGTTCGCCCCGATCAGCAGCGGCCGCAGCGGAAAGCGCCGCAGCAGCCGCGTCGCCAGCATGCTGCCCAGCCAGATGCCCGACACCAGCATCGCCAGGCACCAGCCGACCTCATGCGCCGGACGGTGCAGCCGGTCGACGAAGATGAAGGGCGCGGCCGCGATGAAGGCGTACATCGCCGTCGTCGCGCATCCGCCGCCGACGCTGTAGCCGAGGAAGGCCGGCGAGCGCAGCAGTCCCGCGTAGGCGCGCGCGAGGCTGCGCAGATCCTGCGCCTGCGCATGACGTCCGGTCTCCGGCAGCTGCCGCCAGGCCACCAGCATGGCCCCCACTCCCAGCACGGTGAGCGCGATCAGGATGCTGCGCCAGCCCAGCGCCGGCGCCATCGCCGCGCCGATGAGGGGCGCGATGCCCGGCGCGATCGTCACGATCAGGTTGACCGACGCCATGCGGCTGGCGGCGTCGGCGGTCGTGGACGTGTCGCGCACGATCGCCCGCGCCAGCACCATGCCTGAGCAGCCGCCCAGCGCCTGCAGCAGCCGCGCGGCGATCAGCATCCCGGCGGTCGGTGCCAGCGACGAGGCCAGCCCCGCCAGGGTGTAGAGCCCCAGCCCGGCGAGCAGCACGGGCTTGCGCCCGTAGCGGTCCGCCAGCGGGCCGTAGACGAGCTGGCCGGCCGCCAGTCCTGCGATGTAGAGGCTGATGCTGAGCTGCAGCGCATGTGGACTCGCGCCGAGATCGGCGGCTGCCAGCGGCAGCGCGGGCACGAAGACGTGCATCGCCAGCGTGCTGCAGACGATGAACAGGGCCGGCAGCCACAGCGGTACCTCCGGGCGGGGCAGAGGCAGCGGAGCGGCGGCAGACGTCATGGCGACCGATTCTTCCAGTCGACCGCCCGCTGCGGGGTACCCGCGCGGTACGCCGCGTGCGAGCGACGCTCGCGTACTGCGTGCGCGGGCGCAGGACGGCGCAGGCTCGCGATCAGCCCTCGCCGTCGCGCTTCGTCGCCACCAGCGTCTTCGGCCCGCCGACCTGCAGGCGAGGGCGGTCGGCTTCCTCTTCGGCCAGGGGCTGCACCTCGACCAGGCTCGCATGACAACGCTTCGCCAGGTCCTGGTAGGTCTCGGTGCCGACGCGCTTCCAGCGGATCTCGTCGTCGGTCAGCGGGCGCATCACCTTGGCGGGCAGACCCGCGATGAGTGACTTCTCCGGCAGTTTCAGTCCCGCCCGCACGAACGCGCAGGCCGCGACGATGCTGTACGCGCCGACCTCCGCCTCGTCCATCACCACGGCGTTCATGCCGACCAGCGCGTCGTGCCGCACCACGCAGCCGTGCAGCACCGCGCCGTGGCCGATGTGGCCGTTGGTCTCGACGACGGTGTCCGAATCAGGGAAGCCGTGGATCACGCAGGTGTCCTGCACGTTGGATCCGTCCATCAGCCGGATGCGGCCGAAGTCCCCCCGCAGCGAGGCGCAAGGCCCCACATAACAGTCCGGGCCCACGATCACGTCCCCGATCAGCACCGCCGTCGGGTGGACGTAGGCGCTCGGATGGACGACGGGCGAGAGGCCGTCGATGGCGTAGCAGGGCATGGAAGATCCTCCTTTTAGGTGGTAACCCTAGGTTTCCGACCTTGTCTTGCGATGCGATGGCTCGTAGTATCTACCGACCGGTCGGTAAATAGAAGCCGACCCACAAAAGCTGAAAAAGCTGAATCCATAGCCGGCCGAGGAGACAAGCCGAATGAGCACCGCCACCACGACCCCATCCCCCGCTGCCCAAGACAGTCCGCTGCTGATCAGCACCGAAGGCGCCGTGCGCGTCCTCACGCTGAACCGGCCGACGGCGCTGAACGCGTTCACGACCGGCTTGCTGAGCCAGCTGCGAATCGCGCTCGACGAGGCGGCGCACGACGAGGCCGTGCGGGCGGTGCTCATCACCGGTTCCGGGCGCGCGTTCTGCGCGGGCCAGGACCTGTCGGATCCCCACATCAAGCCGGAGTTCGATGATCACGCGGATCCGGCGGCATCGGCCGACGTCCACAAGAAGCCCAAGGCCAAGGACATCGGCAACCTGCTCGATCACTACTACATCCCGCTCGCGCTGCGCCTGCGCAGCATGCCCGTGCCCACCGTCTGCGCCGTGAACGGTGTGGCCGCCGGCGCCGGTGCGAACTTCGCGCTCGGCTGCGATCTGGTGCTGGCCGGCCAGTCGGCCTCCTTCATCCAGGCGTTCTCGAAGATCGGGCTGGTGCCCGACTGCGGCGGCACCTGGCTGCTGACGCGCCTCGTGGGCCGCGCCCGGGCGATGCAGCTGGCGCTGCTCGGCGACAAGCTGCCCGCCGCGGAGGCTCAGTCCTGGGGGCTGATCGCCCGCTGCGTCGCCGACGCCGAGCTGCAGAGCGAGGCGATGGCCACCGCGCAGAAGCTCGCCAAGATGCCGACCAAGGCGCTGGTGCAGACGCGCGAGGCGCTCGACGCCTCGATGGACCTGGAGTTCGAGGACGCCCTCAAGCTCGAGGCCCGGCTGCAGAGCCAGCTCGGTTACGCGCACGACTATCTCGAAGGCGCCGCAGCCTTCCTGACCAAGCGTCAACCGACGTTCAAGGACCGCTGATGAGCGCGCCTCTGAATCCCCGTGGGGAGGCGCAGCGCGTGGCCGAAGCGGTCCGCGACACCATGTTCGCCAACGACCGCGCGTCCAAGGGCCTGGGCATGCGCATCGACGCCATCGGCCCCGGCACCGCGACGCTGTCGATGACGGTGCGCGAGGACATGCTCAACGGCTTCGACATCTGCCACGGCGGCTTCGTCACGACGCTGGCCGATTCCTGCTTCGCCTTCGCGTGCAACTCGCACAACGAGGTGACGGTGGCCTCCGGCTTCGCGATCGACATCGTCGCGCCGTCCCGGCAGGGCGACGTGCTGACGGCCAGCGCCGTCGAGACCTCGCTGGCCGGCCGCACCGGCGTCTACGACATCCGCATCACCAATCAACGCGACGAATTGATCGCGGTGTTCCGGGGCCGTTCCTATCGCATCAAGGGCAAGCCCGTGGTGCCGGAACTGGCGGCTGCGCGCTGAAGCGCCGGCGCCCCGCAACGACACGACAGGTCAGGAGACAGACCCCATGACGGTGAAGACCTTCCAGCCCGAGCACTTCGAGCCCATCGAGCGCGCCAGCCAGGACGAGCTGCGCGCGCTGCAGCTGCAGCGCCTGAAGTGGTCGCTCAAGCATGCCTACGAGAACGTGCCGCACTACAAGGCTGCGTTCGACGCCAAGGGCGTGCATCCGGACGACCTGAAGGATCTGAGCGACCTGCGCCTGTTCCCGTTCACGACCAAGAAGGACTTGCGCGACAACTACCCGTTCGGCCTCTTCGCCGTGCCGCGCGAGCAGGTGGTGCGGGTGCACGCGTCGTCGGGCACGACCGGCAAGGCGACCGTCGTCGGCTACACGCAGCAGGACATCGACACCTGGGCCGACCTGGTCGCGCGCTCGCTGCGCGCCGCCGGCACCCGCAAGGGCGACATCGTCCACATCGCCTACGGCTACGGCCTGTTCACCGGCGGACTGGGCGCGCATTACGGCGCCGAGCGGCTGGGCTGCACCGTCATCCCGATGTCGGGCGGTCAGACCGAGAAGCAGGTCCAGCTGATCCAGGACTTCAAGCCCGACGTCATCATGGTCACGCCGAGCTACATGCAGGTGATCGTCGAGGAATTCGTGCGCCAGGGTCTGGACCCGCGCGCGTCCTCGCTGAAGACCGGCGTCTTCGGCGCCGAGCCCTGGACCGAGGCGATGCGCCGCGAGATCGAGTTCAAGGCCGGCATCGACGCGGTCGACATCTACGGCCTGTCCGAGGTGATGGGGCCGGGCGTCGCCAGCGAGTGCATCGAGACCAAGGACGGCCCGGTGATCTGGGAGGACCACTTCTATCCCGAGATCATCGATCCCGAGACCGGCGAGGTGCTGCCGGAAGGCTCGGAAGGGGAACTGGTGTTCACCTCGCTGAGCAAGGAAGCGCTGCCGGTGATCCGCTACCGCACGCGCGACCTGACGCGCCTGCTGCCGCCGACCGCGCGCAGCATGCGCCGCATGGGCAAGATCGTCGGCCGCAGCGACGACATGCTGATCATCCGCGGCGTCAACCTGTTCCCGACGCAGATCGAGGAACTGGTGCTCGCCGAGCCCGGCCTGTCGGGCCAGTACCAGATCGTCGTCAGTCGCGACGGCCACCTCGACGAGGTCGAGGTGCGCTGCGAGCTGTCGGCCGCGGGCGGGGGCGACGCGCTGGCGATGTCCAAGTCGCTGCAGCACCGCATCAAGACGCTGATCGGCGTGTCGACCCGGGTGACCGTCGGCGCGCCGGATTCGATTGAACGGACGCTGGTGGGCAAGGCCCGCCGCGTCGTGGACCAACGTCCGAAGAACTCGTAAGGAGCGCATCCATGTACACGCAAGCCATGAGCGTCGGTCCGCAGGACCAGGCGACCAAGCTGCAGACCGCCGAAGAGCAGCAGCGCAACGAGGCCTTCGAGGCCCGCATCGATGCGGGCGACTTCATCGAGGCCAAGGACTGGATGCCCGAGCACTACCGCAAGACGCTGGTGCGCCAGATCAGCCAGCACGCGCATTCGGAGATCGTCGGCATGCTGCCGGAAGGCAACTGGATCACGCGCGCGCCGACGCTCAAGCGCAAGGCGATCCTGCTGGCCAAGGTGCAGGACGAGGGCGGCCACGGGCTCTACCTGTATTCCGCCGCCGAGACGCTGGGCACCAGCCGCGACCAGATGCTGGATGCGCTGCACACCGGCAAGGCCAAGTACAGCTCGATCTTCAACTACCCGACGCTGACCTGGGCCGACATCGGCGTGGTGGGCTGGCTGGTGGACGGCGCGGCGATCATGAACCAGGTGCCGCTGTGCCGCTGCTCCTACGGTCCGTATGCCCGCGCGATGATCCGCATCTGCCGCGAGGAATCCTTCCATCAGCGCCAGGGCTACGAGAGCCTGCTGGTCATGATGCGCGAGGGCACGGACGCGCAGAAGGCGATGGTCCAGGACGCGGTGAACCGCTGGTGGTGGCCGTCGCTGATGATGTTCGGACCGGCGGACAAGGATTCGCCGAACTCCGAGCAGTCGATGCGCTGGGGCATCAAGCGCCTGACCAACGACGAGCTGCGTCAGAAGTTCGTCGACGCGACCGTGCCGCAGGCCGAGCTGCTCGGCATCACGCTGCCCGATCCCGACCTGAAGTGGAACGCCGAGCGCGACCACCACGACTTCGGCGCCATCGACTGGGCCGAGTTCTGGCGCGTCGTCGGCGGCAACGGCCCCTGCAACACCGAACGCCTGGGCACCCGCGTCAAGGCCTGGGACGACGGCGCCTGGGTCCGCGACGCCGCGCTCGCCCACGCGAAGAAGCGCGCCACCGAAGCCAAGGCGGCTTGATCGGACGCAGCCGCGCACAGGCGCTGCCGCACACGAGCGATCACACCGTCTCCGCCACGAACAGTTCAGAGCATCCGAATCATGAGCATCAACCAAACGACCGGCGCCAACGAGTGGCCCCTGTGGGAAGTCTTCGTCCGCAACAAGGCGGGCCTGGACCACAAGCATTGCGGCAGCCTGCACGCACCCGATTCGAAGATGGCGCTGCAGATGGCCCGCGACGTCTACACCCGCCGCCAGGAAGGCGTGAGCATCTGGGTCGTGCCGTCGTCGGCGATCGTCGCGTCGGACCCGGGCGAGAAGTCGATGTACTTCGACCCGATGGAAGACAAGGTGTACCGCCACCCGACCTTCTACGACCTGCCCGAGTCCCTGGACCACATGTGAGGACCGGTCGATGAACGCTTCCGTCCAACCCGGCCAGCGTGCCGACGTCCAGTACCTGCTGTGCCTCGGCGACGCCTGCCTGGTGCTGTCGCACCGCATCTCCGAATGGATCGGCCACGCGCCCATCCTGGAAGAGGAACTCGCGCTGGGCAACATCGCGCTGGACCTGCTGGGCCAGTCGCGCGCGCTGCTGACGCGCGCCGGTCAGCTCAACGAGTTGCCGCTCGACGAGGACCAGCTCGCCTACCTGCGCGAAGAGCGCCACTACCTGAATCCCGTGATGATGGAGTTGCCGCGCGGCGACTTCGCCTTCACGCAGGCCCGCAATCTGATCGCCGCCTGCTGGCTGATGCCGATGTGGACGCGGCTTCAGGCGTCCAGCGACGCCGAGGTCGCCGCCATCGCCGCCAAGGCGGTGAAGGAAGTGCGTTATCACCAGCAGCACGCCGCCGAGTGGGTCGTGCGCCTGGGCGACGGCACGGAGGAATCGGCGCAGCGGATGACGGCTGCGCTCGCGCAGCTCTGGCCCTACGTCAACGAGCTGTTCGCGTCGGATGAGATCGACGCCGCCGCCGAGGCCAGCGGCCTGGGCCCGACCTGGTCGTCGCTGAAGCCCGACTGGGACGCGGCGATGGACGAGGTCCTCTCCGAAGCGCAGCTCGCGCGGCCGAAGGACACGCCGCACGTCTACACCGGCGTGCGCGGCGTCCACAGCGAACACATGGGCCACATGCTGGCGACGATGCAATCGCTGCAGCGCAGCTACCCCGGCGGGGTGTGGTGAGCGGGATCGTGATGAACTCACCGACGCCGTCGCATCTTGATTGGCTGTCGTCCTTGACGCCGGTCGGACCGCGTGCGTCGACGTCCGACGTCGGCGCCACCGACCTCGGCTGCGGACGCCTGTCCGCCGCGTGGGAGGTGCTGTCGCAGGTGCTCGATCCCGAGGTGCCGGCGGTGTCGCTGGTGGAGCTCGGCATCGTGCGCGATCTGGTCGAAACTGCCGACGGTGTCGAGGTCGTGCTGACACCGACCTATTCCGGCTGCCCGGCCACCGAAGCGATCGAGCAGAACGTGCGCGACGCGTTGTCGCGGTTCGGCACCGTGACCGTGACGATGCGCCGCGCGCCGGCCTGGACCACCGACTGGATCACCGAAGAAGGCCGCGAGAAGCTGCGCCGCTACGGCATCGCGCCGCCGGGACCGGTGGACGCGGGGCAGGGCGTGCCCATCCGCATCGTGCGCCGCCGTGAGGCCATCGCCTGCCCGCGCTGCGGCAGCACGCACACCGAGCAGCTGTCCGCCTTCGGCTCGACCGCCTGCAAGTCGCTGTACCGCTGCGTCGCCTGCCGCGAGCCTTTTGAACATTTCAAGCCGATCTGAGCCATCGCCATGAGCCTGCACTTCCACCCGCTGCGCCTGCGCGCCAAGCACCAGGACACCGACGACGCCGTCGTGCTGTGCTTCGACGTGCCCGAGGCGCTGCGCGAGACCTTCCGCTTCACGCAAGGCCAGTACCTGACGCTGCGCGGTGACGTCGACGGCCAGGACCTGCGCCGTTCGTATTCCATCTGCGCCGGCGTCGACGACGGCGAGCTGCGCGTCGGCGTGCGCCAGGTCGACGGCGGCGCCTTCTCCACCTGGGTCCACCGGCACCTGAAGGCCGGCGACGAGGTCCAGGTCTTCCCGCCGCAGGGGCGCTTCCACGTGCCGCTGGAGCCCGCGGCGGGCCGGCACTTCGTCGGCATCGCCGCCGGATCGGGCATCACGCCCATCCTGTCGATCATGAAGAGCGTGCTCGCCCGCGAGCCGATGAGCCGCTTCACGCTGATCTACGGCAACCGCCGTCCGGCGACGACGATGTTCAAGGAAGAACTCGAGGACCTGAAGAACCGCTACATGACGCGGCTGACGCTGCACCACGTGTTCTCGCGCGAGCATGTCGACTCGCCGTTGATGGCGGGGCGGCTGGACCAGGCCAAGCTGAGCGATTTCCTCAGCGGCCCCGTGCCGGCGGCCGGCATCGATCAGGTCTTCGTCTGCGGCCCGTTCGAGATGAACGAGCAGGCCGAGGCCGCGCTGCGCGCCGCCGGGGTCCCCGAGGAACGCATCCACATCGAGCGCTTCGGCACGCCGGAGATGCAGACCGGCCGTCCGGCGCCGCACGAGGTCCACGAAGAGGACGCGGAGGCCGCCAAGGTCGTCGTGATCCGCGACGGCGTGTCGCGCGAGATCGAGTTCCGCAAGAGCGATCCCAGCCTGCTCGACGCCGCGTCGCGGGCCGGCATGGACGTCCCGTTCTCCTGCAAATCCGGCGTGTGCTCCACCTGCCGCTGCAAGTTGATCGAAGGCGAGGTCCGGATGGATAAGAATTTCGCCCTCGAGAAGCACGAAGTGGCGGCGGGATTCATCCTGAGTTGCCAGGCGCATGCCCTGACCCCCCGCGTCGTGATCTCGTTCGACGAGAGATGACCCACCCCCTACCGGCTTCGCCGGCCCCCTCAAGGGGGCGACCCCGAAGCCCGGCAAAGCCGGATCTTCGTGTCCTGCTGGGTTGGGTTCGTTGTTTGCAACTGCAAGAAGTTTAAGAAGCGATTGAGCACCATGGCCCGAGGTCGAGCTCCAGGATTCGATGCCACCCGCGAGGAGATCCTCGCGCAGGCTGCCCGACTTTTCGCCAACCAGGGCTACCCCGCGACCTCGATGAACCAGGTCGCCGAGGCCTGCTCGGTCAGCAAGCCCACGCTGTACCACTACGTCCGCGACAAGCATGAGCTGCTGGCGCAGATCTGCCAGAACCATCTGCAGCACCTGGTTGACCTGGTCGACGAGGTCACCGCGCAGCAACTGTCGCCGCCGGAACACCTGCGCGGACTGATCCACCGCTTCGTGCAAGCCTACGGCGAGGCGCAGAACGAGCATCGCGTGTTGACCGAGGACCTGAAGTTCCTCGACGACGAGCACCGCGAGCGCATGGTCGCCGTGGAGCGCCAGGTCGTGGGCCGCTTCGCCGACGCGGTGGCCGCTGTGCGGCCGGAGCTGCGCGGCGCGCATCTGCACAAGCCGCTGACCATGCTGCTGTTCGGCATGATCAACTGGACCTTCACCTGGCTGCGGCCCGACGGCGCGCTGACCTACGAGGCGGTCGCGCCGATGGTGGCGGACCTGTTCTTCGGCGGGCTCGGCGCGGTGCGGACCGAACTCACCGATCCCTCGGCGCGCCACGAGCGCAACGAACTCGACCCGGCGGCGCCGCAAGTCTCATGAAGGCTTGGCGGAGGACCATCGCTCCCGACATGCATTCCAAGCAGTGCTTGCAGTCATCGTTGAAGCAGTAGCAGTACCTCATTGACCTTGCGTTCCTGAAAAACATATTCCGAAGGAGACGACATGAAACGCATCGAGAAGACCCTGCTGGCCATGGCCATGACGGGGGCCGCGCTGATGGGCGCGGGCGGCAGCGCGTGGGCGGACATCAACGTCGGCGTGACCGTGTCGGCCACGGGCCCGGCCGCGTCGCTGGGCATCCCGGAGAAGAACACCTTCTCGCTGATGCCCAAGACCATCGCCGGCCAGAAGGTCAACTACATCATCCTGGACGACGCGTCGGACACCACGACGGCGGTCGCCAACACCCGCAAGCTGATCACCGAGCACAAGGTCGACGTGGTCGTCGGCTCGACGGTCACACCGAACTCGCTGGCGATGATCGACGCGGTGTCGGAGGCGCAGGTGCCGATGATCTCGATGGCGGCCTCGGCCCGCATCGTCGAGCCCATGGACGCCAAGAAGAAGTGGGTCTTCAAGACGCCGCAGAACGACATCATGATGGCACTGGCCATCGCCAGCCACATGCAGGCGCAGGGCGTGAAGACGGTGGCCTACATCGGTTTCGCCGATGCCTACGGCGAAGGCTGGTACGGCGAGTTCAACAAGGTCGCCGCCAGCAAGGGCCTGAGCATCGTCGCCAACGAACGCTACAACCGCACCGACACCTCGGTCACCGGTCAGGTGCTGAAGATCATGGCCGCCAAGCCTGACGCGGTGCTGGTCGGCGGCAGCGGCACGCCGGCGGCGCTGCCGCAGAAGACGCTCAAGGAGCGCGGCTACCAGGGCAAGTACTACCAGACCCACGGCGTGGCCAACAACGACTTCCTGCGCGTCGGCGGCAAGGACGTCGAGGGCACCTTCCTGCCGTCGGGCCCGGTGCTGGTCGTGGACCAGCTGCCCGCGGACCATCCGGCCAAGAAGAGCGCCAAGACCTACGTGACGGCCTATGAAGGCGCCTACGGCAAGGGCAGCGTGTCGACCTTCGGCGGCCACGCCTGGGACGCGGGCCTGCTGCTGCAGGCGGCGATCCCGGAAGCCATCAAGAAGGCCCAGCCGGGCACGCCGCAGTTCCGCGCGGCGTTGCGCGATGCGCTCGAAGGCGTGAAGGAACTGCCGGCCGCGCATGGTGTCTTCACCATGTCGCCGAACGACCATCTGGGTCTCGACCAGCGCGCCCGCGTGATGGTGAAGATCGAGAACGGCGCCTGGAAATACCAACCGTAAGCCTTTGACCTGAGGGCGGGACGCACCACGTCCCGCCCTCGTTCATTTCAGAAGTTCGAACCGAAGTTCAAACAGAAGTTCAAGAGAGACAGTCATGAGCGCCACCCCCGTCCTTCAGAGCTTGATCGCTGGTCGCTGGATCGGCTCGACCGCCGCGCGCGGCCTGCACAGCGCCGTCAACGGACGGTTGGTGACGCAGACCCATGCCGAGGAGATCGACTTCGGCGAGAGCCTGCACTTCGCGCGCAAGCAGACGCTGCCGGCGCTGCTCGCGCTCGACTTCCAGCAGCGCGCCGCGATCCTGAAGGCGCTCGCGACCTATTTGCAGGAGCACAAGGAGTCGCTCTACGCGATCTCCGCGCACACCGGCGCGACACGGCCCGATTCTTGGATCGACATTGAAGGCGGCTTCGGCACGCTCTTCGCCTACGCGTCGATGGGCCGCCGCGAGCTGCCGTCGAGCAACATCGTCCATGAAGGTCCGGCGCAGGCGCTGGGCAAGCTCGGGCAGTTCATGGGCACGCACGTGCTGGTGCCCAAGCGCGGCGTCGCCGTGCACATCAACGCCTTCAATTTCCCGATGTGGGGGATGCTGGAGAAGTTCGCGCCCAGCTTCCTCGCCGGCATGCCCTGCATCGTCAAGCCGGCCACCGCGACCAGCTACGTCGCTGAAGCCTGCGTGCGCCTCATCGAGCAGTCCGGCCTGCTGCCGGCCGGCGCGTTGCAGCTGGTCATCGGCGGTTCCGGCGATCTGCTGGACCGGCTGGAGGAGACGGATGTCGTCACCTTCACCGGTTCGGCGGACACGGCGGCGCAACTGCGCGTCAATCCGAACCTGATCCGCCGCTCGGTGCCGTTCAACGCGGAAGCCGACAGCCTCAACTGCGCGATCCTGGCGCCGGACGTCGTGCCCGGCGATCCCGAATTCGATCTCTTCGTCAAGGAAGTGATGCGGGAGATGAGTGCCAAGGCCGGCCAGAAGTGCACGGCCATCCGCCGTGCCATCGTGCCGGCGGCGCAGATCGACGCGGTCGCCGCGGCGCTGCGCGACCGGCTTGCGAAGATCAAGATCGGCGATCCGTCCGTCGAGGGCGTGCGCATGGGCGCGCTGGCGTCCAAGGCGCAGCAGGCCGACGTGGCTGAGCGTCTGGCGCAGCTCGCGCAGGGCAACGAGGTCGTCTACGGCGAGCGCGACGGCTTCGCGCCGGTGGGCGAGGGCGTCGGCGACGGCGCCTTCTTCGCGCCGACCCTGCTGCTGTGCCGCGACGCGATGAACAACGAGGCGGTCCACAACGTCGAGGCCTTCGGGCCGGTGTCGACGCTGATGAGCTACGGCGACTTCGACGAGGCGCTGGCGCTCGCCGCCAAGGGGCGCGGCAGCCTGGTGGGCTCGGTGGTCACCAAGACGCCGGCGCTGGCCGCGCAGGCCGTCTATCACGCAGCCGCCTTCCACGGCCGGCTGCTGGTGCTGGACCGCGACGCGGCCGGCGAATCGACGGGGCACGGCTCCCCGCTGCCGATGCTCAAGCACGGCGGTCCGGGCCGGGCCGGCGGCGGCGAGGAACTCGGCGGCATCCGTGCCGTCAAGCACTACCTGCAGCGCTGCGCGGTGCAGGCCTCGCCGACGATGCTCACGGCCATCACCGGCGAGTACGTGCGCGGCGGCAAGGTCACCGAGGACGCGATCCACCCGTTCCGCAAGCACTTCGAGGAGATCCAGGTCGGCGACTCGCTGCTGACGCATCGCCGCACGGTGTCCGAGGCGGACATCGTCAACTTCGGCGGCATCAGCGGCGACTTCTTCTACATGCACTTCGACGAGGTCGCGGCCAAGGACACGCAATTCGGCCAGCGCATCGCGCACGGCTACTTCGTGCTGTCGGCGGCGGCGGGGCTGTTCGTGTCGCCGGCGCCGGGGCCAGTCCTTGCCAACTACGGGCTGGACACGCTGCGTTTCGTGAACCCCGTGGCCATCGGCGACACCATCCAGGCGCGCCTCACCTGCAAGCGCCGCATCGACCGCGGCAATCGCCCGGACCAGCCGCCGCAAGGCGTCGTCGCCTGGGACGTGCAGGTCACCAACCAGCGCGGCGAGCTCGTGGCGAGCTACGACATCCTGACGCTGGTGGCGAAGAAGGCGGCTTGATCTTCAGCGCGGAACGACCTCATGAATGAGGTCGATCAACGCGCGCAATGTCGCCGGAATGTGCCGGTGGCCAGAGTAGTAAAGGCACAGCGCCGGTAGCGGCGCTGCCCAGTCGTCAAGCACGCGGCGGAGCCGCCCGCTTGCGATGTCTTCGGCGACGTACCACTCGGCGACCTGCGCGAGTCCGAGTCCCGCGCGCGCTGCCTCCAGCATCAGCAGCGGCGAATCCAGCACCGTCGGACCGGGCACGTCGAGCGCCTCGCTCGGCGAGGCCTTGCCGCGCTTGGCCCGCGCGAACTCCCAGGGGGAGGGCAGACCGCTCGGCATCCGGGCGCGGATGCAGGCGTGACGGGCGAGGTCCGCAGGCGTCGACGGCGTGCCGTGCCGCTCGAAGTAGTCGGGCGATCCGACGACCGCCATCCGCAGCGGCAGGCCGATCTGCACGCGGATCATGTCCCTCGGCACCTGCGGCGCGAGTCGCAGGCCGGCATCGAAGCCTTCGGCGACGATGTCGACCAGCCGGCCCTCGGTGACGACGTCGAGCGTGACGTCCGGGTGCCTGCGAAGGAACTCCGCCAGGATCGGCCGGAACACCATCTGCGCCGCGCCCAGCGAACTGTTGAGTCGCAGCGTGCCGGAAGGCGCGCCTGCGTGATCGTCCGCCGCGGCGACGGCCTCCTGGATCTGCGCCACCGCCGGGCCGATCCGGTCGACGAAGCGTCGTCCCGCCTCGGTGAGCGACACGCTGCGCGTCGTGCGGTGGAAGAGTCGCACGCCCATGCGCGCCTCCAGGCCCGCGACCGCATTGCTGACGGCGGAGGTCGACATCTCGAGTTCCACCGCGGCGGGCCGGAATCCCTGCCGGCGGGCGACGGCGAGCACCACCTCGAATTCGGTCAGGCTGTCTTTCTGCATGTCTGTATTGTTCCTGGAATCGGGATGTGTCGTCCGACATTGATCGTCTTATCGAAACGAACACCGCTGCCTACATTCGTCCCATCGAGCCCCTGCATCCGCCGGGGCAGCTGCTGAAAGGACAAGTCATGCGGACCTTCGACCAGAACTACATCGACGGTGCCTTCATCCCGGTGACGGGCGACGAGCTCGTCGACATCGTGGATCCGGCCACCGAGCAGGTGCTCGGCCATGCACGGCTCGCGAGTCGCGAGGATGCCCGGCGCGCCGTCGAGGCCGCGATGCGCGCGCAGCCTGCGTTCGGGCACACGTCCGTGGACGAGCGCATCGCGATGCTCGGACGCCTGCAAGCCGCGATGCTGGCACACGCCGATGCGCTGCTCGAGGCGACGATCACCGAGTACGGCGGCCCCGTCGCTCGCGCGCAGTGGGTTGCCAGCTACGCCTCGCAGTGTTTCGGCGATGCGGCGCGCGCGTTGTCGAGCTACGCGTTCGAGCGTCCCGTCGGCGGCTCGATCGTCGTGATGGAGCCGGTCGGTGTCTCGGCGCTCTTCGCACCGTGGAACAGCACCGCCGGCACGATGGCCAGCAAGCTCGCGGCGGCGATCGCCGCCGGCTGCGCGGCGGTGATCAAGCCCAGCGAGCTGAGTCCGTGGCAGGCGCATGTCGTCGCCCGCGCGATCCACGCGGCGGCGCTGCCGCCGGGCGTGGTCAACATCGTGACCGGCCGCGGTGCCGATGTCGGCGCCGAGATCGGCACGCATCCGGGCGTGGCCAAGCTGTCGTTCACCGGCTCGACGCCGACCGGCAAGCTCATCGCTCGCGCCGCGGTCGACACGATGAAGCGCGTCAGCCTGGCCTTGACCGGCAAGTCGGCCTCGCTGCTGCTGGACGACGCGGACCTGGAGACCGCGTTGCCGCTCGCGCTGGGCGCGGCCTTCATGAACAGCGGGCAGGCCTGTGTGGCGGGGACGCGCCTGCTGGTGCCGCGGGCGCGGATGCCCGAGGTCGCGGAACGGCTCCGGTCCGCTGTGGCCGCGCTGCGCGTCGGCGACCCGCGCGATCCGGCGATCGCCATCGGACCGATGGTCAACCGCGCACAGTACGAGCGCGTCCAGCACTTCATCCGCCGCGGCGTCGACCAGGGCGCGACCCTGATCGCTGGCGGAGAGGGGCGTCCCGACGGACTCGATTGCGGCTGGTTCGTCCGCCCCACGGTCTTCGTCGACGTCCGCAACGACATGGACATCGCCCGCGAGGAGATCTTCGGTCCGGTGCTGTCTGTCCTGCCGGTGGACTCGGAGGACGAGGCGATCGCGGTGGCCAACGATTCGCCGTACGGGCTGCAGGCCTATGTGTTCTCGACCGATGCGGCGCGGGCGCGGCATGTGGCCTCGCGGCTGCAGGCCGGGACGGTGCTGATCAACCGGGTCGCACCGGACCTGCTGGCGCCGTTCGGCGGCGTCAAGCAGTCCGGTGTGGGCCGGGAGTTCGGCGTGGCGGGCATGGAGGCCTTCCTCGAGACCAAGACCCTGACGTCGGATTGAGACAGTGGGGCTTTCCCCGGCGTGGGTCTTGACGCGGCATTGACGCTGCCTGGCGCGGCTTTCGCTAACGTGCGGCCCGACACACGTTCAACGACGACGCGCACCGCCTCCTCAGGAGGGATCGGATGCGCGTCGCGCATCGAGGGAATCCCAGATGACCACCCACCGCCGCCGCGCATTGGCGGCCCTGGCGACCGTACCCGCGGGCGCTGCGCTCGCCAGCCTGCAGGGCTGCGTGCCGCTGCTGCTCGCGCATCAGGTCAAGGCGGCCAGCGTCGCGGCCGCCGAAGCGCGCGGCGTGAAGCCGGCCAACTTCAAGCTGACCGCGGCGCACGTCCTGTGGATGGATCCGCCCGCGATCCCCTACGAGATCGAATACAAGACGAGCCGCTACGCGATCGACAAGAACCCGACGCAGCTGGAGCAGCAGACCGGTCGCGACTACGTCGACGCATTGCTGGCGCTGTACCGCGCCAACGGGCCGTCGTTCGCGACGCAGGAGTTGGCGAGCGCCGGCGTGCCCGACGGCACGCCCTACCTCATCGTGCTGACGCCGACGCGAGGAGCGGTGAGCGTGGTGGGCGGCCACTGCACGATGACCGTGCGCGTGGCCATCCGCGGCGCCCGGGGGCAGGAACTCCAGGCGATGGAGGTCGACAGCCGCAGCGGCTGGCAGCCCCAGGGCTCGCCCAAGGAGCCGGAGTTGCTGGTCGTGCGCAACTTCGCGAAGGCGATGGTCAAGGGGTTCAGGGACGCGACGCTCATCGCCTGATCGCGAACGGGTGTGCGCCAAAACCGAACCCGGCGACTGGTTGTCCGGTGTTGGCGGTGGACGAAGGCTTGGCCACACTGCGGCTTTTGGCCTGTTGGCCTCTTGGCCTTTTCCGCGCTGGAGCGACCTTGGACATCCTCACCACCCCCGTCATTGCCGGCCTGCTGTTCACCGGGACCCTGGCCCTTGTCGCGCTGATGGCCTGGAAGGGCGGCAGCGAGCGGCGCGACGTCACCTTCCTCGCCTCGGCCGCCGGCGTCGGCGGCGTGTGCACGGCGATCGCCGCGGTGGTCTGAGCGCGGCGCGCAGAGCGCACGGCGCAGGCGCCGGATTTACGCTCCGTTGCGAAGTCGACACCCCTGACGCCGGCACGTGAATCGGCGCCGCGCCAGAATGTGGCGGACGATTCAGTGAGAGGAAGGGAAGGGCATGCGCGTCTTGCTCGTTGAGGATTCCGAGTTTGTTCGCGAGCAGTTCCTGCGATTGTTCGAGGGGCTGGATTTCGTCGAAGTGGTGGGCTACGCGGACAGCGAGGAAGACGCCGTCCAGGCGATCTCGGTGCTCAAGCCCGACGTGGTGCTGCTCGACCTGAACCTGCAGGTCGGCTCCGGCATGCACGTCTTGCGGCGCGCCCGCGCCGGCGGCTACACCGGCAAGCTGTGGGTGCTTAGCAGCCGCGATCCCGACTTCTACCGCTCACTGTGCGAGAAGCACGGCGCCGACGGCTTCTACGACAAGGCGCATGAGCAGCTGCAGCTGCTGGACGACCTGCGCGTGCTGGCGGGTGAGAAGCCGTTGTTCTGAAGCGCGCGGAGCGCGCGTCGATCGCCGCGCCGGAAAGATCGCGGCAATGTCGGCGATGGCGGCGATGGCGGCGATGGCGGCGATGTCGCCGAGATACCGTCCGGAGCTCGCCGCTCAGGGGCCGCAGCCGGCCAGGGCCATCACGCCGTCCACCTGCAGCAGCGCGACGGACAGGGGATCCGACGCCAGCGATGCCGCCATGGCCAGCATGCCCAGACCCAGGCGGAGCGCCCGCGCCCGCCGCCGCTGCGGGCGGCAGGCCGAGAGCAGGAAAGGCCCGCCGACGCCGAGCATGAAAAGCGCGGTCAACAGGCCGTGCAGGATCGCGTCCATCATCACCGCTCAGCCCAGCGCCACGGCGTCGTGCAGCGGTCCGTCGAAGGGATCATGACCGGGCTTGTGAGCGGGCTCGTGAGCGGGGTCGCGACGCGGTTCATGATCGGGCAGGCCGGCCATCGCGAGATCCAGGTCCTCCATCAGGTCGGAGACGTTTTCCAGACCGACCGACAGCCGCAGCAGGTCCTCGCCGATGCCGGACTGCCGGCGCTCGGTCGCCGACAGCCTGCCGTGCGTGGTGGACGCCGGATGCGTGATCATGCTGCGCGTGTCGCCGATGCTGGTGGCGATGGAGATCAGCCGCAGCGCGTCCACCACCGACCAGGCGCCCAGGCGCCCGCCCGGGACGCGCAAGCCCACCACGCCGCCGTACCCGGACTGCTGCGTCACCGCGAGCGCGTGCTGCGGATGCGTCGCCAGCCCGGTGTAGATCACGTCGGCGACTTTCGGCGACGCCTTGAGCCAGCGCGCCAGCTGCAGTGCATTGGCGGAGATCGCCGCCATCCGCAGGTGCAGGGTTTCCAGGCTCTTGAGGAGCAGCCAGGCGTCCATCGCGCCCAGCGCGGCGCCGGTGACGCGCAGCACGCCGCGCAGGTCGGCCATCAGGCGCTCCGCGCCGACGGCGACTCCCGCCACCACGCGGCCGTGGCCGTCCATGTACTTGCCGGCGGAATGGACGACCACGTCCGCGCCCAGGCTCAGCGGGTTCTGCTGGTAGGGCGTGAGCAGCGAGTTGTCCACCGCCAGCAGCGCGCCGCGCGCGTGGGCGAGTCGCGAGACGGCCTCGATGTCGCCGACGTTCTGCAGCGGGTTGGACGGCGTCTCCATGAAGGCGAACGCGGTGCGGTCGTCGATGGCGGCGGCCCACTGCGCCAGGTCGGTCAGGTCGACGACACGCACCTCGACGCCGAGCTTGCCGAAGTATTGGCGGAACGCCGTCAGCGTCGTGCCGAAGACGTCGCGGGAACAGACGATGTTCCGGCCGATGGCGACCCAGGCCTGCGCCATGGCCACGATGGCCGCCATGCCGGACGCGAAGGCGACGGCTGCCTCGCCGCGTTCCATCGCCGCGATGCGCCGCTCGAAGGCTTGCACGGTCGGATTGGAGAAGCGCGAGTACACGTTGCCCGTCGCCGTGCCGCTGAACTTGCGCGCCGCGTCCGCCGCCGAGCGGAAGACATAGGCGGAGGTCATCGCGACGGGCTCGCAGTGGGCGTCGCTCAGGTCGTGGAACTGGCCGGTGCGGACGGCCGTGGTGAAGGGGTGGTGGTCCAAGGGAAACTTCCTTTCGACGGCGGACCCGTCGGGCGGCCAGGTGGTCAGGCTGTCGGGTGGGCGTGCAAGGCCGTGCGCGGGGCCGGCTCGACGCGCGTATCGCGCAGGAACAGCCAGCTCGTCAGACCGCCGAGCGCGGTCAGCGTCGCCAAGCCGACGATGTAGGGCTGATAGCTGCCCCACAGGTCATGACTGAGCGCACCCAGCTGCACCGAGGCGAAACCGCCGAGCTGATGCGCCAGGAAGAGATAACCGAAGGCCCGACCCTTGATCGCGGCGCCGTAACGCGCCATGCAGAACATCGAGGTCAGCACCACCGTGCCCAGGTAGGTCGCGCCGAACAGGACGACGAAGCCCAGCGTGCGCAGGTCTTCCGACGCGCCGAGCAGCAGCAGTACCGCGCAGGACCGCAGCAGGTAGAAGACCCCCAGCAGCGCGCGCTTGGGCAGCCGGATCGCCAGCCAGCCGGTGAGCAGGCCGCTGATCAGTTCCAGCACGCCGAGCAGGCTCAGGCTGACGCCCATGAGGCCGCGCGGCGTCGCGTGGTCCTGCCAGAACGCGACCAGATGGACGTCGATGAAGGCCATGGTCGCGCCGCAGCCCATGAAACCGATCGCCAGCGCGTAGAAGCCGCTGTCGCGCCGCAGCATGGACCAGGCGCGGGGAGGGGGCGCCGCATCCTTCGCCGCATCCTTCGCTTGAGGCTCGGCGTTGGCGTTCGCGTCGGCGGCGTCAAGACCCGCGGCCTTCGACTTCACCGCGGCGAACCACGCCAGACCGGCCAGCGGCAGCGCCAGGAAGAGGCCGGTCAGCAGGAAAGTGGTCTCCCATGACACCCGGGGCGCGAGCCACAGCCAGAACGGCGACAGCACGATGAAGCTGATCGAGGTGCCGTTGGTGACCACCGCGAAGGCCAGGCCGGACTTCTTCTGCTCGAAGAGGCGGTCGACGAGCACGCCCATCGGCACGTAGGTCATGGCCGCCAGGCCGAAGGCGGCGAGCAGCCCGTAGCCGAGCACGAAGACCGGCAGCGATCCGTCGAACAAGCCGGTGCCCACCAGCGCCGCGCCGGCGGCCAGACAGCCGATGACCACGGTGCGCAACGGGCCGTGGCGGTCGCTCAGGGCGCCCACCAGCGGCGACACGAGCCCGGTGACCAGCATGAACACCGAGCCCGACCAGGCGAAGTCGGCCCGGCCGCGTCCGAAATGCGTCGCCAGGTCGGCGAAGTAGACCTGGTAGACGCTCTTGACGCTGGTGGAGAAGAACATCACCAGGAAGCCCACCGCCACCAGGCCGTGGACCAGGCGGCGGGACGTCGCGGCCGACGTCATGCGACCACCCCGGGGATGGTGCGACGCGCGGCGGGGCGGCAGTACGCGAGGTACATGCCGTCGTACATCGCGTAGAACAGGCGGCAGGTGTGGTCGACCGCGTGCAGCGCCTCCTGCTGCAGCCGGTCCGTGTCGCACAGTTCGCTCACCAGGTTCAATCCCTGCTCGACATGGCCGACGTCCTCCGCCTGGTGGACGGAGAAGAACAGCAGGTCTTCCTCCTTCAGGCCGTAGACCTTGCCCAGCAGCTCGTGGCGGGCTTCGCCGGCCTTGACCTCGAGGTTCTGGCCCTCGCTGGCGATCATCACGGCGGCGGCGCCGATGTGATAGCTGCCGCGGCCCCGCACCGCATGCAGCCGGTAGTCGATCAGGTCCTGCGTCGCGGGCAGCGGCCGGGCGGCGTCGCGCTCCTCGTCGCTGATGCCCAGCGCGCGGATGAAGTGCTGCATCAGCACCACGTGGTTGTCGGTCCGGGAGAGCCGGCCCGTCTCCTCCTCGTAGACGTTGATCAGCAGACCGCGCTTGAAGGTCGGCAGCGGGCAGTGGAAGAACAGATGTTCGACGTAGCCGAGGAAGTGCTTCGTCAGCTGATAGCCCTGCAGCGCGACCTGCCGGAGCAGCACGATGTCCTTGGCGTCGGGGTCCATCAGCCGGTCGAAGATGGGGTGCGCCAGGGTCAGATGGCTGTTCAGCAGCGAGCGCAACTGCGCCTTGAAGGCGGGCTTGGATTGCGGCATGGGAAGGTCCTCTCCAGAGTCAGTGGGCGGTAGGGGCGGTTGGGGCGTCGAAGCGGCGGCGCAGCGATCTCACCGCCTGCGCCATGAAATGGCCGCGGTGGACCGTGCCGCCGACGCGGGCGTAGTCCTCCAGCACGCCGTAGGTCTCGAAGCCGAAGAGCTGCCACAGGCGATGGGCGCGGGTGTGCTCTCGCACGTCGAGCACCAGCTGTTCGACGTCCAGGCGTTCGGCGAGTCGCACGATCTCCCGGAAGGCCAGCTGCACCAGGTGCAGGCCGCGGAACTCGGGATGCACGACGCCCTTGGCCAGTTCGGCGCGATGGCGGCAGTTGGCCATGCCGTTGAGACGCAACAGCGCCATGAAGGCCGGCCGTCCGTCGACGCGGCCCAGCAGCAGATGGGTCCGGCCGGAAGCGATGCCGACGCGCAGACCAGCAATAAACTGGACTTGCTCCTGCGGGGTTAGGGCTTGCTCGTAGCCCAGCGTGCCGCCGTCGGCGACGCTGCTGTTCAGCAGGATGATCAGGTCGGCGGCCACGCGATCGTCGATCTGATCGGGCCAGTGGTGACTGGCGGCGCCTGCATTCGGTGACCTCATGGTCTTCCTCCCCGGTGATCTGTTGTTCAGCTCAGATTAACCAGGGCCTCCTGTGCTGCACAGCAACAAACGCGCTCAGAAGGACAAGAAATCGGACATCATCGGGGAGGAAAAATCCCGAGGAACCGCCGGAGCGGAGAACCCGTGATGAAGAACGTGCGATGAAGGACGTGCGATGAAGGACGTGTACTTCCTGATGGTCCCGTCGACCCATCTGCTGGACCTGGCCGGTCCGCTGCAGGTCATCCATTCCGTGGGCGAAGTGGGCGCCGGCACGGTCGACGTGCGCTGCATCGGGCCGGAGGTGTCGGTCGGCGCCTTCCAGCCGCTCACGCTGACCGACATCCGGCCGCTGCCGCGCGCCTTGCCGCCGGAGGCGGTGCTCTTCGTCATCGGCAGCAAGCTGACGCCGGCGCTGATGCGCTCGTCGGCCTGGCGCAAGTCGGTGGACTGGCTGGCGCGGCTGGTGCGCGAACGGCCGCAGGGGCTGCGGATCTGCGGCGTCTGCTCCGGGACTTTCCTGCTGGCCGAGGCGGGACTGCTCGACGGTCGGCTGTGCACCACCCATCACCGCTTCATCGCGCGGCTGCGTGCGGCCAGCCCGACGGCGACGGTGCTGGAGAACCGCGTGTTCGTCGAGGACCGCGACCTGCTCACCTCCGCCGGGGTGACCTCGGGGATCGACCTGGCGCTGCATCTGGTGTCGCAGGCCTTCGGCGAGGATGTCGCGATCCAGGTCGCGCGGGAGAACGTGGTCAACTTCCGCCGCTTCGGCGCCGATCCCGAACTGTCCGCGGCGACGCGCCACCGCGCCCACGGCAACCAGCGCATCCACGCCATCCAGGATGCGATCGCCGCGCGCCTGCACGCCGGCGTCACCATGGATGAACTGGCCGCGCAGGCCGGCTTGAGCGGACGCCACCTGGCCCGGCTCTTTCTCGCCGAGACCGGCGTGAGCATCAAGCAGTACCAGATCGCGCTGCGCATGGACCTGGCGCGGCGGCTCATGACCAGTTCCCGGCTGTCGCTGGAGAACATCGCGGCCTCCTGCGGCTACAGCAGCGTGCAGGCCTTCCGCGCCAACTGGAACAAGCACGAGCGCCTGCCGCCTTCGCTGATGCGGCGCGGCGAGGGCATTGACGGCGTTGAAGGCGGCAGGCGGCCCGATGCTTAGAATCGCCACTCCCAAGCGATGACGCCCCGATGACCGGGCGATGACGATGACAGCAGCTGTTCGGACCGACGCCGCGCTGGCGCCGGTGGTGATCGTGGGCGCCGGCCTGGCCGGATTGACCGTGGCGCTTCACCTCGCCGACCGCGTGCCGGTGATTGTGCTGGCCAAGCGCGAACTCAACGAGGCCGCCACCGCCTGGGCGCAGGGCGGGATCGTCGGGGTGCTCGGCTCGGACGACAGCATCGAGAGCCATGTGCGCGATACGCAGGAGGCCGGCGCCGGCCTCGTCGACGAGGCCACCGCGCGCTTCATCGCCGAACGCAGCGCCGACGCGGTCGGCTGGCTGGTGGAGCAGGGCGTGCCGTTCACGCTCGACGAGCAGGGGCCGCTCGGCCTGCACCTGACCCGTGAGGGCGGCCACGCCGTGCGCCGCATCGCCCATGCCGCCGACGCCACCGGCAAGGCCATCCACGACGCGCTGCTGGCCAAGGCGCAGGCCCATCCCAACATCGAGCTGCGCCAGCGCTGGATGGCGCTGGACCTGATCACCTCGCGCCATGTGCAGCGTGAGGAACCGTCGCGCTGCTATGGCATCTATGCGCTGGACATGGACGCCCAGCGCGTCGACGTGATCGCGGCGCGTGCCGTCGTGATGGCCACCGGCGGTGCCGGCAAGGTGTATCGCTACACGACCAATCCGGACACCTCCACCGGCGACGGCATCGCCATGGCCTGGCGCGCGGGCTGCCGCATCGCCAACATGGAGTTCATCCAGTTCCACCCGACCTGCCTCTACCACCCGCAGGAACGCAGCTTCCTGATCACCGAGGCGCTGCGTGGCGAGGGCGGTCACCTGAAGCTGCCGGACGGGACGCGCTTCATGGCCGCGCACGACGAGCGGCTCGAGCTCGCGCCGCGCGACGTGGTCGCCCGCGCGATCGACTTCGAGATGAAGAAGCACGGCCTCGACCACGTGTGGCTGGACGCCACGCACCTGGGCGAAGCCTTCCTGAAGGAACACTTCCCGACCGTGCACGCCCGCTGCCTCGCGCTGGGCATCGACATCGCGCGCCAGCCGATCCCCGTCGTGCCGGCGGTGCACTTCACCTGCGGCGGCGTGGTGTCGGACCTCCAGGGACGCGCCGATCTGCCCGGGCTCTATGCGGTCGGCGAGACCGCCCACACCGGCCTGCACGGCGCCAACCGGCTGGCGAGCAACTCGCTGCTGGAATGCGTCGTGCTCGGACAGGGCTGCGCGTCGGACATCCTGTCGCAGGACGTGCTGCCGCCGGCGCCGCTCCCGGCCTGGGACGAAAGCCAGGTCGAGGACGCGGACGAGCAGGTGGTCATCGCCCACAACTGGGACGAGCTGCGCTCGCTGATGTGGAACTACGTCGGCATCGTGCGCACGACCAAGCGGCTGGAACGCGCGCTGCATCGCATCGACCTGCTGCGCGCGGAGATCGACGACTACTACGCCAACTTCCGCGTCAGCCGCGACCTGCTGGAGTTGCGCAATCTGGTCGATTGCGCGGAGCTGATCGTGAGGTCGGCGCTGCTGCGGCATGAGAGCCGCGGGCTGCACTACAGCCGCGACTATCCGCGCACGTTGCCGGCGAGTCTGCCGACGGTGCTGGTGCGGAACGGGAATACGCGCTGAACTATCGCTGCTTGGTGCGCAGCACGCTGCGCGCCTGCACGAAGTTGTAGGCGTAGCTGACCGCTTCCTTGATCGCGGCGTCGACGTCCAGCCGTTCCTGTTCGGTCAGGTAGAACGAGTAGTCGACGGCGTGGCGGATGTAGCGCGGCGGCAGTCGGTTCAGCGCCACGCAGGCCACGTCGGCCAGCAGCTCGGCTTCGCGGTGGATCTCGGGGAACTGCGGGGCGGTCTCCATCACCGCGGCAAACACTTCGCGTTCGTGATGGTTGTAGAGCGAGGTGAAGTCCATGAGCGGGTCCTGCGTTGGGGCAGCTGGAATGGCCACAGCATAGGCCGACGCTCGCATGAATGGAAAGCCCCCGCGGACACTCGTTCGCGCGGGGCGGCCGTCGCAGTGCGGTCAGGCCGCGCCGATGCCCGGCACCATCGCGCCGGCTTCCGCTGCCTTCTTCGCCTTCAGCTTCGCGGTGAAGTCCAGCATGCGGTCGATGCACGACTTCGCTTCGACCCGGATCGCCTCGTCGACGAAGATCTCACCGGTGCCGCGCTCCAGGCAGTCGACCAGCCCTTGCAGCCCGTTCATCGCCATCCAAGGGCAGTGCGCGCAGCTCTTGCAGGTCGCGCTGTTGCCCGCTGTCGGCGCCTCGATCAGCACCTTGCCCGGCGCCATCTGGCGCATCGCGTGCAGGATGCCGTTGTCGGTGGCGACGACGTATTCACGCGCCGTGCCTTCAACCACCGCCTTGATCAGCGCCGAGGTCGATCCCACCACGTCCGCCTGCGCAACCACCGAGGCCGGCGACTCCGGATGGACCAGGATCATCGCGTCCGGATGCTGCTCGCGCAGCAGCTCCAGTTCGAGACCCTTGAACTCGTCGTGGACGATGCAGGCGCCATTCCACATCAGCATGTCGGCGCCGGTCTGCTCCTGGATGTAGCGGCCCAGGTGGCGGTCGGGCGCCCACAGGATCTTCTCGCCGCGGGCCTTGAGCTCGCTGACGATCTCCAGGGCGCAGGAACTCGTGACCATCCAGTCCGCGCGCGCCTTCACCGCGGCGCTCGTGTTGGCGTAAACGACCACCGTGCGGTCCGGATGCGCATCGCAGAACGCCGCGAAATCGTCGGCCGGACAGCCCAGGTCCAGCGAGCAGGTCGCGTCCAGGTCGGGCATCAGCACGCGTTTCTCGGGGCTGAGGATCTTGGCGCTTTCGCCCATGAACTTCACACCCGCGACGACCAGCGTCTGCGCCGCGTGATCCCGCCCGAAGCGCGCCATTTCCAGCGAGTCGGAGACGATGCCGCCGCTTTCCTGCGCGAGGTCCTGCAGGTCGCCGTCGACGTAGTAATGGGCGACGAGCACCGCCCCCTTGGCCTTGAGCAGTTCGGCGGCACGCGCCTTGAGTTGCGAGCGCTGGCTGGGCGTCAACGGTGCCGGCACCTTGGCCCACGCATGGGCGGTGCAGGTGGCGCCGTCCGCATCCTGGCGGGCGAAGTCGTAGAGAACCTGTTCCATAGGAGCGGAATTCTAGGTGTGGCCGAAAAACCGGCTCGGCGGCATGCCGACCGTCCTTGTCACCATCGCGGTGAAAGCGCTGGCGCTGGCGTAACCGAGCTCCGCGGCGATGACCTGCATCGGCTTGCGGTGCGCGGCCAGCCGCAAGGCTTCGGCCAGCAGCGCCTGCTGGCGCCACTGCGCGTAGCTGCTGCCGAGTTCCTGGCGGAACAGGCGCGAGACGGTGCGCGCGCTCGCGCCGACCTCCGCCGCCCAGTCGTCCAGGCTGGCGTGGCGCATCGGTTCGGCCAGCACGGCCTCGCAGAGGCGGCGCAGACGCTTGTCGGTCGGCAGCGCGACACCGAGCTGCAGGCGCGGCGCGCGGCGGATCTCGTCGAGGATGAGCTTGCCGATCCAGCCCTCGCGGTCGGCCACCTCATCGCTAGGCTCGATCTCGTCGCGGGCGAGCTGCACCGCCAACTCCCGCAGCAGCGGGGACACCTCCAGGACGCGGTTCTCCGCCCAGACCTCGCCGTCGTCGGGTGGATCCAGCAGGTAGAGCGTGCGTAGCTCGCAGCGCTCGACGGCGGTCACCGCATGGATCACGCCGGCAGGAATCCAGACGCCGCGCGAGGGCGGGACCAGGAAGGTCGCGCGGTCCGTACTGACGCGCACGACACCGGTCACCGAGAAGACGAACTGGCCCCAGCTGTGGAGGTGGGCCTGGATGTCCATGAACCCGTCCAGGCTGCGCGACTTGGCGCGCACCGGGCGCTCGGCGCTGGGCGCATAGCGGCGCGGATCCAGCGGCGGCAGGCTGGTCCGACGGGTGAGCGTCGGCACAGGGTGTGGGGTGGGGTGAGCGGTCAGGCGGGGCGTCGACGGGTTCATGGCGGAAACTCGACAGAACTTGTCCGGCTATCGTAATCCCGACGTGAAGGCCCTGTCACCATTCCGTCCATGAACACCGCCACCACCACCGCCAACGCGGCCGCGACCGGATTTCCGGGGCTGAGCCCCGAACAGAGCGCCGCACAGAGCAGGACACGAGACATCCAGACCATCAGCCTGATCGGTCTGGCGCATGGCACCTCCCACTTCTTCCACATGCTGCTGCCGCCGCTGTTCCCGGTGTTCATGCGGGAGTTCGGGCTGAGTTATTCGGAGCTGGGCCTGCTGGTCACGATCTTCTTCGTGATCTCGGGCGTGGGGCAGGCGCTGTCGGGTTTCCTGGTCGACAAGACGGGCGCGCGGCCGGTGCTGTTCGCGGCGCTGAGCTGCTTCGTGCTGGCGTCGCTGGCGGCGGGCACGGCGCAGGGCTTCGCGGGGCTGGCGCTGGCCGCGGCGCTGGCGGGCCTGGGCAACTCGCCCTTCCATCCGGTGGACTTCACGATCCTGAACAAGCGCGTGTCGCAGCAGCGGCTCGGGCATGCGTTCTCGGTGCACGGCATCACCGGCAACCTCGGCTGGGCCGTGGCGCCGCTGCTGCTGATCTCGATGCACGAGGCGACCGGGCAATGGCGCCTGGGTTACGTCGCGACGGCGGTGTGGGCGCTGTTCGTGATCGCGCTGCTGGTCTTCAAGCGCGATGCGATCGACGACACGCAGGGCTCGTGGGGCCATGAGAAGGCCGGCGCGGCCAAGGCGCCGGTCGACGAGCATCCGATGGCCTTCCTGAAGCTGCCGTCGGTGTGGCTGTGCTTCTCGTTCTTCTTCTTCACGACCTCGGCGCTGAGCGCGATCCAGAGCTTCGCGTCGCCGGCGCTGTCGGCGATGTACGGCGTGAGCCTGGCGAGCACCGCCTTCGTCGTGACCGGCTACATGCTGGCGGGCGCGGCGGGGATGATCGTGGGCGGCTTCCTGGTGGCGAAGTCGCAGAACCTGGAGCGCAACATCGCCGGCGCGATGTTCGTCGCCGCGGCGCTGCTGGCCTTGACGGCCACGGGCTGGCTGCCGGCGACGGCGGCCTTGATCGCGGCGGCGACGGCGGGTTTCGGCACCGGTCTGGCGGGCCCGTCGCGTGACATGCTGATCAAGCGCGCCGCGCCGCCCGGAGCGACCGGCCGCGTGTACGGCACGGTGTACTCGGGCCTGGACACCGGCTTCGCGGTCGCGGCGCCCATCTTCGGAGCGCTGATGGACCGGCATTGGAACAACGCCGTGTTCTTCGGCGCGTCATTCGCGCTGCTGCTGGGCATCGGCGCAGCGAGCCTGGTGCGCCAGGGGAAGCGCTGACACCCCTCCAGGGGAAGTCAATGTGAGGTGTCGGATGACTGGGATTTGTGGTCATCCGAGGCGGTCATAGCGATCGAGGTCGGTCCCGGAACTTGCATCGCGTCGCGGGCGCAACAGTGCGGCGACCTTCGTTTGCATCGGCATGCGGTGGATCTAGAGTCGTTCGCTCTGGAGGTTCCCGACCATGCCGTATTCCCCCGCGATCGTTGCCAATGCCGTGCTCCACCGTGCCAAGGAGCGTGGGCTTTCCGTCAGCCATCTGAAACTTCAGAAGCTGGTCTTCTTCACTCATGCTTGGAGCCTTGCCATCGAGGGCGTTCCTGCCGTCGACGAGCGGCCGGAGGCGTGGGAATACGGGCCGGTCTTCAACTCCTTGTACTACCGGCTCAAGGGAAGTGGCCATGACGCGATCACGGCGCTCATCGAAACCGTCGACGCTCAGACGAATGCCTTCGCAGCATTGATTCCTTCGCCCGTCGATGCGACGTTCTGGCGCATCCTGGATCAGGTCATGGATCGGTACGGGTCCTTCACGCCATCGCAGCTGTCGACACTGAGTCACGAGGCAGGCGGGCCGTGGGAGCAAGCGAGGAACTCGAAGCAGGCTGTCATTTCCGACGAGTCCGTTCGACAGTTCTATCGGGGGATGCTGCCATGATCGATCTCCTGCAACACGGAGCCCCGCCGGTGCCGCCGATCGTCGCCCCATCCGCCGATGCTCCGGGCACCATCGAGCTCAGGAAGTTCGATCCCACGGTCCTCGACTACAAGATCAAGCGGGCAGGAACATTCGGTGGCTTGAGCATTGCGGGTGTGCTGTACCTGGTCGGTGTCCTCGTGATCTTGAAGCTCATGGGCATCTGGCCGTTCAACTGCACCCCGGTGGCCGAGGTGACATCCACCTTGTCCCGCGTGGTCGAGTGCACCAATGCTGCGATCGGCGAGGGGGCCTGGCATGGAATTGCCGGCGTCATGCTCGCGCTGTTCTCGGTGCCGACAGTGCTCCTGATCGCGATCCTGCGGACCGCGTCATCGAAGAAGGAGCCGTTGCCGGACACCGTCTTCACGACGGTCGCCGACAAGTTCGCCACGGCGCTGGAACGCGTGTTCGAGCCCCGGAAGTAGCCCGGGCAACACTTGACCCCGAACCCCTGGATGGCGCAACCCGCATCCGCGCCGCAACAGGGGACATCCCGCCCGCTTGCAATGGCGGGGCCGCTCGCTACAGTCGTCCGTCATGGATCAGCACCGCACCGTCAGCCGCCCCGCCGGGCACGTCCTCGTCGAGGCCCTGATCGAGCAAGGCATCACCGAGGTCTTCGGCGTGCCGGGCGAGAGCTACCTTGCCGTCCTCGACGGTTTCCATGAACACCGCGAGCGCATCCGCTTCATCGGCTGCCGGCAGGAAGGCGGCGCCGCCTTCATGGCCGACGCGCAGGGCAAGCTGACCGGCCGCCCCGGCGTCTGCTTCGTCACCCGCGGCCCCGGCGCCACCAACGCGAGCATCGGGCTGCACACCGCCTTCCAGGACTCGACGCCGATGATCCTGTTCATCGGGCAGGTGGCGTCCGACCAGCGCGACCGCGAAGCCTTCCAGGAGGTCGACTACCGCCAGATGTTCGGCCCGGGCACGCTGGGCATGGCGAAGTGGGTCGGCGAAGTGCACGACCCGCATCGCCTGCCCGAGTACGTCGCGCGGGCGTTCCACACCGCCATGCAGGGGCGCCCCGGACCGGTCGTGCTGGTGCTGCCGGAGGACATGCTCACGCAGCTCACCGACGTGCCGGTGCTGCCGCGCGCCAAACCCGCCGTCGCGTGGCCGGCGCCGGCGGACCTGGTCGAACTGCAGGCGCGGCTCGAAGGCGCGCAGCGGCCCTTCGTCATCGCCGGCGGCGGCGGCTGGACCGCCGAGGCCTGCGCCGCGCTGCAGGACTTCGCCCATGCCTGGCAGGTGCCGGTCGGCTGCGCCTTCCGCTTCCAGGACCTCTACGACAACCGCGATCCGTTCTACGCGGGCGATGTCGGCATCGGCATCAATCCGGCGCTCGCCAAACGCATCGGCGAGGCGGACCTGATCATCGCGATCGGCCCGCGCCTGGGCGAGATGACCACCGGCGGCTACACGCTGCTGAAGGCCCCGCGGCCGGCGCAGCAGCTGGTGCACATCCACGCCGGGTCCGAGGAACTGGGCCGCGTCTATGCGGCCGACCAGATGATCCAGGCCAGCATGAGCGCCGCCGCGCTGGCGCTGCAGCAGTTGCGTCCGCCGGTCGATCTGGAGGAACTCCCCTGGCGGCAGTGGTCGCGCGACGCACATGCCGACTACCAGCGCAACCAGCAGGCATTGCCGGTCGGCCCGATGGACCTGGCCGAGGTCATCCACCTGCTGGACCGGCTGCTGCCGGCGGAGACCCTCTTCACCAACGGCGCCGGGAACTACAGCGGCTGGCTGCATCGTTTCCATCGCTACACGGCGCTGCATCAGGGCGGCCGCACGCAGCTCGCGCCGACCAGCGGGGCGATGGGTTACGGCTTCCCGGCCGCCGTCGCGGCGGCGCTGCTGCAGCGCGAGCGCTGGGTCGTCAACATCGCCGGCGACGGCGACTTCCTGATGACCAGCCAGGAGATGTCCACCGCGATGGCGCACGGCGCGCGGCGGCTGATCTGCCTGGTCGTCGACAACGGCAGCTACGGCACCATCCGTATGCACCAGGAGCGCGAGTACCCCGGCCGCGTCAGCGGCAGCGACCTGCACAACCCGGACTTCGCCGCGCTGGCGCGCGCCTACGGCTGGGCCGCCTTCACCGCGGCCCGCACCGAAGATGTCGAGCCCGCGCTGCGGCAGGCCCTCTCCGCGCAGGTCCCGACGCTGATCCATCTGAAGCTGCCGGTGGAGATCTCCACCTCCCGTGCGACGCTCAGCAGCATCCGCGAGGCGGCGCTGAAACGGAAGGCCGGATGACGGAAAATCGCGCGATGACTGCACCCGCCATCCCCTTCGCCCTGCGCGGCGAATACATCGAACTCGACAAGCTGCTCAAGGCCACCTCGCTGGCCAGCAGCGGCGGCGAGGCCCGACACTTCATCTCGGAGGGGCAGGTGCGCGTCGACGGACAGGTCGATCTGCGCAAGACCGCCAAGATCCGCGGCGGTCAGGTGGTCGAGTTCAACGGCGAACGCATCGAGGTCCTGAAGGACCCGGAGGAGTGACCCCATGACCGCCCCCAGTGCCGCGACCCGCGCCGCGATCCGCTTCTCGACCTGCGACCTCTGCGATTCGCTGAAGGCCGACACCAGCGGCGACACGCGCTGGCTGCCGGGCAGCCTGTACCGCAGCTACGGCGGACATCCGCGTTTCGCCGGCCCGGTGGCGACGGTGCGATGCCTGGACGACAACTCGCAGGTCAAGGCCGCCGTCGAAAGCTTCGGCGCCGGGCGTGTGCTGGTCGTCGACGGCGGCGGCTCGCTGCGACGTTCGCTGGTGGGCGGCAACCTCGCCGTCAGCGCGGCGAAGAACGGCTGGGCCGGCGTGCTGGTCCACGGCGCGGTGCGCGATCTCGAGGAACTGCGCGCGGCCGCCGTCGGCCTGTTCGCGTTGGGGCATGTGCCGATGCCGACCGAGCGCCGCGAGCAAGGTCTCGCGGACGTGCCCGTCCAGCTCGAAGGCGTCTGGATCCGCCCGGGCGACTGGCTCTACGCCGACGAGGACGGCGTCGTCATCACGCCCAAGCCCGTGCACGCGGCAGGCTGAGCAGCATTGGCGTCGGCGAGCGTGCCGGTGCGCGTTCCGCCAGCGTCATCCTTGTCCGGCGATCCACCCGGCCAGCGCCTCCGCCGGCATCGGCCGTCCGAACAGCCAGCCCTGCGCCCCGTCGCAGCCCATCGCCACGAGGATGTCGCGCTGGCCCTCGGTCTCCACGCCTTCTGCGACCACCGTCAGCCCGAGCGAGCGGCCGATGCCGATCACCGCGCTCGACAGGGCGCGGTCGTCGGCGTCCTGCTCCAGATCGCGCACGAAGCTCTTGTCCAGCTTGAGTTCGGTCACCGGCAGGCGCTTCAGGTAGCTCAGGCTCGAGTAGCCGGTGCCGAAGTCGTCCACCGACACGCCCACGCCCATCTCGTGCAGCTGCTGCAGCTGCTCGCGGGGCCGGCTGGTGTCGTCCAGCATCAGGCGTTCGGTGACCTCCAGCGTCAGGTCGCTCGCCGCCAGTCCGTGCCTGGCGAGCAGTGCCCGCGCATGCGCCGCGACGTCGTCCTGGTGGAAGCGCTGCGGTGAAACGTTGACCGACACCCCCGGCACCACGATCCCCTCGGCCCGCCAGCGCGCGAGCTGCGCGCAGGATTGCGCCAGCACCCAGGCGTCCAGCGCGTTGATCAGGCCGCTCTCCTCGGCGACCGGGATGAACCGATCCGGCGGTACCCAGCCGCGCTCGGCGTCGTGCCAGCGCAGCAGCGCCTCGACGCCGACCAGCGCGCGGTCGGTCAGGCGGACCTTGGGCTGGAAATGCAGCTGCAGCAGCTGGTTGGACAGTGCGTGGCGCAAGGCCGCCTCGATGTCGAGCCGCTCGTCCAGCGCCTGGTTCATCGCGTGCAGGAAGAAACGTGCGCAGTCTCGGCCGGCGCGCTTGGCCTCGTACATCGCGATGTCGGCGTTCTTCAGCAACTGGTCGAGGTCGAGCCCGTCCCGCGGATACGCGCAGACGCCGATGCTGGCCGTCATCTGGACCCGCGCGTGGCTGCCGTCCAGGGGGATGGGCGCCTCCAGCACCGCGCGCAGCTTGCCGGCGACATGCATCGCGTCCTCGGCCGAGCAGCCCGGCAGCAGCGCGACGAACTCGTCGCCGCCCAAACGCGCCAGCGTGTCGCTGTCGCGCAGCGTGCCCAGCAGTCGCGCGGAGATGTGCTTCAGCACCTGGTCGCCGACGGCATGGCCCAGCGAATCGTTGACGGTCTTGAAGCGGTCGATGTCCAGCAGCAGCAGCGCGGCCGGCGCTTCGGTGCGCGAGGCCTGCATCAGCGTCTGCCGGGCCCGGTCGGCCAGCAGCGTGCGGTTGGGCAGGCCGGTGACGCCGTCGAAGTAGGCCAGGCGTTCGATCTCGCGCTGGTGGCGGTCGTGCATGAAGGCGATCTGGCACAGCTGCGTGCAGGCCAGCACCATGCGGCGATGGAAGGGCGCGGCGGCGCGCGGCTCGCGGTAATACAGCGCGAAGGTGGCGACGACCTGATCGGTGCCCAGCAGGATGGGCGTCGACCAGCAGGCGGCAAGACCGTGCGCGCGGGCGAGTTCCCGGAAGTCCACCCACAGCGGGTCCTGGTCGATGTCGGTGACCTCGACCGGCTGGCGGCGCCAGGCCGCGGTGCCGCAGGAGCCCGCCTGCGGGCCGATCGAGAAGCCCTCCAGCGCGCCGCTGAAGGTGGTCGGCAGGCTGGGGGCGGCCAGGGGATGCACGCGGCCGTCCTCGTCCACCGTCAGCACCGAGCAGATCACCTCCGGCGCGAGCGCTTCCACGCCGCGGCAGAGCAGGTCCATCACTGCCGCGAGTGGGCGGCCGAGCGCGACGGCTTCCAGCACGTCGCGCTGCAGGTGGTCGATGTCGGCCTGCTCGTCGGTTCTTGTCGCGTGCTGTTCTCGCATCGCTGCTCCCTGTATGCCGGAAGCATCGCAGGGATTTCAGCGCGCTTCAAGCCAATGCTCTGCCGCGGCGCGCCCAACACGAGTCTGCGGCTCAGCGCAAGACCGTGAGCAACCTGTCAAGACCACCGTCATTGATGGCGACCATCGCCTGCTCGCGGACCTTGGGCTTGGCGTGGTAGGCGACCGACAGACCGGCGGCGCCCATCATCGGCAGGTCGTTGGCGCCGTCGCCGACGGCGATGCATTGCGCGGCGCTCGCACCGACGCGTTCGGCGCAGGCCAGCATCATGCGGCGCTTCTCCTCGCCGTCGCAGATGTCGCCCCAGTCCTGCATCACGAGGCCGCCGGTCAGGTGGCCGTCGACGATCTCCAGCTCGTTGCTGCGGACGAAATCCATGCCGAGCTCGGCGGCAACGAAACGCGTGAAGTAGGTGAAGCCGCCGGAGACCAGCACCAGCTTCAGGCCGGCGGCCTTGAGCGCGGCGCAAAGCGCGCGTGCGCCGGGATTGAAGCTGAGGCGCTCGCGCAGCACCTGCGCCAGCGCGTCCTCGCTGACGCCCTGGAGCAGCGCGAGGCGGCGCCGCAGGCTGTCCTTGAAGTCGGTGATCTCGCCGCGCATGGCGGCCTCGGTGATCGCGGCGACCTCGGCCTTGCGACCCGCGGCGGCGGCGATCTCGTCGATGCATTCGATGGCGATCAGCGTCGAGTCCATGTCGAACGCGGCGAGCTTGAAGTCGCTCAGCGCCAGCGGCGGCGTGAAGCCTTGCAGCACGAGCGGGGAGAGCGGGGCCGGGGAGGTCGACGAGGAGGTCATGCGGGCAGGGGCGGGCGGAGTCTTGGATGCGGATGATCCCCGCCGATGACCACGTTGATCAGTCTCGGCGATCAGTCGGCGGGGACGGGCGGGAGCTTAGCGCACTCGCCGAGGCACGCCTCAGCGCGCATGCGCGCCGACGTAGGTCGCTCCGCGAGTGCCGGTCATCCAGAGCGTCGGCGTTTCGGCCCAACCGAAGCGGCCATCGCTCAAGCGCGAGAGGTAGGCGGCGGCCGGCTCCGAGACGCGAGGGGCGTGCTGCCGGTCACTGATGCCAGGAACATCCCAGGACTCCAGCTTCAGGCCCTCTACACGCGCCAGGCCCTTGTCCTTGCTGATCAAGGTTGCGCCCAGTGCCATCGCGTGCGCGGCGATGGCTGCGTCGAACTGTTCGATGCGTTGGCCGCGCTGGTCGCTGGCGGACCTGATGCAAGCGTAGAGGTCGGAAAACCAGAGTCCTCGATCGAGAGTCTCGACCCGGATCTCTCGCATCAGCTCCCGCAAGCGCAGCTCCTTGCGGTTGGAGTGCTTCTTCTCAAGCCCGGCGAAGATCTCGGCTTGCACGATGACGCTGATGGCGACACGTCCGGTGAGTGAATCGAGGCGCTCCTGGCAGTGAGCCAGCCGTTCCGATCCGGGACGCTCCATCAGGTAGCTCATGATGTTCGTGTCGAGCATGTAGAGCGGTTCAACGCGATCCATGTTGCGCCTCCCAAGCGTCGAAGCGCGCGCGACGGATCCTGTCGACTTCAGCATCGTCCTCCCAGTCGTCCAGCCCGAGAACCCGGGCCCGCACCGGCTTGCCGTAGTTCTCCGGCAGGTACGGGCAGGTCTCGCAGCCCTCGCGCGCATGCATGATGAGGCGAGAGATGCGCTTGCTTTCGGAGAGCGCGCGGATGAGCGAGTCCGGATCGGTCAGCCGGTCGTCCGGCGGCAGGTGCCGGCACTTGAAGCAGGTCATCGCGTAGGCGCATCCCCTCTCCTTGGCAGCGAACTCGGCTTCGCGCGCGGCATCCCAGGCCGCCTCTTCCGCGTCTTCCTGTGCCTGGCGGGCGGCCATGACGTCGATCGATTCGACTGCATCGATCCGACGGCGCGCATCGGTCCGACGGCTTGCATCGATCAGGGGTAACAGTGGCGTGTGCTGTCGCATCGGCATCTCCAGAAGTTGAGAAGCCATCAGTCTAGGAATCGGTTCCTCCGCCGTCATTGACTCGAACTGGTGGACGTGCCGGACGTCTTCCAGCAATTCAAGTGAGAGCCAGTCACATTTCCGGATTGCCATTGAAAACGGCGGCCTGAGCCGCCGTTTTCTCGCTGCGAAGCAGGCCTTCGATCAGGCCTGCGCCACCGGCGCGCCGAGCAGCCGCAGCACCTCGCGCACCGCCTGCGCGCGGTCCTTCGGATCGGTGAGCGCCTTGTCGATGCGCAGCTTCTCGTTGCCGACCAGCTTGATGTTGCGGTTCTTCTGCACCAGCTCGATGACGCGCATCGGATCGATCGGCGGGTTGGGCCGGAAGTTGATGTTGATGACGCTGGGCGCCGCGTCGATCTTCAGCACGCCGTAGGGCTTGGCCAGCACGCGCAGGCGGTGCGTGTCGAACAGCGTCTGGCCCTGCGCGGGCAGCTTGCCGAAGCGGTCGGTGACCTCCTCGAGCATCGCGTCGATCTGCTCGGCGCGGTCCGCCGTCGCCAGCCGCTTGTACAGCGACAGCCGCTGGTGCACGTCGCCGCAGTAGGCGTCGGGCAGCAGCGCGGGGGCGTGCAGGTTGATCTCGGTGGTGGAGCCGAAGACACCGCTGGTGGGGCTCAGCAGGTCGGGCTCCTCGCCGGCCTTCAGCGCGCGCACGGCCTCGTTCAG
>NZ_DASVNZ010000322.1:0-6914 GCF_036486225.1 Roseateles sp. | reverse complement strand
CGCCGCGCGCCGCGCCAGCGCATGGCCGCGCGGCAGCAGCAGCACCAGCGGGTCGGCGCCCAGCTCGACGCGGTGCAGCCGCGCGTCGTCCTCCCGGTGGCTGGAGGTCGCCAGGTCCACCTCGTAGGCCAGCAGCGCGTCCACCATCTGCCGGGAATTGCCCGCCGAGATGCTCAGCTCCACCCGCGGGTGCCGCGTCCTGAAGCGCTGCGCCAGCGTCAGCGTGTAGTACGGCGCCGTCGCGCCCAGCCGCAGCGTGCCGCCGCGCAACTCGGCCGAATCGCGCAGCGCGAACTCGATGTCCAGCTCCTGCTGCAGCAGCGCGTCCACCTGCGGCATCAGCCGCCGGCCCGCGTCGCTCAGGCTCAGCCGGCCGCCGCCGCGGTGGAACAGCTCGACCCCGTACTGCTCCTCCAGCGCGCGGATCTGCGTCGTCACCGTCGGCTGGGACAGGCCCAGCTGCTTGGCCGCGCCGGTGATGGACCCCAGCCGCGCCACGGCGAAGAAGGCCTTCAGCTGGTTCACGAGCACGGCGTGCTCCCTGGATCTCCCGATACCCCCAAAACGGCCAATACCGGTTTCCGTGAACTTGGGGCGTTTGACGCGTCAATGACATATCCCATTCCTACAGTGTCCCCCATCGACCACCGCCCGCTGGAGCGCCCATGCCGATCACCTCCCTGTCGACCACCCGGTCGAGCCCCCTGTCCACCGTCCTGCACGCCGCCGCGGCGCTGGCCCTGGCCGCGATCGCCGCGCTCACCAGCCCCGAGGTCCACGCCCAAAGTGCCCAGGCCAAGACCGAGCTGCTGGTCTACAGCGCCCTCGAGGCCGACCAGATCAAGGCCTACAAGACCGCCTTCGAGCAGGACCACCCCGCCATCGAACTGAAGTTCGTCCGCGAGTCCACCGGCATCGTCACCGCCCGGCTGCTGGCCGAGAAGGCCAACCCGCAGGCCGACGTCGTCTGGGGCCTGGCCGCGACCTCGCTGATGCTGCTGGACAAGGAAGGCATGCTGGCCGCCTACGCGCCCAAGGGCCTGGAGCAGGTCCGCGCCACGATGCGCGACCCGCGGCCGCAGCCGACCTGGGTCGGCATGGACCTGTGGTCCTCCGCCGTCTGCTTCAACACCGCCGAAGCCGCGAAGCGCAGCCTGCCCAAGCCGACCTCCTGGGCCGACCTGACCCAGCCCGTCTACAAGGGCCTGCTGACGATGCCGCACCCGGCCTCCAGCGGCACCGGCTACCTGATGGTGTCCGCCTGGCTGCAGATGATGGGCGAGGCCAAGGGCTGGGCCTTCATGGACGCGCTGCACCAGAACATGGGCGTGTACACGCACAGCGGCTCCAAGCCCTGCCGCCAGGCCGGCGCCGGCGAGTTCCCGGTCGGCCTGTCCTTCGAGTACCGCGCCAACAAGACCAAGAAGGAAGGCGCGCCCATCGACATCGTCTTCCCGAAGGAAGGCCTGGGCTGGGACGTCGAGGCCACCGCCGTCATGAAGACGACGAAGAAGCTGGACGCCGCCAAGGCGCTGGCCGACTGGTCCGTGACCCGCAAGGCCAACGAGCTCTACGCGAAGAACTTCGCCGTGCTGGCGCTGCCGTCGGTGCAGGAGCAGCTGGAGTTCGTGCCGTCCGACCTCGACAAGCTGCTGGCGAAGAACGACTTCAACTGGGCCGCCGCGAACCGCGACCGCATCCTCGCCGAGTGGTCGCGCCGCTACGAGGCCAAGGCCGAAAAGAAGTGATCGAGAAGAAGTGATCGAGAAGAAATAAGCCGGACCTCCCCATGCTGCATCTGCGCCAGATCACCAAGCGCTTCGGCCCGCAGACGGTGCTGCAAGGCATCGACCTCGACCTGCGCGACGGCGAGTTCGTGTCGCTGCTGGGGCCGTCGGGCTGTGGCAAGACGACGCTGCTGCGCATCGTCTGCGGCATCGAGACGCCCGAGCTCGGCCAGGTGCTGATGCACGGCCTGGACATCACCGCCTGGCCGGCGTCGCAGCGGCGCTTCGGCGTGGTGTTCCAGTCCTATGCGCTGTTCCCCAACATGACGGCGCGGGAGAACGTCCGCTACGGCCTCAGCGAACTGCCTCGCCGCGAAGCGGCTGAGCGCGCCGACGAGATGCTCGCGCTGGTGGGCCTGCTCGAGCAGGCCGGCAAGTTTCCCGCGCAGCTGTCCGGCGGTCAGCAGCAACGCGTCGCGCTCGCCCGCGCGCTGGCGCCCCGGCCGAAGCTGCTGCTGCTCGACGAGCCGCTGTCGGCGCTGGACGCGCAGGTCCGCCAGGAACTGCGAACCGAGATCCGCTCGCTGCAGCAGCGCCTGGGCATCACCACGCTGATGGTGACCCATGACCAGGACGAGGCGCTGGCGATGTCGGACCGCGTGGTGCTGCTCGCCAAGGGGCAGATCGCGCAGCAGGGCGCGCCGCGGCAGCTCTACGACCGCCCGGCGAGCGCGCTGGTGGCGGGGTTCGTCGGCCGGATGAACTGGATGGACGGGCAGGTCGTCGCCGAGGGCCGCGTGCGCGTCGGCACCACGCTGCTGGACGGCGATACGCGGGTCTACAAGACCGGCAGCGTCGTGCGCGTGGGCATCCGCCCGGAGGCGATCCGTTTGATGGACGGGGAGGGCGCGATGCTGCGCGCCCGCATCGAGACGCTGCAGTTCCACGGCGCCGTCACGCAGGTGCTGCTGCGCTGCGAGGCTCTTGGTGTCGGAGCCGGGACTGGTGCTGGTGCTGGTGCGGGTTCGGGCGCCGGTGGCACGTTGATGCTCGAGATCCCGAGCGGCGAGGCCGCCGGACTCAGCGAAGGCGAGGTCCGCGGCTTGCGATTGCCCGCCGCGGCGCTGCAGCTCTTCGACGCGCCGCTGTCGATGCGGAGGGTGGCGTGAGCGCTGAAGACGCGGTAGGGCGCGCTCGCTGGCTCCCTCTCCCGCTGCGTGGGAGAGGGCGGGGGGTGAGGGCCAGCGGCCTGTCGCAGTCCTCACCGCAACCCCTCTCCCGGGTCGCGCCGGCGCCGCTTCAACGGGGACGGAGCGGCGAAGCCTGGGTGCTGCGCGCGCTGCTGGCCGCCGGCCTGGTCGCGTTGGCCGTGATCATCCTGCTGCCCCTGTTGTCGCTGCTGGCGCAGAGCGTGCTCGACGGGCAGGGCCGTTTCGTCGGCGCGTCGCACTTCGTCGCCTACTTCTCCACCGGACGATGGAGCGCGCTGTGGAACAGCGTCGCGCTGTCGGCCGTCTCCGCCGTCATCTGCGTCGCGCTCGCCTACGGTTATGCCTGGGCGCTGACGCACACGGCGCTGCCCGCCAAGGGGTTGTGGCGCGCGCTCGCGCTGCTGCCGCTGCTCGCGCCCTCGCTGCTGGCCGCCATCGGTCTGGTCTACGCCTTCGGCAACCAGGGCCTGCTGAAGGCGGCGATGCAGGCGCTGGGCATCGCCAGCATCTACGGTCCGGCCGGCATCGTGCTGGGCTCGGTGCTGTGGACCTTCCCGCACGCGATGCTGATCCTCGTCACCACGCTCTCCAGCAGCGACGCCCGCACGATCGAGGCCGCGCGCTGCCTGGGCGCCGGCGGCTGGCGCGTGTTCCGCACGGTGACGCTGCCGGCCAGCCGCTACGGGCTGCTGATCTCGCTGGTCGTGGTGTTCGTGCTGGTGCTGACCGACTTCGGCGTGCCCAAGGTCGTCGGCGGGCAGACCGCGATGCTGGCCACCGACATCTACAAGGAAGTCGTCGGCCAGCAGCGCCTGGACCGCGGCGCCGTCGTCGCGCTGCTGCTGCTGTTGCCGGCGCTCGGCGCCTTCGTGCTGGAGCAACGTCTGCGCGCGCGCCAACGCGCCGTGCTGAGCCTGCGCGCCGTCCCGCACGTGCCGGCGCCGCATACGGCGCGCGACCTCGCCGCGCTGCTGTACTGCGCGCTGATCGCCGCGGCGCTGGCCGGCGTGTTCGGCATCGCGGTGTACGCGTCCTTCGCGCAGTACTGGCCGTACCAGCTCGCGCCGACGCTGGCGCACTACCAGTTCGACATGAGCGACGGGGGCGGCTGGGCCAGCTACGGCAACTCGCTGCGCCTGGCCGGATGGACCGCGCTGGCGGGCACGGCACTCAGCTTCCTGCTGGCCTGGCTGGTGGACAAGTCGCGCGGCTTCGTCGCCGCGCGCGGCGTGCTCAACGCGTTGGCGACGCTGCCGATGGCGGTGCCGGGTCTTGCCCTGGGACTGGGCTACATCCTGTTCTTCAACGCGCCGTGGAATCCGCTGCGCGGCTGGTACGGCGGGCTCGGCCTGCTGGTGCTTTGCACGGTGGCGCATTACTACTCGGTGGCGCATCTGACGCAGCTCGGGGCGCTGCGCCAGCTGGACCCCGAGTACGAGCGCGTGGCCGAGTCGCTCGGCCTGCCGTTCTGGACGCACCTGCGCCGCGTGCACCTGCCCATCGCGATCCCGACGCTGGTGCAGGTGGCGGGCTACTTCTTCGTCAGCGCGCTGACGACGGTGTCGGCGGTGGTGTTCCTGTATTCGCCCGATACCACGCTGGCCGCGATTGCGGTGCTCGCGATGGATGACGCCGGGGATACCGCGCCGGCGGCCGCGATGGCGACGCTGCTGTTCGTGACGGCGGCCGTTGGGCGCGGTGTCATCGGCCTCGTCGGGCATGTGCTCATACAACGCACCCAGCGGTGGCGCGCGAGGTAGCGCTCGAACTTCCGTACTTCCACCGCCGCTGGCCCTCACCCCCACCCTCTCCCGCAAGCGGGAGAGGGAGTCCGACCGGCTCTGGTCGCAATGCCGGCTCCTCTTTCTCCCTCTCCCGCTTGCGGGAGAGGGCAGGGGTGAGGGCCGGCTGACGTGGAAGTGCTCAAACCCTCTTGCTTCCTGAATTCTCATGACTCATGACCTCCTCGTGGTCGGCGCCGGCATCGTCGGCCTGGCCCATGCCTGGGCCGGCGCGAAGCGCGGCTGGCGTGTCGTCGTCGTCGAGCGCGACGCGGCCTGCATCGGCGCGTCGATCCGCAACTTCGGTTTCGTCACCGTGACCGGGCAGCAGCGCGGCGCGCACTGGCGCCGCGCGCGGCGCTCGCGCGATCTGTGGGCCGAGCTCGCGCCCCAGGCCGGCCTGCGCATCGAGCACGCCGGCCTGCTGCTGGCCGCACGTTGCGAAGAATCGGAAGCGCTGCTCGACGCCTTCCTCGCCACCGAGATGGGCGAGGGCTGCGAGCGGCTGGGCGCCGCCGGCGCGACCGCGCGCCAGCCCGGTCTGCGCGCAGAAAGCCGGCACGACAGCGGCTCGCACAGCGACGCCTTGCGTGGCGCCCTGTACAGCCCGCATGAACTCCGCGTCGAATCGCGCGACGCGATCCCGCGCATCGCCGCGTGGCTGGCGGAGCGGCACGGCGTCGAGTTCCGCTTCGGCGAAGCGGTGCTGGAGGTCGAGGCGCCGCACGTGCGCACGTCCCGCGCCAGCTACCGCGCCGAACGTGTCGTCGTCTGCTCGGGCGCGGAGCTGCACGGGCTCTTCGCCGACCGCTGGACGCCGCATGCGCTGTCGCTGTGCCAGCTGCAGATGCTGCGCGTGCGCCCGCCGTCGGGCTTCCGTCTGAACGCCGCGTTGATGGCCGACCTGAGCCTGGTGCGCTACGAGGGCTACTCGGCGCTGCCCGAGGCGCAGCCGCTGTTGCGGCGCTTGTCCGCCGAGCGCCACGACGCGCTCGCCCACGGCATCCACCTGATCGCGGTGCAGAGCGCCGACGGCACGCTGGTGGTCGGCGACTCGCACCACTATGGCCCGGTGCTGCCGCCGTTCGCGAGCGAGGCGGTGGACCGGCTGATCCTCGACGAGTTGCATCGGCAACTGGTGTTGCCGTCGCTGGAGGTGGTGGAGCGCTGGACCGGCGTCTATCCGGTCAGCGCGTCGGCGCCGTGCCTCGTCGAGGCGCCGGACGAGCGCACGCGGCTCGTGATGGTCACCAGCGGCACCGGCGCGAGCACCGCCTTCGGCTTGGCGGAAGAGGTGCTCGCGGGCTGGTGAGGGCGTTCGCACTTCCACCGCCGCTGGCCCTCACCCCCGCCCTCTCCCGCGGTGCGGGAGAGGGAGTCCGGCGCTGCTCCTCTCACCCCAGTCTTCGTTGGCGGAAGTCAACGCTCCTGCAGGCTCTCGCTGCGCACCCGTTCCAGCGGACTCAGCAGGAAGCCGATGACGCGCCGGCTGCCGGTGCGCACTTCCGCGCTCAGCGCCATGCCCGGCCGCAGCGGCACGCGCTGGCCGTCGATCTCGATGTCGCGGGCGGCGAGCGTCAGCGTCACCGCGAATCTCGGCCCCAGCTGCTCGTGGTCGATCGCATCGGGGCTCACCCGCGTGACGGTCGCGGGCAGCGTGCCGTGACGCGTGAACGGGAAGGCCTCGAGCTTGATCGCCGCGGCGTCGCCCACGCGCACGAACCCGATGTCCTTGTTCTCGAGCATCACCTCCGCCGTCACCGGCGCGTCCTCGGGCACGACCACCATCAGCGCCTGCGCCTCGGTCACGATGCCGCCGGCCGTGTGGATCGCCAGCTGCTGCACCGTGCCGTCCACTGGCGCGACGAGGCGCGTCAGCTGTTCGCGCCGGCCTGCCTTGCGGTGCTCCGCCTCGATCTGCGCCAGTCGGGCGGCGGCCTGTTCGCGCGTCGTGTGCCAGCGCTGGCGGACCTCGGCGATCAGCGCGGTGCGGGTGGCCCGGGTCTCGTTCAGCGCAGCGTCGGTCTCGCGCGAACGGGCCTGCTGGGTCTCGAGTTCTCCGCTCAGGTCGACCCGCTCGCGCCGGCGGTCCTCCCAGCTGTGCGTGGAGGCGAAACCCTCGCCCGCGAGCGCCCGCAGGTCCTCCTCGCGTCGCGCGGCCAGCGGCAGCGCCGCTTCGAGCCGCGTGGCCGCGG
>NZ_DASVNZ010000320.1:0-8218 GCF_036486225.1 Roseateles sp. | reverse complement strand
ACAGGTCCAGCGTCTCCGGTTTGCGGGCCAAGGCCTTCTCGATCACCCTGGCCACCGGGCCGGCCTCCTTCTTGACCAGGGCGCCGCTGTTCATCCACGCCCGCACCTGCGGATCCTGTGGCGCCTGCGCGGGCGCACCAGGATTGCCGAGCCAGGAAGGGAGATTCGAGCGACGGAAGATCTGCGACATGGTGAAGTGGCGAAGGGCTGGAATGAGCAGGTCAGTCGACAACCGTCGCCGCCGGTTCTTGACACGAAGATGCAGGTCTCCGCCAGGAAAAGCACGCTCGTTCTTTTCTGTCACCCGAGGGACGTGGAGGGGTAGTCGGGCGTGGTTCAATCGTCGGCATTCCGTCACGGATCGCCGCCGGTTTCCGCCCGCGATTCCCTTCCATGAGCCATGCGATGGCATGGATCCACAACGACCGAGGAGCCCTCGATGAGCCAAGTGAACCGCCAGATCCTGCTGGCCTCCCGCCCGACCGGTGAAGCCGGCACTGACAACTTCAAGCTGGTCGAGCAGACGATTCCCGAACTGGCGGACGGCCAGGTGCTGGTCCGCAACCATTACCTGAGCCTGGATCCCTACATGCGCGGCCGCATGAACGAGAGCAAGAGCTACGCCGTGCCGCAGCCGCTGAACGCCGTGATGATCGGCGGCACCGTGGGCGAGGTGGTGGCGTCGAAGAACGCGCACTTCGCCGTCGGCGACAAGGTCGTGGGCATGGGCGGCTGGCAGGAGTACCAGCTCGTCGACGCCAACCAGCGCGGCGTGCTGCAGAAGGTCGACACGACGCACGTGCCGCTGTCGGCCTACCTGGGCGCGGTGGGCATGCCCGGCGTGACGGCCTGGTACGGCCTGGTCAAGATCATCGATCCCAAGCCCGGCCAGACCGTGGTCGTCAGCGCCGCCAGCGGCGCGGTGGGCGGCGCGGTCGGCCAACTGGCCAAGGTGCGCGGCGCGCGGGCGGTGGGCATCGCCGGCGGCGCGGACAAGTGCCGCTACGTGGTCGAGGAACTCGGCTTCGACGCCTGCGTCGACTACAAGCAGCACACCGACCTGAAGTCGCTGTCCGCCGCGCTGAAGGCCGCCTGCCCGGACGGCATCGACGGCCACTTCGAGAACGTCGGCGGCATGATCCTCGACGCCGTGCTGCTGCGCGCCAACGCGTTCAGCCGCGTGGCCATGTGCGGGATGATCGCCGGCTACAACGGCGAGCCGATCCCGCTGACCTTCCCGCAGCTGATCCTCACCAACCGCATGAAGGTCGAGGGCTTCATCGTCTCCGAGCACATGGAGGTCTGGCCCGAGGCGCTGAAGGAACTGGGCACGCTGGTCGCGACTGGCAAACTGAAGTTCCGCGAGAGCGTCGCGCAGGGCCTGGAGAACGCGCCGGAAGCCTTCCTGGGGCTGCTCAAGGGGCGCAACTTCGGCAAGCAGCTGGTGAAGCTGGTCTGATGGCCGGCCCCCGCTGGATCAACCAGCCTTTCGACGAGCTGGGCGTGCGCGGCCTGTACCGCGCGCTGCGGCTGCGCGCGGAGGTCTTCGTCATCGAGCAGCGCTGCATCTACCTCGATCCCGACGGGCTCGACGAGCACGCGTGGCACTTGCAGGGCATGGGGCAGGGCGTCGATGGCGGCGAGGAACTCTTCGCCTACGCGCGGCTGCTGCCGCCCTCGATCGGTGAGGGCTCGGCCCGCATCGGCCGCGTGATCACGGCGCCGACGGCGCGCGGCGGCGGCCTGGGCCGCGCGCTGATGAGCCAGGCGCTGCGCGAATGCCAGAAGCTCTGGCCGGGCCAGCCGGTCGAACTCGGCGCGCAGGCCCACCTGCGCGAGTTCTACGGCAGCTTCGGCTTCACGCCGACCTCGGACATCTACGACGAGGACGGCATCCCCCACATCGACATGCGCAAGGAGGCGACGCCATGAGCGAATCCCAACGCGACGCCGCACGTGAGGCCTCGAATCCGGGCGGCTCGCCGTCGGCCGACGACCTCGTCCTCCACCACTACAGCAGCTCGCCCTTCGCCGAAAAGGCGCGGCTGATGCTGGGCCTCAAGGGACTGGCGTGGCACTCGGTGACGGTGCCGATGGTCCTGCCCAAGCCCGACGTGGTCGCGCTGACCGGCGGCTACCGCCGCACGCCCTTCCTGCAGCTGGGCGCCGACATCTACTGCGACACCGCGCTGATCGCCGAAGTGCTGGAAGGCCGCCGTCCGACGCCCAGCCTCTTCCCCGCGGCCGTCGCCGGACATGCGCGCACGCTGGCGCAATGGGCGGACACGGACCTGTTCTGGACCGCGCTGCCCTACGCGATGCAGCCGGCGGGCGCGACCGCGCTGTTCGCCGGCGCGCCGCCGGACATGCTCAAGATCTTCGTCGCCGACCGCAAGGCGATGAGCGAAGGCATGCCGCAGGTGCGCGGCGTCGACGCCGGCGCGGCGCTGACGCAGTACCTCGAGTGGCTCTCGGGCATGCTGTCCGACGGCCGGCCCTGGCTGCTCGGCGGCGAGACCAGCATCGCCGACCTCAGCGTCTACCACCCGCTGTGGTTCGTGACCCGGACCGGGCCGCTGGCCGAGATCTTCCAGCCGCACGAGGCGCTGCGGGCCTGGATGGCGCGTGTCGCCGCGATCGGGCATGGGGAGCGCGCCGGCAAGCTCGACGGCGCCGGCGCGATCGCGCTGGCGAAGGCCTCGACGCCGCGTCCGGCGCTGGTCGAGGAGGGTCTGGGCTTCGCCGCCGGCGATGCCGTCACGGTCACGCCCTACGACTACGCCCGCGACGCGGTCGCCGGGGAACTCGTGGGCCTCAGCTGCCGCACGGTGACGCTGGCCCGCGAGGACGAGCGCGCCGGCCGCGTGCACGTGCACTTCCCGCGCATCCGCTACACGCTGAAACGGGCCTAGCCCGTTCGAGCCCGTTCGAGCCCGTCCGGGCCCGCGCAAGGACAAAGACAAGAACCGCATCAAGGAGACAGGCGCATGAAGGACTATCAAGGCAAGACCGCGGTGATCACCGGCGCGGGTTCGGGCTTCGGGCTCGAGGTGGCGCGCATCGCCGCCGCGCGCGGCATGAACCTGGTGCTGTGCGATGTGCAGCAGGACGCGCTGGACAAGGCCGCCGCCGAGTTCGCCGCGCATCCGGTGCTGGCGCGCCGCGTCGACGTGGCCAAGGCCGACCAGATGGAAGCGCTGGCGGCCGCGGTGAAGGCGCGCTTCGGCGCGCCGAACTTCGTCTTCAACAACGCCGGCGTCGGCTCCGGCGGGCTGATCTGGGAGAACTCGCTCGCCGACTGGGACTGGGTCCTGGGCGTCAACCTGATGGGCGTGGTGCACGGGGTGCGCCTGTTCACGCCGATGATGCTGGAGGCTGCCGGCCAGGATCCTGCGTGGCAGGGCCACATCGTCAACACCGCCTCGATGGCCGGCATGCTGAACCCGCCCAACATGGGCGTCTACAACGTGTCCAAGCACGCGGTGGTGTCGCTCAGCGAGACGCTGTACCAGGACCTGGCGCTGGTGACGGACCAGGTGCGCGCCTCGGTGCTGTGCCCGTTCTTCGTGCCCACCGGCATCACGCAGAGCCACCGCAACCGCCCCGGCGAGCTCGTCGCCGACAAGCCGACCAGGAGCCAGCTCATCTCGCAGGCGATGACCGACAAGGCGGTGAGCTCCGGCAAGCTGACGGCGGCGGACGTGGCCCGCATGGTGTTCGAGGCGATGGACGAGGAGCGCTTCTACATCTTCAGCCACCCGCAGGCGCTCAAGGGCGTGCAGACGCGGCTGGAGGACGTGATGCAGCTGCGCAACCCGACCGATCCGTTCGAGGACAAGCCGGAGATCGGCGCGAAGCTCAAGGCGTCGCTGCGCGGCTGAGGGTTGCCGGACGGTGCACGCGAACGCGCGACCGCAGGGTCGTGAAGGCGTGGGCCGCACCTGACACTTCTGACAGGGGACCACCCCCGGATGCGGGAGAGCCCTTCCCCTGGCAGCGGGTAGCCGGGCCCACAATGGCCTCGTGGTCCCGTTCGCACTCCCCCGACTCCCGCAAGTGCTGACGCGCCTGCTGCCGATCCTGGCGGCGGTCGTGGCGGCCTGGCTGGCATTGGCGGGGCAGGGACACGCCGATCCGCGCGACTGGCTGACGGCCGAGGAGCGCGCCTGGGTGGCGCAGCATCCGGTGCTGCGGGTCGGCGGATCGGCCAGCTACGGCCCGTTCACCTACGTCGACGAGGAAGGCCGTCTCACCGGCCTGTCGTTGGACTACGCGCGGCGGCTGTCGGAACTCACCGGCCTGCGTTTCGAGTTCCAGCCGCCGCGGCCCTTCGCCGACAACCTGGACGCGCTGGCCGCGGGCACGCTCGACCTGCAGATGTCGCTGCGCGAGACGCCGGACCGCGCGCAGCGTTTCGGCTTCACGCGACCCTACATCACGGTGCCGGCGGTGCTGCTGCGACGCGCCGGCGCCGGCGACGATCCGCTGCGGCCGGGCGAGGCGGTGGCGGTGGCGCGCGGTTACGCGGTGGCGGAATTCCTGCGCGACCGCTACGCGACGAATCCGGTGCAGGTCGAGGTCGACGACCGCACGGTGCTGCGCCGGCTGGCCGGTGGTCAGGTCGGCGCCGCGGTGGTGGACCTGGCCGGCGCGACCTACCTGATGCGGCGTGACGGCATCGGCAACCTGCGGGTGGTGGACGACATCGGCTACGCCTACGGGCTGGGCATCGGCTACCGTCGCGACTGGCCGATGCTGGGCCGCATCCTGGACAAGGCGCTGACCCGCATCGGCGACAGCGAGCGCCAGGCCATCGCCGACCGCTGGATCACGCAGGACACGGCCGCGATGCGCTGGCAGCGCCGCACGCTGTGGGCCGTGGGCATCGCGCTGGCGCTGGTCGTCGTCGGGCTGGGCGTGACGCTGCTCTGGAACCGCGCCCTGCAGCGCCAGGTGCGCCTGCGCGGCGAGCTGCTGCAGCGCGAGCTCGGCGAACGCATGCGGCTGCAGGACGTGGACCGGGCCCGCGAGCTGGCCGAGGTCACCAGCAAGACCAAGAGCGAGTTCCTGTCCCAGGCCAGCCACGAGCTGCGCACGCCGCTGAACGCGGTGCTGGGCTTCAGCCAGCTGCTCGCCCACGATCCGAAGCGGCCGCTGGACGAGGTGCAGCAGTCGCGCATCAGGCACATCGACGAGGCGGCCAAGCACCTGCTGGTCCTGATCGAGGACATGATGACGCTCTCGCGCGTCGAGGCGAACACGCTGACCGTGCAGTCACTGCCGCTGCAGGCGGGGCCGCTGCTGCGCCGCGTGGTGGAGCTCGCGCAGCCGGCGGCGGTGGCGGCGGGCGTCGACCTGCAGGTCGGCATGACGCCCGAGGAGGACAGCACGCTGCCGCTGGTGCAGGCCGATCCCATCCGGCTGGAGCAGGTGCTGCATAACCTCATCTCCAACGCCATCAAGTACAACCGCCGCGGCGGCTGGGTGAAGGTCCGCGCCTGCGCGGAACCGCGCGGCTTCCGCATCGAGGTGGCCGACAACGGCATCGGCCTGAGTCCCGAGCAGCGCTCACAGCTGTTCCAGCCCTTCAACCGGCTGGGGCGCGTGGATCAGCCGGGGCACGGCATCGGGCTGGTGATCTGCAAGCAGCTGATGGAACGCATGGGCGGGCGCATCCTCGTGGACAGCGAGACCGGGCAGGGCTCGCGCTTCACGCTCGAACTGCCGGCCGTCCCGGCCGCGGCGTAGGTCTCCTCACTCCCGCCACATCCTCCCGGACCAGTCGGAGAAGGTCTTCAGGCGTTGAGCCTCCGCGCCATGGTTGCGCGCCGAGATCACGCTCCAGGTGATGTACTGCTCGCTGGTCCAGTCCACCCAGCCGCCGACCAGATGGGGCTGGCCCTTGCTGTTCAAGGGCAGCGGCGTGCGCTTCGCGTCGAGGCAGAAGCGGAAGCCCGACTTGATCTCCGGCTCGCTGCCGAACAGCGCGTTCGGATCGCAGCGGCGCCACTGCTCGTAGGTGGTGGTCGCGTACATCGCGTTGTAGAGCGACATCGAGCTGTTGATGAACATCAGATGCAGCCCCGGCGTCACGTCGTCCAGCAGCCGGAAGCGCGACTTCTCCCAGCTCTCCGGCCCGCGGTCGACCACCTCGCCGACACCCAGCTTGTGGATGGCCAGCGACGCGCGGCTGCGATGCCCCTCGTTGCGGAACAGGTCCGTCGGCGCGGCGGGATCGGGCTTGTTGAACGAGAGGTTCGTGTTGGCGAGTTGCGCCAGCTTGGTCCGGACCTGGAAGTAGCGCGCCAGGTGGGACGCCGACACTTGTGACGGCGCCTTCGCCGTCATCAGGTCGTCCACGACCGCGGTCGTGAAGCCCATGTGGTACGGCCAGTCCATCGGACCTTCGGAGGCACCGGACCAGCCCGGGTTCACCGTCATCTGCAGCTGGTACCACTGGTTGGTCCGGTAGTACGAGGTCAGCCGCGGCTCCCACGAGAAGTAGAACTCGCGCTTGCCCTGCGGCGTCTGCTCGTCGACGTACAGCATGTGCGGCGCCATGTAGAACACGCTGGGCCAGCTGAACGGCCAGCCGCGCTTCTCGCCTTCGCCCACCCATTTGCCGCTCGCGTCCTTCTTGCCGCGGAACCACGGCGCCGGGCCTTCGAGTCCGTACTCGTGCGCCAGCTCCCACTGCTTGACGCCCATCCAGTGGATCATCCCGAACATGGCGCGTTCGATGAAGGCTTCCTTGCTGTAGCCGGCCTTCGCGTTGGGATACAGCGCGCTGGCCGACGACTGCGTCGAGGACGACAGCAGGGCCTGCAGCTTGCGGCCGCCGATCTCCGCGCCGTACGGCTGCGAAGGGTTGGACGAGACGCGGCTGCCGCGACCGCCTCCGACGAAGTCCAGCATGCGCATGCCGGGGTCGGTCAACCAGTACTGCGCGCGCTCGCGCTGGTCCGCCGTGAGGTGGCTCCAGTCGCCGTAAGCGCCGTTGGGATTCCTGTTCGCCGCCAGCCAGTCGGCGATGCGCTTGACCACCTTGATCGGGTTGGAGCCGTCGTCGCCCTTGGTCTCGAACAGGCCCTGCGTCTGGCCCGCGTCCGGCGTCCAGATGTCCAGCGGATGCGTGATCGGCAGCCAGGCGTTCCAGTCGGGCAGTTGCAGCGGGATCGGCATCTCGCGCGTGTTCAGCACCTTGCCCGGGCTCGGGTCCATCGCGGCGTCCAGCTCGGCCTGCGTCACCGTGGTCGTGCTGTTGGCCGCCTTGCCGGCGAAGACGTTGACGAAGGACTTCGCGTCCGGCAGCACCGCGTCGATCCCTGCGCCGGCTGCCCATTCGACCGCGGGCTTGCTGTCCAGCCCGGGCCCGGGCTGGTAGGGCGGATTCCACGGCGTGGCCTGCGCCACGTGCGGGACCTTGGTCAGCGCCGCGCGCAGGTAGGCGGAGATCTGCCGGCCCTGCGTCTCGCTCAAGCCGTGGAAGCGGGCGCGCTGGACGATCGAGTTGTTGGAATAGTTGAAATACTGCAGGTCGCGGCCCGTGGCCGCGTGGCAGGACGCGCAGGCGGCGCGCATCTTCGTGTTGACCACCGGCGACTTCAGCAGCAGGCCGGAGGCGTTCCACAGCGCCTTGCCCGCGTCGGCATCGGCCGTCCAGGTGCGGCCGGCCTCCTTCTCGGCGGCGATGTCGGCCCAGCGGCGCGGGTTGGTCGCGAGGTTGCGACCGTTCGCGTCCTGCAGCTGCAGGTCGAGGATGCGGTAGCCGTTGGAGTTGCCGTCGGTGCCGTTGAAGCGGAATTCGATGCGATTGGTGGCGGGGCTCGCGACCAGGCGCGCGCGCACCGTGCTGTCCAGCGTCACGCGGAAGCGGATCGTCAGCAGCCCGCCGTTGACGCCGCCGTGCGAGCGCTCGACGTCGTCGAGCTGCACGCCGGTGTCGCTGATCGGGATCCACGCGGCCGCGCCGCTGTTGTTGGCGTTGGCCGCGCCGACCACGCGCAGGCTGCCGGCGATGGCCGTGAGCGGCTTGCTGAGCGCCTCGAACTCCGGCGAGTTGTAGAAGCCGCAGCGGTGGCAGCGCACCACCAGCTGCGTCGCGGTGGCGAGCGATCCGGCATCGAGCGACAACTCGGCGGCGACGACGGTCGGCGCATCGGGCGCGCCCGCGCCCAGCACTTCGATCGGAAGCGTGAGCGTCGGCGGCGGTGCCGGC
>NZ_DASVNZ010000308.1:0-14117 GCF_036486225.1 Roseateles sp. | reverse complement strand
CCGCGGCCATGCTGATGTGCGGGTCCAGACCGCTGGCCGAGGCGCTGACCAGGTCGACCGGCACCGGCGCGGTGTTGCCCGGATCGGCGGCCTTGAGCGCTTCGATGCGGCCCTTCACGGCGTCGACCAGCGCCGGGTTCGTCGGCCCCTGGTTGGAGCCGCTCGACCCGGTGGCGTTGTTGGCCATCGGTCCGGTGGCCGACGGACGGCCCCAGAAGTAGCGCGGCGACGAGAAGTTCTGGCCGATCAGCTCCGAGCCGACCACCTTGCCGTCGTGCAGGAGGAGGCTGCCCTCGGCCTGGAACGGGAACATGGTCTTGGCGACGCCGGTCACCAGCGCCGGGTACAGCAGGCCGGTGACGGCGCTCAGCAGCACGAAGCCGACGAGGGCCGGGCGCAGCATGCGCAGCGGCGAATGAGAGGTGGATTGCGTGGTTGTCATGATGGAGTCCTCCGCGTCACACGAGGTGGAGCGCGACCAGCAGCAGGTCGATCGCCTTGATGCCGACGAACGGCACGATCAGGCCGCCCAGGCCGTAGATCCACAGGTTGCGGCGCAGCAGCGCGGCCGCGCCGATGGGCCGGTAGGCGACGCCCTTGAGCGCCAGCGGGATGAGCGCGACGATGATCAGCGCGTTGAAGATGACCGCCGACAGGATCGCGGACGCCGGGCTGTGCAGGCCCATCACGTTGAGCGCGGCGAGTTGCGGATACACGCCCAGGAACATCGCCGGGATGATGGCGAAGTACTTGGCCACGTCGTTGGCGATGGAGAAGGTCGTCAGCGAGCCGCGCGTCATCAGCAGCTGCTTGCCGGTCTCGACGATCTCCAGCAGCTTGGTCGGATTCGAATCGAGGTCGACCATGTTGCCGGCCTCCTTCGCGGCCTGCGTGCCGCTGGCCATCGCCACCGCCACGTCGGCCTGGGCCAGCGCGGGGGCGTCGTTGGTGCCGTCGCCGGTCATCGCGACCAGGCGGCCTTCGGCCTGGTAGTCGCGGATCAGCTTGAGCTTGGCCTCCGGCGTCGCCTCGGCGAGGAAGTCGTCGACGCCCGCCTCGGCCGCGATCGCCGCGGCGGTGAGGCGGTTGTCGCCGGTGATCATCACGGTGCGGATGCCCATCCTGCGCAGCTGCGCGAAGCGCTCCTTGATGCCGCCCTTGACGATGTCCTTGAGCTCGACCACGCCCAGCACGCGGGCCTGACCGTCGTTGAGGTCGGCGACCACCAGCGGCGTGCTGCCGCGGCGCGCGACTTCCTCGGCCACCGCGGTGACCTGCGCCGGCATCTGGCCGCCATGCAACTCGACGAAGCGGCGGATCGCGTCCACCGCGCCCTTGCGCAGCTGGCGCTTGGGCGCGGCCGCATCGCCGAAGTCCACGCCGCTCATGCGGGTCTGCGCGGTGAAGGGCACGAAGTGCGCCTGCAGCGTCGCCAGCTCGCGCTCGCGCAGGTTGAAGCGCTGCTTGGCCAGCACGACGATGGAGCGGCCTTCCGGCGTCTCGTCCGCCAGCGAGGCGAGCTGCGCCGCGTCGGCCAGCAGCTGCTCCTGCAGCGTCGGGGCCGGCAGGAAGGCGCTGGCCTGGCGGTTGCCCAGCGTGATGGTGCCGGTCTTGTCGAGCATCAGCACGTCGACGTCGCCGGCGGCCTCGACCGCGCGGCCGGAGGTCGCGATCACGTTGGCCTGCATCAGCCGGCTCATGCCGGCGACGCCGATGGCCGACAGCAGGCCGCCGATGGTCGTCGGGATCAGGCAGACGAGGAGTGAGACCAGCGCGGTGATGGACACCACGGTGCCCGCGCCGGCGGCCTCGACCGCGAACAGCGAGTACGGCAGCAGCGTCACGGTCACGACCAGGAACACCAGCGTCAGCGCCACCAGCAGGATGGTCAGCGCGATCTCGTTGGGCGTCTTCTGGCGCTTGGCGCTCTCGACCATCGCGATCATGCGGTCGAGGAAGGCCTCGCCCGGGTTGACGGCGATGCGCACGACCACCCAGTCCGACAGCACGCGGGTGCCGCCGGTGACGGCCGAGAAGTCGCCGCCGGACTCGCGGATCACGGGCGCGGATTCGCCGGTGATGGCGCTCTCGTCGACCGAGGCCACGCCTTCGATGACCTCGCCGTCCAGCGGCACCAGGTCGCCGGCCTCGACCAGCACGACGTGGCCCTTGCGCAGCTCCTCTGAGGGGACCGGGTGCCAGGACGAGCCGTGGCGCGGCGTCTCGAGCTTCTTCGCCCAGGTCTTGGCCTTCAAGCCGCGCAGCGAGGCGGCCTGCGCCTTGGAGCGGCCTTCGGCCAGCGCCTCGGCGAAGTTGGCGAACAGCACGGTGAACCACAGCCACAGCGCGATCGCGAGCATGAAGCCGGGGCCTTCGGCGCCGGCCAGCCCGGGGTTGGCGAAGCTCGCCAGCCACAGGCCGGTGGTCAGGATGCTGCCGGCGTAGACGACGAACATCACCGGGTTGCGCAGCTGGGTCGCCGGCGCGAGCTTGATGAAGGAATCGCGGATCGCCGGCTTCACCAGCGCGGGATCCCACATGCCGGTCTTGGCGTTGGCGCGCGGGGGCTGCGGGTCCTGTCCTTGCGGGCCGGAGGATCCTTGAGAACCTTGCGGTCCCGTGGCGACCTTGGCGCCGCCGAGGACCTCGGTGCGTGCCGAAGCGGGCACCGACGTATGGAGGGTCTTGAGTTGATTGGTCATGATGGGCTCCGAAGGGTCACTTCCAGAGCATCAGGTGCTCGACGACGGGACCCAGCGCGAGCGCGGGCACGTAGTTCAGCAGGCCGACCAGGAGGACGGTGCCGATGAGCAGGACGACGAACAGCGGGCCGTGGGTGGGCAGCGTGCCCTCGCCGACGGGGATGCGCTTCTTGGCGGCCAGGCTGCCGGCGATGGCCAGCACGGGGACGATGACCAGGAAGCGGCCGAGCCACATCGCGATGCCGAGCAGCGTGTTGTAGAACGGCGTGTTGGCGGACAGCCCGGCGAAGGCGCTGCCGTTGTTGTTGGCCGCCGAGGTGAAGGCGTAGAGGATCTCGCTGAAGCCGTGCACGCCGGGGTTGGCGATGCCGGCCTTGCCGTCGCCCGCGAGGACCGCGATCGCGGTACCCGCGAGCACGACGATGGGCGTGACGAGGATGGCGACGGCGCTCATCTTCATCTCGAAGGGCTCGATCTTCTTGCCCAGGTACTCGGGCGTGCGGCCGATCATCAGGCCGGCGATGAACACGGCCAGGATGGCGAAGACCAGCATGCCGTAGAGGCCCGTGCCGACGCCGCCGAAGACGACCTCGCCCAGCTGCATCATCACCAGCGGCACCGCGCCGCCGATGGGCGTGAAGCTGTCGTGCATCGCGTTGACCGCGCCGCAGGAGGCGGCCGTGGTCACGACGGCGAACAGCGAACTGGCGCTGATGCCGAAGCGCGTCTCCTTGCCTTCCATGTTGCCGCCGGCCTGGAGCTCGGTGGCCTGGATGTCGACGCCCTGCGCGGCCACCAGCGGATTGCCGGCCTGCTCGGCGGGCGTGGCGATCAGCACGCCGACGATGAACAGCGTGCTCATCGCGGCCAGGATCGCCGCCCCTTGCCGACGGTCGCCGACCAGTTGCCCGAAGCTCAGGCACAACGCGGCCGGGATCACGAAGATCGCGACGATCTGCAGCAGATTGGTGAACGGCGTCGGGTTCTCGTACGGGTGCGCGGAGTTGGCGTTGAAGAAGCCGCCGCCGTTGGTGCCCAGCATCTTGATGGCTTCCTGCGACGCGACCGGGCCCATCGCGAGCGACTGCTCCCGCGTGTGCTGGTTCTCCATCACCGGCTCGCCCTTGGCGTCCTTCAGCGGCTGGCCGTCGGCGCCGAGCTTGGGCGTCTGGTAGTCCTGCGCCTCGACCGTCTGCACGGTCTTGTAGCCGTCGAAGTTCTGGATCACGCCCTGCTGGACGAAGATCACGGCGAACACGATGGACAGCGGCAGCAGCAGCCACAGCGTGCAGCGCGTCATGTCGGCCCAGAAGTTGCCGACGTGGCCGGACAGGCGCGAGGCAAAGCCGCGGATCAGCGCGAACACGACCGCGATGCCGGTGGCGGCGGACAGGAAGTTCTGCACCGTCAGCGCGAGCATCTGCGTGAGGTAGCTCATCGTCGACTCACCGCCGTAGCCCTGCCAGTTGGTGTTGGCGACGAAGCTGATGGCGGTGTTGAACGACGAGTCCGGGCTGATCGCGCCCATGCCCTGCGGGTTGAGCGGCAGCACGCCCTGCAGGCGCTGCAGCGCGTAGACGGCGATGACGCCGATGAAGTTGAAGATCAGCAGCGCGACGGCGTACTGCTTCCAGCCCATGCCCTCGTCCGGCTTGATGCCGGCGAGGCGGAAGATCGGGCGCTCGACGGCGGCGAGCCAGCCGGGCATCTGCCCTTTGGCGAGCGCCGTGATCCAGCGCGCGAGCGGCCAGGCCAGCGCCAGCGTGACGACGAGGTAGAGGGCCAGGTTGCCCCAGGCGAGGGTCGTCATGTCAGAACTCCTCCGCCCGCCACAAGGCGACCAGGAGATAGACGAAGAGACCGGCGGAGATCGTTCCGGTCAACCAGTAGAGCGCGGTCATTGCTTGGCCTCCAGGCGATGGCTGGCGACTGCCAGGCCCACGGCCACGAGGAACAGCACGACGCTCAATCCGAGAAAGAGTGCATCCATGTTTTTGCGGTCCCATGCCCTCTCGATTGAGGGCGGGATGGGATGGATGGACTCTAGGAACCGGCGCGTCAAGGGGCTGTAGAAGCTGGACGGCCGGGTATCAAGATTTCATAAAGACCGCCGGGCTCCTGGGCCGCAGGGTGGACGACAGCCGGGTCAATCCCCGACCCGGGCGAGAGATGTTTCAAGATGAAGCAGTCGTGACGTAGTCGACGTTCGCTCGGGAAAATCCGGGCTTGCGGTTATTGCATAGCGATTACGTCAATGACGTCGCCGAAGATCCTCGCCTTTCCAAAAGCGCCAGGAAGTCAGCTTCATGAACCGCCGTCACCTGCTCCAGAACTTCGCTGCCCTCGCGGGCGCCGGCAGCCTGCCTGCCTTCGCCGACACCTCGCGCATCCTGCTGGGCCAGTCCGCGCCCTTCAGCGGCCCGGCGAAGGAACTGGGCGAGCAGTTCAAGGAAGGCGCGATGCTGGTCTTCGACCAGGTCAACCAGCGCGGCGGCGTGAACGGGCGGCGTATCGAGCTGCGCAGCATGGACGACGGCTACGAGCCGGAGCGCTGCGCGGCCAACACACGGCGCCTGATCGAGGACGGCGTCAACGCGCTGTTCGGCTACGTGGGCACGCCCACGACGCTGGCGGCGCTGCCGCTGCTGACGGCGGCCAAGATCCCGCTGGTGGCGCCGTTCACCGACGCCGAGGCGCTGCGCGCGCCCTTCAACCGTTTCCTGTTCCACATCCGCGCGTCCTACAACGACGAGGCGGCGGAGATCGTCAAGCAGCTGGTCTCGGTGGGCATCACGCGCGTGGCGGTGTTCTTCCAGAACGACGCCTACGGCCAGGCCGGTCTGGCGGCGGTGACGGCGGCGCTCAAGCAGCACAACCTGGCCCCGGTGTCGCAAGGCACGGTGGAGCGCAACTCGGTGGACGTGGCCGCGTCGCTGACCGCGGTGATGGCGGGCAAGCCCGAGTGCATCGTGCAGGTGGCGGCGTACAAGTCCTGCGCGGCCTTCATCCGGGGCGCGCGCAAGACCGGGTTCCTGGGGAACTTCTACAACTTCTCGTTCGTCGGCGCGCAGGCGCTGGCGGCGGAGCTGGGCAAGGACGCGCGCGGCGTGGTGGTGTCGCAGGTCGTGCCCTTCCCGTTCTCGGGCCTGACGCCGATCGCCGGCGAGTACCTGCAGCGCGTGAAGGCGGCGAAGGCGGAGCCGAGCTACACCGGCATGGAAGGTTTCATCGCCGCCAAGACCCTGGTGGAAGGGCTCAAGCGCGCCGGCAACGACCCGACGCCGTCCAACATCATCAACGGCCTGGAAGCGCAGAGCCAGCTCGACCTGGGCGGCTTCTTCCTCAGCTTCTCCGGACAGAAGCACGCCGGATCTCGGTACGTGGACATGACGATCCTCACTGAGGACGGGAAGGTCCGGCGCTGACAATCCGGCGGCCACTTCCGGCCGCCTGAGAGAGTCCTCGCCGATGCGACCATCGACACCGCGCCTGTTCCTGCTGCTGGCCGCACCGTTCCTGCTTTGCGCGTGCCAGTCCGCAACACCCACGGTTTCAGCGCCGTCCACGACTGACGGGCAAGACCTGACCCCGGACGCCCGCATCGAACGCATCGAACGGGGCCTCGTTCCCCTGGACGCCTCGCGTCGGGAAAGCGGCCCGCCCCGGTCGATCGCCGAGCGGATGGCGGATCTCCACGTTCCCGGTCTGAGCATCGCGCTCTTCGATCAAGGGCGTCTCCAATGGGCGCGGGGTTACGGTGTCCGCGACGCCATGACCCGCGAACCCGTCGATCCGTCGACCTTGTTCCAGGCTGCGTCGATCTCCAAGCCCGTGAGCTCGGTCACCTTGTTCCGGCTCGTGGAGCAGGGAACGCTGACGCTCGACGAGGACGTGAACGACCGGCTGCGCAGCTGGAAAGTGCCGGAGAACGCCTTCACGCGGGTCGAGAAGGTCACGCCGCGCCGCATCGTCACCCACATGGCCGGCCTGACCGGTCATGGCTTCGGCGGCTACGCGCAAGGGGAGGCACTGCCGACCGTCCAGCAGATCCTCGATGGCACGCCGCCCGCCAACTCTCGCGCCGTGCGCGTGGACACCATTCCCGGAACGCTCGAACGCTATTCCGGCGGGGGCTTCATGGTGCTGCAGCTGCTGATGGAGGAGGCCTCAGGGCGCCCTTTCATGACGCTCGCGGACGAGGCCGTTCTGCAGCCCGCGGGCATGCGGGACAGCACGTTCTCGCAACCGCTGCCCGCCGCGCTGGCTGATCGGGCCGCGGCGGGTCACACGTCGGATGGCGCGCGCCTGAAGGGCCGTTATCACACCTATCCGGAACTCGCCGCGGCGGGTCTCTGGACCACGCCGTCCGACCTCGCCCGGTTCATGCTGGCGGTCGGCCACTCGTACCGTGGCGAGCCGGACGGACTGCTCAACCCATCCAGCGCGCGCACGATGTTGACCAAGGTGCCCGGCGGGGACGGTCAGGGTTTCGATCTCGCCCGCACTGGCGATGCGCTCCGCTACAGCCACGCTGGCGGCAACGCGGGTTTCCGGTGTTACGCGGTGGCCTTCGCCGGCACCAGCCGCGGTGTGGTGCTGATGACCAACGCCGACGAGGGCGACCGCCTGGTTCGCGAAGTGACGCGGGCCATTGCGCGCGAGTACGGCTGGCCGACGCTGCGCGATTGAGCGCCGGATCGGCTCAACGAGGGAAGGACACGATGCTGCCGTCGAGCGGCAGCTCATTCTTTCGTGGCGTCGCCTTCACCGCGGAGGCGCCGGAGGGCGTCGTCGGATCGAAGGTCTCTTCGATCTTGCCCTGCCCCAGCAGCGTGAAGGCCTCGACGACAAAGGGCAGCCCCTGCGAGTGCTCGAACGTCGGCCGATCGCTGAGGTGGAAATGCAGGTGCGGCGCGCCCGCGCTGCCGGTCTGGCCAAGCTGCGCCAGCGTGGCGCCTCGCTTCACCCGCTGACCGGTTCGCACCTGGACGCTGCCCGCCCGCAGATGGGCGTAGTGGGCATAGATGCCCGGCGCGAGGCGCAGCACGACGAAGTTGCCGTAGAGGGTGCGCGCCGTCAGGTCGTCCGGCCCCTCCAGGGGGCGCAGCGGCTTGCCGTCGGCGATCCCGTCGCGGGCGTCGACGACGACGCCGTCGGCCACCGCCAGCACGTCCTGCCCGAATCCGATCCAGTCCTCGTCGACGCTGGTGGTGAGGTCTTCATGCTTGCTGCGCAGCGAATGGTTGGCTGCATCCAGCCCGAACCAGTCGATAGCGAAGCGTTGCGGAATGGACAAGGTCCCGTCGATGGCGACCATGCCGCCCCAATGGTGGGACAGGGCATTGCCCGGCCCCTCGGCAGCCAGCCACTGGCCGCCGCGCAACGGGGCGGCGATGCGGATCGGCGCCGTGGCGACGACGCGCGTCCGCACGTCGTCGGCGCGCTGGAGCTCGCCCTTGGCGGTCCGGAAAGTCAGCTGATGCCGCAGGCTCGCGGGCGGCGTCCCGGCGGGCAGGTTCAACCACAGGAAGAGCGTCAGCGAGCGCCCCGATGCCACGCCCAGCCCATCCTTCGGCGCATCGTCCGGCGCGACGCGGTTGAGCAGGCGATGGAGTTCGGCGCCCTCGACGGTCAACAGCGGCGCCTTGCCCGCATCGGTGAAGACGTCCAGCCGGGTCAGCGTCAGCGGGTTGTCCTCGTCCTGGAAGCTGGTGAGGCGCAGCTCGTAGGCGAGATGCCTCGCCCCGTCGCTGCCGGGAACGACCTGGGGCGCGAACAGGATCCGTGCTTCCACTTGGGCCTGATGCCATGCGGGTGCGGGTACCGCGCCATCGGCTTGAACCGCGGCCGCAGCCAGAGAGGCGAAGACCAGCGTCACTGCAGTCACATACCGGGCGAGCTTCATCGATCCACCATCGCTTCCATGTCCTGACGGGCGGCTGCCTCGTTGGCGGCGGATTTCAACACGACGGCGCGGCGCCTCGAACGGGATCCGCGCCCTTCCCGCTCACGCCCCTCCCTCGTCGATTCGCGCCGATGCCCGCCGCTTCATCTGAAGCGCAAGGACTGACCCCGGACAACTTCCTAGAGTGCGCAGCATCGACCCGATCCCCGGGTCGCCTCATGGAGTCTCCGATGTCGATCCGCCCTTCCCGTTCATCCGCCGCCGTCGCGCTCATCGGCGCTGCGCTACTGCTGGGAGCGTCGCAGGCACGCGCGGCCGACCTCGAGCTCGAGATCAGCGGCGTCACCACCACCGGCGCGGACAAGCCCAGCCAAGTGCAGGTCGCCGCCTACGCGTCCGCCGACATCTGGTTGAAGAAGCCCACGGCCACGGCACGAGTGGCGTCCGCCGAAGCTCGCGATGGCGTCCTCAAGGTCCGCTTGAAGGGTCTGCCCGATGGCCCCGTGGCCATCGCGATCTACCAGGACCTCAACGGCAACGGCAAGCTCGACATGAGCGTGATCCACATCCCGGTCGAGCCCTACGCGTTCTCGCGCCAGGCGCAGGGCAACTTCGGTCCGCCAACGTTCGAGCAGGCGGCGCTGCCTGCGGGGACGACGCGGCACTCGATCCAGTTGCCTGCGCAGCACTGAGAGCCCCGCTTGGGGGTCAGACCTTGCCTTGAATTTCCATCATCAGAAGTTCAAGTCCAGCCCGAGCCACGTGCCGACGGTGAACGTCAGGACCAGGAGGACCGCGACCAGCACCACGAAGACAGCAACCAGTTTGGCGCACGCGCGGAGCACCGCGCGCTGCTTTTCCGCGCCGTGCTTCTTGCCCTGGTCGTAGTGCCACTTGATGGCGTAGAACATGCCGATGCACAGCACGGTGGCCTTGAACGCGATGAAGAGTGTGGGGACCCATTCCATGATGGTGGGACTGTGCTCCCGCCGGCCCGAAAAATACAGATTCAGATTCCTGTAAAAACACCGGATCAGATGGGCGACTGAGAGGGAAATCACAGTGACCGGGAGGTAGCCGATACAGTGCGGTCGTTCCACGCGACAGTCCATATCAGCATCCCACCCCATGAAGCGCTACGAAGCCCTTGCCGATGATCTGGCGGCGTCCATCGCCTCGGGCCAGTTGCGCCCCGGCGACCGCCTGCCCTCGGTCCGCGAGGCGAGCAAGGACCGCGGTGTCAGCCCCTCCACGGTCTTCGAGGCCTACTACCTGCTGGAGGCCCGCGGCCTGATCGAGGCGCGGCCGCGGTCCGGCTACTTCGTCAGCCAGGCGGCGATCCCGCACCCCGAGCCCCACGCGTCGGATCCGCTGGCCGAAGAGCGCAGCGTCGAGGTGTCGGAGTTGGTGTTCCAGGTGCTCGAGCTGTCGCGCAACCGGGCCGTCGTGCCGCTGGGTTCGGCGTTTCCGAGCCCGACCCTGTTCCCGCTGGACAAGCTGACACTGGCGCTGGGCAAGGCCGCGCGCGGGCTGGACCCGTGGCGCACGGTCGAGGACCTCTCGCCGGGCAGCACCGAACTGCGGCGCCAGATCGCCTTGCGCTACCTGGGCGCCGGGTGCAAGGTCGACGTGGACGAGGTCGTCGTGACCAACGGCGCGATGGAGGCCCTGAACCTGTGCCTGGAGGCGGTCACGAAACCGGGGGACCTCGTCGCCATCGAGTCGCCGACCTTCTATGGCGCCTTGCAGGCGCTGGAGCGCCGCGGGCTCAAGGCGGTCGAAGTGGCCACCCATGCGCGCACCGGCGTCGACGTGGCGGCGCTGGCGGCCGTCCTCGACCGCCATCCGGTCAAGGCGTGCTGGCTGATGCCGAATTTCCAGAATCCGTTGGGCAGCCTGATGCCCGATGCCGCCAAGGCGGCGCTGGTCGCGCTGCTCGCCGAGCGGGAGATCCCGCTCATCGAGGACGACGTCTACGGCGAGCTGTATTTCGGCTCACGCCCGCGGCCCGCCAAGGCCTGGGACAAGGCCGGCCTGGTGCTGCACTGCAGCTCGTTCTCGAAGTCGCTGGCGCCCGGGTTCCGCGTCGGCTGGGCGGCTGCGGGCCGGTTCGCGCGGGACGTCAGCCGTCGCAAGCTCATGAGCTCGTTGGCCACTCCGGTCCCGATGCAGGAAGGCTTGAGCGAGTACCTCCGGCGCGGCGGCTACGACCGGCACCTGCGGCAGCTCCGGCAAGCGCTCGTCACCAACCGTCAAGCCGTGCTGAGGACCATCGCCAAGTGCTTTCCTCCAGGCACCCGCGTCACCCAACCGGAGGGCGGTTATTGCGTCTGGGTCGAGCTGCCCGCCCAGATCGACGCGCTGGAACTGCACCGGGTCGCCCTGTCCCATGACATCAGCATCGCGCCGGGGCATCTGTTCTCGGCAGATCGCCGTTTCACTCACCACTTGAGGCTCAACTTCGGGCATCCGGACAACCCGCAGGTCGAGGGGGCGCTGAGGACTCTGGGGCAGATTGCAAAGGCAGTCGGACCTGCATAATTCTTGCAATTCAACAAGAACCTGGAGCTGGGCGGATGATCCGACGTCTCATGTCCGCGGCAGTCGTCGCTGTCGCACTCGGTCTGGCCGGCTGCGCCACCAATGAATTGTCGGGACAGCGAATGGCAGCGCCCGGCGAGCGGGTTCCATTCAAGTCGGTGGATGTGGTCTTTGTCAATCAGACACAGCTGAAGGAGGCCGATGGCAGCGGATCGATCAGCGATCAGATGGCCAGGCGCACCACGGCGGAACTGAACCTGTCCATGCGCGAGATGCGCCTGGGCACCAAGGAGGCCATGGAGGCGCGCGGAATCCCGGGGCGTACCCTGATGATGTCCGAACAGTTCCCGGCGACACCGGGTGCCCTTCGACCCAGCCACGTCCTGTTCGTCAAGATGGAGCGGGCCCAAGCCCATCTGTCGATGCCGATCGAGTTCTTCTGGAATGCCGAGATCCAGGAAGTGGCGACCGGCCAGACGCTGTGGAAAGGCCATGTCGCTCTGAGATCCGGCGGTGACGGCATCAGCGCAGAGGCGCAGGAACAGAGCAAGAAGGAAAAGCGCAGGAAGTTCGGCGACAGCCTCATCAAAGCGCTGCAGGACGCCGGGGTGATCACGGCACCCAAGAACGGCTGAGCCTCACAGACGGAAATTGGAACAGGCCCCAGACTCCCGCCCTCTTTGCTTCGCTCACAACCATGCCCAACTGGTTTCCCCGATCCACCGCTTCCCTCTTGGTGCTCGCGCTCTGCGGCTGCGCCGCGACATCGAAGCAGGCCTACCCAGGCCCCCAGAGGCCCTATGCCGAAGTGGCGACGATCTACGCGGAAGGGTTCAGCGGCGCGGGAGCCGCCATCACCTTCAAGCTTCAGGAAGTTGACGGTCAGAAGATTGATGAAGGCGCTGGGGTGGCCTGGATCGTTGACCTGCTACCCGGCGAACATCAGCTCAAGATCTGGACGAACCGGGTGGTGGGCTTCTACGGCGGCTACATCCGTGCGCGGCAAGGTGCCAACACGTACGCAGTGACGGTGGCTGCCGGTGACGTGCTGGCCTTGTGCGCCGACAAAGGCGGGCTCCTCCTGAAGAAGGCCGCCAGCGATCCCTCGGGCGAGTTGCGCCGCAACAAGGCGATTACCCGGCCCATCTGTGACCCTGTGCAGTGACCTCGGCGCTGGGCGCCTCGACACCCACCTCCCCAGCGCGTCACAGGAAACGGAAGATGCTCGATCTGCACGCCCCCATTGAACCCGGCAAATCGGCTGCGGGCTTCGAAATCGGGCAATTGCTCTCCGATATCGAATCAGAGTTGAAGGACCGGCGTGACGTCACTTATGTCCCTGGCTTTGATCTGAACGCGGCACTCAGCGCAAACGCCGGCGCTCTTGTTATTCGCGGCATGGGTTCCGGGGCTTCCATCCATTTCGGCCAGGATGTTGTGCGTCTCATTTTCTCGAGCGATGGTCGCCTCGGCTGCATCTACGTCTTTGACCAGAAGTCTGGAACGCACCAAGGAATGGGCTATCTGGGCTCGTACAAGGGCGTAGGCACCGGTGAGCCACTTTCGAAGTTGACGGATCTGGAGCCCTATGAGTACGACGACGGGGATGAGATGTACTACCGCCTTGATGCTGCTGGGGACTACCTGCCCGGCTTGGCCATCGCCGCGAACAACGCGGAAGTTTCCGAACATGGATCCACGCTGATCGATGGCTACTGCGTCCACGATTGGACCGTGTTCAACGCGAAGAGCTGACCCACACCTGCGGTGACTGTAGTCGGATTGCGAGCGCCGAGCCCGTCGTCAGATCCGCGCGCAGGCAGATCGCATGGGAGCCGAGACGCGGTCCGAAGATCTGCGGCTCGGTCATGCCCCAGCCGTGCTGCAGGTGGATCAGCGTCTGCTGATCGCAACCCGCGAGCGGATGCCGCGCGCGGAGCGGCTTGTCGGACTCGTCGATGCGTGCTTGTTGGAAACTTGCCATGTCGTACTACCTCGATCAAGGTTGGACGCCACCGGCTCCGACGTTGAAGGCGACATGCCTCCGGATCGACCGAAGAGGTGGGCGAGATGTCAAAAGCACGGCAAAGACGTGATGGCCGTCCTCGCGGAGTGGCCCATCTCGCCCGTGATCGAGAGATCAAGGACGCGAACACCGATCGTAGGATCGGCGCCGGAATTGCACGGCGCTTTTGAAACACCGGGGTCCATGCTGCGTCCGATCGGGACTTCGATCTCTGATCTATATCAAAGACTTCTGGCGATTCGTTCCTCGGAGGGAATGCGGGGGATGGACTCCCACCTTTGAGGGTCAGGACTTGTCAGTTCGGTTTGGCGCCCGTCGCTGCCCGCCTCAGCTCTGTGCGATGAAAGATCCTGAACTTGATAGGCTTGCGGAGCGATCAGAATCCCACCACAACCGCCGGCGAAATCGGCGCAACAAAGGCTGAAGTTAATGCGCGAGTTCCTTGACGCCAGAGGAAAGACAATGAGACTACTGGGCATCAGCGGCCGAGACGCATTCGAGGGCCTGCTCGAGGGCAACGCCTTCATGATGCGCAAGCTCCGCTTGATGCGGGCGCGTCAGTCCATGAATACTCCAGGCAACCACGTAGCGGGCCTCGATGAACTGGAGCGGGAAATCGCGATGCTGGATTTCCACACGGACATCTGGCCTCCGCGCGAGGAGTGGAGTGCCCGGCTTGTGGGCTGCGACGATTGGTCCACCAAGCAGCTGGTGTCGCTTCATCTGACGTGGTATCAGGGCTGTGAAGATCCTTTCGCGAGACTCTCAGAGCACATTTCCAAGTTGGACGTCGCGACTCAAGGCAAGCGAATTCCCATGGATCTCGATTGAAGGGAAAAGCACTTCGATCTGGACGTCCTGACTAGTCAGTGCGCTGCCCCCCGCGTTGTCTGCGGCAGCTGTCGCCACATCCCTGGCACACTGCGCCCAGACTGCCTTGAGG
>NZ_DASVNZ010000254.1:0-5178 GCF_036486225.1 Roseateles sp. | reverse complement strand
GCTCCAGTTCTCCAAGCCGCACGGCATCAAGGTGCAGGGGCAGACCTTCCTGCAGGCGGCCGACTACGACACCGCGACCACGGTGCGGATCGCCGCGCACGAGATGCTCCATCCGCCGGTGGCCATGGACGGCCCGGCCGCGACGGCGGCGCTCGCCGCATTCGGGCGCGATCCGCTGATCGCGAAGATCGTGCGCGACCACGATCCGCGCTGGGGCTACACGACGCTCAAGGGGCTTCTGGACGAGGACCTGGTCCAGGCGCTGGACCAGTTGATCAGCGAGGCGTTGGGAGTGGCCCGCAACCCCGCGGACCGTTGGCGCAAGTCGGACGACGGCATCCACGTGATCGCCGCCGGGCTGTATGGCTTGCTGCGCCAGGATCGCTGGGCGGAGAAGGGCGGGGCTATCGAACGATGGCTCGCCGACGCTGCTGATCGAGGACGGCTGGATCCGGCGGTGTTCCACCCTGTGGCGGCCCGGGTGCTGGAGCGGCCCGTCGATGGGCTGTGGCCGCTGGCGCCCTCTGCGCCCTCCGCGCCGTCAGCGCCGGTGAGAGGCGCATCGGCGCCCGGCTGATCTCAGCTCAATTGCTCGGCCAGTCCGACGATGAGACCTTCCGGTCCGCGGAGGTAGGCCAGCCGGTACGACTGCCCGTACTGCATCTGGCCGATGAGTTCCGCGCCGTGGCCCTGCATCCGCGCGACGACGGCGTCGAGGCCGTCGACGGAGAACATCACCCGACGGAGACCCAGGGCGTTCACCGGTGTGTCCACAGGGCCGAACCTGACGGCCTCCGGCGTATGGAACTTGTCCAGCTCGATGCCCTGCCCATCCGGCGTCCGCAGCATCGCAAGGGTCGCCCGGACGTCGCCCAGGCCGATCAGGCGGCCGACCTCGGGGCCTTCCACGTCGGTCTGCCCTTCCAGCTTCAGGCCGAGCTCGATGAAGAACGCCTTCACCGCCTCGAGATCGTCGACAACGATCAGGACGTTGTCCATGCGCTTGATGGTCATGTCTTGATTCTCCTCCGTCCGGTCGCGGCGCGCGACCGTTCAACCGCTCAATCCGCAGCTCGCGACACGCCAGGCCGTCCAGGCAGAAGGTCCGCATACAACCCTTCCTCGGAACAATGGAGGATTGAACATGCAGGCAATTTCCGCGGCGACCGCGGGTGAGGACCGCGCGACGATCGCCGCTCCCCGCAAGAGGAGCTACCTGGGCGCCAACGTGGCCACGGTGCTGGCCATCGCGATCGCCGCCACGGCGAGCTGGCTCACGGCGATGAGCCTCGTCGAAGCCTACGGCATCAGCGCGACGCACTTCGGGCAATCGACCGACCTGGCCAAGCGGGCCGGGCCGGGGATGGAACTCGTCGTGCTGGACGCGGTCGCCGTGCTGTTCGTGGCCGTTCTGGCGCGCGTGGCGTGGCGGGGCTTCCGTTCCAATCGCTGAGCGAGCCGGACATGCAGGCTCAGAACACCCACTTCGCCCTCGCGTAGTAGTACGCCCCGTTGAACCCCACAGGCGACAGCACGTCGTACGGGAAGTTGCCGAAATAGGCGATGTCGGAGGTGGAACGGCTCGGATAGCGATCCGTCGCGTTGACCGCGCCGACGCTGACGCTCAGCGCGCGGGTCGCCTGCCATTGCGCTTCCAGGTCCAGCTGCCAGACCGGCGCATACGTCTGCGACGGCACGAACCCGTCGCCGAAGTCGAAGACCCGCGTCGTGCTGCCGTGCCGCGTCACGCGGCTCAGCAGCGACCACGCGCCGCCGCGCCATTGCGCCGTCAGGATGTGGCGCTGGCGGGGCGCCGCGTCGGTCAGCGTGTTCAGCTCCTCGAGGCCCACGTTCGCGTCCGCATGCGGGCGCACCGTCGTCCTGCTGAACGACGCCGCCCACGACAGCCGCAGCTCGCCGCCGAGCGCCGCCCCGTTCCACTCGGTCACCAGGTCCGCGCCGCGGGTGCGCGTGTCCAGCGCGTTGGTGAAGAAGTTGACCCCGTCGATCCCGGGGATGCCGAAGCGCGATTCCAGCTCCTGCGACAGCCCGTCGCCGCTGATGCGCTGCGACAGCGTGACGCGGTCCTTGACGCGGATCGCGTAGGCGTCGAGCGTCGCCGACCAGTGGCGGTCGGGCTGCCAACTCAGGCCGAGGCTCGCGTTGCGCGAGCGTTCCGCCTTCAGGTCCTGCGCGCCGAGGTAACGCGCGATCGGGCTGTCCACCGGCAGCGTGCGGATCTGGCTGAGCTCGCCGCCGTCGCCGCGATCGGTCACGGTGAAGCTGAAACCGCGTTGCGCGAGCGATGGCGCGCGGAAGTTGGTCGAGACCGCGCCGCGCAGCGCGAAGCCCTCGCCGAGCGCCAGGCGCGATGACAGCTTGGCCGTCGTCGCATTGCCGAAGTCGCTGTAATGGTCGTGCCGCAGCGCGGCCTCGGCCTGCCAGTCGCGGGTGAAGGCGGCGCTCAGGTCGACGTAAGCGCCGATCACGCGACGCGACAGGCTGGCCGCATCGCCCTGTTGAAGCCCCGGACCGGCCTGCGCGCCGCCGGGGCCGTCGAACGGACCGACCGCATAGGACGCCGCGTCGCCCGCGCCGGTGACGAAACGCTCATGGCGGCCGTCGAGCCCGGCGGCCAAGGTGGCCGGGCGGGACAGTCCGGGAATCGCCACGGAGCGCGTCAGGTCGAGGTTGACGGTCGTCAGCCGCGTGCCGAAATCGCCGAGGTGGAACGCCGTCGGACTCGCCGCGCCGAGCGAGGTGTTCAGCGAGTTCCGCACGCCGTAGTCGAAGTCGTTGCGGCCGTGGTCCAGCGAGAGGTCGTAGTCCCAGCCGGCCCAGTCGCCGCGCACGCCGGCGACGAGCTGCAGATCGCGGTTGTCGCCGGTGGTCTGCGGTCGATACCCGTCGGGATAGACGCTCTTGATGTTGGCGAAGCTGTCCGGGTAGCGGAAGTACGCCGCGCCCGTCGAGCGCCGCTGCTGCCAGGTGCCAAAGGCGTAGGCCTGCTGGTTCGGCGCGAGGTCCACGGCGCTGTTGAAGAAGGCCTGCCACTGGCGTGTGGCGGGTTCACCGGCGGCGTAGTTGCGGTGGCCGACGGTGGCGAGGTTGTCCGGCGTCGAGTCCTCCCACGGCGGCAGTTGATCGAGGCCGCTGCGGTTGGTCGCGTTGCGGTGCAGGCCTTCGATCCCAGCACGGAGGAAGCCGCGTTCCCCAATGGCCCAGCCCTGCGACAGGCTGGCCGACTGCGTCTGGCCGTCGTTGATCGTGCGGTCTGTGGGCTCGAACTTCGTGTGGAAGAGACCGGCCTCGGTGTTGAGCTCGCCACCGCTGCGACGCTCGTCGAGGATCACGTTGACCACGCCCGCGATGGCGTCGGAGCCGTACTGCGCGCCGGCCCCGTCGCGCACGACCTCGATGCGCTGCACGGCGGCCAGCGGGATGGTGTTGAAGTCGACCGGGTTGGTGCCCTTGCCGGTCTTGGATTCGAGGTTGACGAGTGCCGAGGTGTGGCGGCGTTTGCCGTTGACGAGCACCAGCACCTGGTCCGGCGACAGGCCGCGCAGTTGCGCTGCGCGCACGTGGTCCGCGCCGCCGGAGTTGGACTGGCGCGGGAAGTTGAAGGACGGCAGCAGCGCCTGCAGTGCGGCGGCGAGCGTGCCGTCGGGACCGGCGGCACGCAGGAGCTCGTCACGGGAGAGCACGTCCACGGGCACCTGGCTGTCCGCGAGCGTCCGATCACGGGCGCGCGTGCCGGTGACGAGCACGGTGCCCAACGATGAATCCGGCGATGTCGCAGGCGCGGACTGGGCGAGGGCGGCGATGCTGCTGGTCAGGGTCAGGACGGCGAGGGCGGTATGGCGAAGCTTCAGCATGGAGCGGGCGGCAGAGGGGTAAGAAGGACTCCGGTCGGACTCCCTCTCCCGCTTGCGGGAGAGGGTGGGGGTGAGGGCCAGCGGCCGCGGCAGTCAACGAAGGCAATCGAACCGTCAGCCTATCGGCGCGCAGGTCGCAAACCCGCATTCCTCCTCAGACGACTCCCTCATAAGCTCATGCCGTCGCGTGGCCACGACGAAGTCCGCCGCGCGGCCCGGACCGCCAGTAGCATCGCGCGTCCCCCCGTCCGAGCCTCCGTCTTCCCCTCCATGTCTTCGTCCGTTCCTGCCGGCGCTCCTGCCGGCGCATTGCCCCAGCGCATCCTCGACGTTCGCCACGCGATGGCGCTGTGCATCGGCATGGTGGTCGGCGCGGGCATCTTCAAGACCTCGCCGATGGTGGCGCAGTTCCTGGCGACGCCGGAGCAGCTCTACCTCGCCTGGGCGCTGGGTGGCGTGCTGTCCTTCATCGGCGGGCTGTGCTTCGCGGAGCTGGCCGCGGCCTTCCCCGATGCCGGCGGCGACTACCACTTCCTGCGTCGCGCCTTCGGCGCTCGGCTCGGCTTCCTGTTCGCGTGGTCGCGCTTCGCGGTGATCCACACGGGGTCGATGGCCTTGCTCGGTTTCGTGTTCGGGGACTACCTGGCGCAGGTGGTCGATCTCTCGTCATGGCTCGGCGAGTACGTCAGCGCCTGGCTCGCGGGCGGACTCATCGTCGCCCTCACCGGACTGAACCTGCTGGGCGTGCGCGTGGGGCTGGGCACACAGCTCGGACTGACGACGCTCGTCATCGGCGGGCTGCTGCTGCTCGGCGCGGGCGCGGGTGTGCAGCAATGGCAAGGACTGGCACCGGCCGCGTCGACCGCGCCCGCCGCGGTGGGTGGCGCATCAGTCTCCTGGGGCACGGCGATGGTGTTCGTGTTCCTCGCCTACGGCGGCTGGAGCGATGCCGCGACGCTGTCCGCCGAGATGAAGGACCCGCGCCGCGGCATCGTGCGCGCGCTGCTGCTGGGTCTGGGCACCGTCACGGCGCTGTACCTGCTCGCCAACTGGGCCTATGTGCGCGTGCTCGGCCTGGGCGGGCTGGCCGCCAGCGCGGCGCCGGCGGCGGAGGCCATGCGCGTGGTGTTCGGTCGCGGCGCGGAACTGCTCATGGTCGGCGTGGTGACGTTGACGGCCTTGTCGGTGATGAACGCGATCCTGATCGCCGGACCACGCACGACCTACGCGGCGGCGCGCGACCTGGCGACGGAGCTGCAGCTCGCGCGCTGGGACGCCGACCGCGGCACGCCCACGGCCGCGG
>NZ_DASVNZ010000206.1:0-2197 GCF_036486225.1 Roseateles sp. | reverse complement strand
AGCAGCTTCAGGGTCAGGCCGGCCTGCAGCTTGTCGAGGCGGCGGAACGGCGAGCTCTGCGTCGCCTGCGTGGAGACGGCCTCCATGAAGTTGATCGGGTTCAGGTGCTTGACCACCGCCGCCTTGCTGAAGCGGCCGCGGTTGTTGATGATCGACCGCGTGTCCGTCGGCACCCACAACGGGATGTTGTTGTTGACGAACTGCGCCGACTTGATGCGCGCCTGCAGCAGGCGGATGTCGCTCATCAGTGCGGCGGTGGACTGGGCCGGCGTGCCGTCGCCCAGCGTCTGCGACAGCAGCGAGTCGAAGCCGGTCAGATAGGGCCAGTCCACCGAGTAGTTCACCCAGTCGCTCTGCGCGCCCGGGTTGAGCGTGACCTGCATCTGGTACCAGGCATTGGTGCGCGTGTAGGAGCCGAGCTTGTTGCCGGTCTCCCAGGCGAGTTGCCACTCGCGGGTGATCTTGCCGGTGGCGTCGGTGTCCTGCTGGTAGACCATGTGCGGCGCCAGGAAGAAGGCGCTCACCGTGTTGAACGGCCAGCCGCGCTTCTCGCCGCGTCCGGCCCAGGTCTTGGCCGTGGCGTCGTAGTCGCCGATGAACCAGCGCTGGTCGCCTTCCATGCCGTAGCGCTGCGCCCATTCCCACTGCTGGACGAGGTTCCATTGCAGCGTGCTGCCGACGACGCGTTCGATGAAGGCGTTGGTCGTGAAGGCCGCGGGCTCCGTGGCGACGCGCGTCGGCGAGGCCAGCTTCTGCAGCTGCGCGGCGCCGACCTGTGAGCCGTAGAGGCCGGTCTTGGCCAGGTGGTTGCCGCGGCCGCCGCCGAGGAAGGCGTACAGCTCGAAGCCGGACGGCTTGAGCAGGCTCTGGATCTCGTTGCGCTGCTGCGGGGTCAGGTGGCTCCAGTCGCCGAAGGTGGCGGAGCGGTGCGACTCCAGCCAGGCGGTGATCTTCTTGGCCGTGCCCAGCGGATCGAGGCGCCGGTTGTCCGCGGTGAAGGTCGCGCCCTTCTCGAACGAGCCGGCCGCGTCCGCGCCCGTGGGCCAGATGTCCAGCGGATGCATCGCCGGCAGGTAGGAGTTCCAGTCCGGGAACTGGATGGGCAGCGGAACCTCGCGGGTGTTGAGGGTCGCGTTGGCGTCCATCACCTTGTCGACGTCGGCCTGCGTCAGCGCGAGCGCCGAACCGTCCAGCGGCTTGCCGAACAGCGCCTTGACCGCGTCGCTCGGCGAATCGAGGACGGCATCCAGACCGGCCCCGGCGGACCATTCGGTCACCGGCTTGCTGTCGAGCCCGGCGCCCGGCTGATACGGCGGATTCCACGGCGCGGCCTGCGCGACGTGCGCCATGTCGCGCAGCGCGTAGCGCAGGTAGGCGGCGATCTGCCCGCCTTGCGTCTCGGTCAGGCCGTGGAAGCGCGAGCGCTGCACGATCGAGTTGTTGGAGTAGTTGAAGTACTGCAGGTCGCGGCCGTCCGAGGCATGGCAGGACGCGCAGGCCGCGCGGATCTGGCGCGGCACGAGGGTCGACTTCAGCAGCGTGTTCTCGGCCTTCCACAGCTTCTCGCCCGCGGCGACGTCGGCGGTCAGCGTGCGGCCGGCCACCTTCTCGGCGTTGATGTCGGTGCGCTGCACCGCGTTGGTCGCGAGGCTCTGTCCCTGCGCGTTGCGGAGCTGCAGATCGATGACGCGGTAGCCGTTCGATTCGCCGTCGCTGCCGTTGAAGCGGAACTGCACGAGGTTCACGCCGCTGACCAGACGGGCCTTCGTGGCCGCATCGAGCGTCAGTTTCATGCGCGCGGTGTAGAGGCCGCCGCCGCGCTTCAGACCACCCTGCACGCGTTCAGCATCGGCCAGCACCATCGTGGCGTCGGTGATCTCGACCCAGGGGATGGCGCCGGCGTTGGCGGCCGAGGTGCCGCCGAGGATGCGCAGGCTCGCCTTGACGGCGGCCGGCGTCTCGCTGGTCGCCTCGTGTTCCGGAGGACCGAAGAAGCTGCAGCGATGGCAACGCAGCCACAGCTCGGTGGCGGCGCCGACGCCGCTGACGTCGAGCGTCAGGTTGGCCGTGGCGACGGTCGGTGCGCTCGGCAGGCCGGCGCCGAGCAGCTCCAGCGGCAGGCGCAGCGGGGTCGTTGCAGTCGGGCCGGCGGGCGCCGGTGCCGGCGCTGGAGAAGGGGCCGGTGAAGGGGCGGGAG
>NZ_DASVNZ010000205.1:0-43140 GCF_036486225.1 Roseateles sp. | reverse complement strand
GCAGGTGCCGCATCGCGACCGGCTGATGCGTCTGGACGCACCCTACACCGGCGAAGCGCGCGAAGTGCATCGCGTGCCGCAGCGGCTGTCGCGGCTCGAGTTCCTCGAAGGCGGCAAGCAGGCGCTGGTGCAGGATTTCGACCTGACGAAGATGCGCACGTCGACGGAGCTGGTTGCGATGGACGGCACCTCGGCGGCGCAGCGGCTGATCGAACGTTCCGTGCGAGACCGCTACCGCGATCCCGGCACGCCGGTACACCGCATGCAGCCGACGGGACGCGCAGTCGTGCGCCTGGACGGCGATGCGATCTGGTACTTCGGCACCGGCGCGAGCCCGGAGGGCGACAAGCCCTTCATCGACCGGCTGGTGCTGGCGGGCAACAGGAAGACGCGGGTGTTCCAGTCGGGCTCCGAGGCCAACGGCGGCGACAGCGCGCACTACGAGCGCCCGCTGGCCGTGCTCGACACCGAAGGCGCCCGCGTCTTGACGGTGCGCGAGAGCGTCAGCGAGCCCGGCAATGTGATGCTGCGCGGTGGCGCCGCGCTCGCGACGGCGCAGGCGCTGACCGACGCCAAGGATCCCTCGCCGCAGCTGCGCGACATCCAGCGCGAGTTTGTCCGCTTCAAGCGCGCGGACGGCGTGGAGCTGTCGTTCTGGCTCTACAAGCCGCCCGGCTACAAGGCTGGCGAGCGTCGTCCGACCTTTGTCTGGGCCTACCCGCTGGAGTACACCGACGCGTCGACCGCGGGCCAGGTGAGCGGCTCCGGCAACCGCTTCAACAGCTTCGCGGGCACCAGCCCGCTGATGCTGCTGCTGGACGGCTACGTGGTGCTGATGGACGCGACCATGCCGGTGGTCGGCGATCCGAAGACGGTGAACGACAGCTTCATCGCGCAGATCACCGCCAACGCGCAGGCGGTCATCGACAAGGCCGTGGAGCTGGGCGTCAGCGACCGCGAACACATGGTCGTCGGCGGCCACAGCTACGGTGCGTTCATGACGGCCAACCTGCTGGCGCACACCCACCTGTTCAAGGCCGGCATCGCGCGCAGCGGCGCGTACAACCGCAGCCTGACGCCCTTCGGCTTCCAGAGCGAGCGCCGCACCTACTGGGAGGCGCAGGACGTCTACCAGAAGCTCTCGCCGTTCAACTACGCCGACAAGCTCAAGGAGCCGCTGCTGCTGATCCACGGCGAGGCGGACAACAACTCCGGCACCTTCCCGATCCAGAGCGCGCGGCTGTACCAGGCGCTGGCGGGCACGGGCGGGTCGGTGCGCTACGTCACGCTGCCGTTCGAGTCGCACGGCTATTCGGCGCGCGAGTCGGTGGGCCACACGCTCTGGGAAATGAGCGAATGGATGAAGCGCCAGGTCGGACCCGGCGCTCCGATTCCTCAGCCCTGAGGCTGCGCGCCGACGACCTCAGCGCAGACGACGGGGCGGCGGTCCGCCGCGGCCGCCCGGACCCCCGCGGTGGCCGCCGGACCGCTGCGGCTTGGGCGCAGGGATCGGCCGGGACACGTCGGCCAGCAGCAGGCTGGCGCGGACGAGGCTCTCGACCGCGTCGTCGAGCTCCTCCGGCGGTTCGAGGCTTTCGATCTCCACGAGCAACGCGTCCGCGTCTTCGAGGTCCTCGGGATCCAGGTGCATGTAGAGCTGGGCGAGTGGCTCGGTGAGTTCGGTCTCGTCCAGGTTCATCAGCGCGGGGAACAGGTCCGCGGCGAGTGCGAAGCCGGCGACCCAGGGCAGGACGGTCTCGGACGCGGAGGCATCCTCATCGAGCTCGAACACCCAGGGATCGAACCACTGGCGATCGTTGATCGCCTGCCGGAGGTCGTGCTCGCGGCGCTGGACGAGCTGCAGCAGCGGGCGCGCGTCGTAGCGGGCCGGCGCGGGCCGGCCTTCCTCGGAGTCCAGCACCCAGCGCCACCAGTCGGACAGGGGCACCGGCTTGGGCTGCAGGATCACGGCGACCAGGAAGCCGTCGAGCATCGAGACGTCGAGCGGCTCCAGCGGCGTCGGGACCTCGTCGAGCAGCGACTGCAGCTCATCGAGGTCGTCGTCGCTCCAGGCTTCGGGCGGCGTGCCGGGCGCAGACGCGGCGGGCGAGGCGGCAGGCGCCGACGGAGCGAATCCCTGCTGCGGCCGTGGACCGCGCGTCGGTGTCCCCGCCTTGGCGGGCGCGCCCGAAGTCTTGGGGGCGGGTCTGCGAGGCGCAGATTTGTTGGGGTGCTTGGGCGCGGTCATAGAGCGGGATTATCCGGGCGAGCCTGTACGGGCAGGCGGGTCGCATGGCTTCTGTTCGCCACCGCACGAAAGTCATGGTTCGGAGGAGTTCGTGCCCCGCAGTTTTTCCGTAATGCGGAGTCGCTCTTACACCTGCTGACCATTTTGCGCATGTATCCCACCTTGAGGGGATGCCGGAGGCTCAGGGTTCGCCCTAGAGTTCATCCACGCCCTCCAACGGCGCGGCCCGCAAGGCCCCGATGGACGGCACCGATCCCAACGACGTCCTTTCTAGGACTTGCAACGCCCGGTCAGCTCTGCTGGTCGGGCGTCCTTTTTTGTGGGTCGGCTGGCGGCGGTTTTGCGAAGCTACGATCTCGCGCCATGTCGACCACGATGACTTCGTCCCCCCAAGTGCATCTGACGCCGGTGAGCGCCGACGACGCCGAAGCGCTCGTCGCCCTGCGCATCGCCGCCATGCGCGAAAGTCTGGAGCGCATCGGCCGCTTCGATCCTCAGCGCGCCCGCGAGCGCTTCCTGTCGGGCTTCGATCCGGCGCGCACGCGGCACGTCGTCGTCGACGGGCATCGCGTCGGCTTCGTCGTCATGACGCCCCAGACGGAGTGGCTGTCACTTGATCACCTCTACATCGATCCGGCCAGCCAGGGTCGCGGCCTCGGCGCGGCGGTGCTGGCGGACGTCTTCGACGAAGCGCGGCGGCTCGGACTGCCGGTGCGCGTCGGTGCGCTGAAGCAGAGCGACTCGAACCGCTTCTACCAACGGCACGGTTTCGAGCTCGTCGATGAAGGCGAGTTCGATTGCTATTACGTGAGGCCTGTCGGCGTCGCCATCGCCTTGAAGACCTGGGACACGCTGACCGACGCCGAACGGCACGCCGTGTCGGCGCTGTCGGTCACCGACGAGCAGGTCGAGTTTGCCGGCAGCGTCGAGCGCTCCATGCAAGTCTGCGACGCCGACGCAGACGGCAATGTGGCCGGTCTGGCCATCTTGGCCGATCAGCAGATCGTCGGCTTCCTGGTTCTGAAGCGCGGCACAAGCCTGCCCGGCTGGGCGCAGGCGTCGGATTCCGTCATCAGTGCGATGCGGATCGACCTCGCGCATCAAGGCAAGGGCTACGGCACGCTGGCGCTCCGAGCGGTCTTCGCGTGGGTCCGGACGCAATGGCCGGGGTCCGCGCGGCTCGTGCTCTCGGTCGACGAGGAGAACGCGCCGGGCCGGCGCGCCTATGAGAAGGCCGGGTTCATCGACGCGGGGCTGCGGGAGCAGGGCCGCATCGGGTGGGTGCGGTACATGGCGCGGGCGATCCGATAAAGGCGCCACGGCGGTCCCGGGGAACCGGGTCAGCCGTGCTCGCGCCGCGCCGGCTCTTCCCGATGCAGCGTCACGGCCAAGGTGTCGCGCGGCGGCAGCAGCGAGATCTGCTTGAGGAGGCGCCCGACCTCGCCGCGGTGAAACCCGTCGTGGGTCGCGACGTGGAACAGCATTTCCTCGCGCGTCATCGTGCCGCGATCACCGTCGGTGAAGGTGAACGCGATGGGTTCGGCCAGTTGCTCCGGCGTGACCGACGCGACGTAGTCGAGGAACCATCGATCCGATGCCGCATGCGCCGCGCGCAACGATTCCGGCGTCGGCGTCTCGACGGTGTTGCTGGCCGCGTACCCGTGCGGCCGGCCCGTCAGGTGCCCCGTGAAGATCTGGTTGACCACGTAGCAGTGGTTGAGGACCCGCAGGGCGGTCTGGCGCTCCTCGGGATGCTGTCCGGCGGCGGACGTCTCGAGGACCTGCAGGAACCCGTCGTGGGCCCAGGCCTGGTGGCGGAACAGCTTCGACAGGATGGAGACGGTGCTCATGGTCGGTCACTCCTTGGCGGCTTGGCGGTCGGCCCGGAAAGGCGTCGGCTGGCCGCCATCTTGGCAGTGACGGGATCCCCCTCCAAACGTCAGCCTACAGGTGGGGCGATTAAAGGAACGAGCGCCCCCGGTCGCCTTCACACCCATGGGCGATCGACACACGCATCGACCGCCGCCGTGATCCCTTCGGCTCACGGACCTGATTGGGAACCGACATGGACACGACCTTCGACGACGCGGCCGTCGCCGCCCCGGCCGCGACCCCCGCGACCTCGGCAACTTCCGCCACCTTCCGCGATGCCCGCCATCTGATGGAGGACGTCGCGGCCCGGCTGCGCGACAGCCTCGCGCGGACCGAGACGGACCTCGCCGCGCTGCTGCACCTGAACGAACGCGCCGAATCCGAGCACGACGAATTGCAGTCGCATCTGGACCGGATCGTCGCCGCGCGCGACGACGCGCTCTCCCGTGTCGCCGAGCGCGACGCCAGCATCGAGCGCCTGACCATCGAGCTGCGCCACGCGCGCGATATCGCCTCCGACGCGCTTGTCGGCAAGGCCAAGGACCAGCTGGCGATCGCCGGCAAGGACGCGCAGCTGGTCGACCTCCGCCAGCAGCTGGAACGTCAGGTCGCGACCTCCGCCGCGGAGTCCGACAAGCGTCTCGCCGCCGAGATGGAGCTCGTCGGCGCCACGACCGCCCGCGACAACTTCGCCGCCGAGATCGCCGACCTGCGTGCGCGCCTCGACACGCTTTCGGGGCTCGGGGCCGCCGTCAATACCCCTCGCGCATGACCCCCTTGAGGTGGTCGATCAGCAGGCGCACCCCCTGCGGGGTGTGGCTGCTCCAGGGGTGGATCGCGTAGATCGCGTCGCCGAAAAAGCCGACCGCGCGCCAGTCCGGCAACACCTCGACCAAGCGACCTTCCCGCATCGCGTCCCGCGCGCTGAAGTCCGGCAGCAGCGCGATGCCGAGCCCCGACAGCGCCGCGTCCCGCAGCACCTCGCTGTTGCTCGCGCGGAAGTGGCCCTGCACCGGCACACGGATGCGCTCGGGCTCCGCCCCGTCCGAGGCGCGCTCGAAGAACCACTGCGCCGGCCCCGGCCGCAGGTACGGCAGGCAGCGATGCTGCGCCAGTTCCGCCGGATGCTGCGGCACGCCCGCCCGCGCCAGATAGGTCGGACTGGCCGTGAGCAGCGCCCGCGATGCGCAGAGCTTGAACGCCACATGCGTTTCCGGCGGCGCGCTCGTGTGCCGGACCGCCAGATCGAAACCTTCCTGTGCGAGTGGCACCAGGCGGTCCGCGAGGTCCAGTTCGATCCGCAACTCCGGATAGCGCTCGAAGAACGCCGGCAGCGCCGGGGCCACGTGTTGCCTGCCGAGCGCCACCGGTGCCGTCACACGCAGCAGTCCGCGCGGTGCGCCGGCGGACTCGCGTGCTTCGCTCAGGCTGCGGCTCAGCAGGGCGAGCCCGGGTTCCGCCTGCTCGACCAGCCGCGACCCCGCCTCGCTCAGACGCACCGAGCGCGTGGTGCGCTGCACCAGTTGCTGGTCGAGGTGGCGTTCCAGGTCTGAAATCCGCTGGCTCACGGCCGCCTTCGACAGGCCGAGGCGTTGCGCCGCCTTGGTGAAGCTGCCGAGCCTGGCCACGGCGATCAATGCCTGCAACTGCGACCAGAGCAGCTCGTCGCGTGCCTCCGCCTTCATGGGGGATGACGGCGGCGCGGAAGGCGGCGAGAAAGAGGTCGGGCTCATGATTGTTCAGTCTATCGAACAATGTGGTTGCCCATCTGGGCTAGGCAGGGGAGAGGGGGATGCCTAGACTCGATGGCATCCCCAAGAAGCAGGAGACCGCTGTGACCTCGTCCACCCATGCCGCTGTTGCCCCCGTCGCCTTCACCGACGGCGCCGACATCAGCCACTTCATCGCCGGCGAGCGCCGTCCGGCCACATCGGGGCGCAGCCAGGCGGTCTTCAATCCGGCGACGGGTCAGGTCGCGCGTCAGCTCCAGCTCGGCAACGTCGAGGACGTGGACACCGCCGTCGCCGCCGCGCAGGCCGCCTTCCCCGCGTGGGCGGACGCGCCGCCGCTGCGCCGCGCGCGGGTGATGTTCAAGCTCCTCGAACTGCTGAACCAGCACCGCGACCGCCTCGCCGCGATGATCACCGCCGAGCACGGCAAGGTCTTCACCGACGCGCAGGGCGAAGTCAGCCGCGGCATCGACGTCGTCGAATTCGCCTGCGGCGTGCCGCAGCTGCTCAAGGGCGACTACACCGAGCAGGTCTCCACCGGCATCGACAACTGGACCACGCGCCAGGCGCTGGGCGTGGTGGCCGGCATCACGCCGTTCAACTTCCCGTTCATGGTCCCGATGTGGATGGCCCCGCTGGCCATCGCCACCGGCAACGCCTTCATCCTCAAGCCCAGCGAGCGGGATCCGTCGCCGAGTCTTGCCGTCGCCGAACTCTTCAAGCAGGCCGGCCTGCCGGACGGCATCTTCCAGGTCGTGCAGGGCGACAAGCAGGTCGTCGACGCGCTTCTGCACCACCCCGACGTGCGGGCGCTGAGCTTCGTCGGCTCCACGCCGATCGCGCAGTACATCTACGAGACCGGCGCCCGCCACGGCAAGCGGGTGCAGGCGCTCGGCGGCGCGAAGAACCACATGGTCGTCATGCCGGATGCCGACATCGACCAGGCCGTCGACGCGCTGATCGGTGCCGCCTACGGCTCGGCGGGCGAGCGCTGCATGGCGATCTCGGTGGCCGTGCTGGTCGGCGATGTCGCCGACCGCATCGTGCCGCTGCTCGCCGAGCGCGCGAAGGCGCTCAAGATCAAGAACGGCATGGCGCTCGACGCCGAGATGGGTCCCATCGTCACGCGCGAGGCGCGTGATCGCATCGAGGGCTACATCGCCCATGGCGTCGAGGAAGGCGCGACCTTGGTGGTCGACGGCCGCGGACATCGCGTCGACGGACTGCCGGATGGCTTCTTCACCGGCGGCACGCTCTTCGACCATGTGACGCCGGCCATGCGCATCTACAAGGAAGAGATCTTCGGCCCGGTGCTGGCCTGCGTGCGGGTCAAGGATTTCGGCGAGGCGCTGGACCTCGTCAACGCGCATGAGTTCGGCAACGGCGTCGCCTGCTTCACCAGCGACGGCAACGTCGCCCGCGAATTCGCGCGCCGCGTGCAGGTCGGCATGGTGGGCATCAACGTGCCGATCCCCGTGCCGATGGCGTGGCACGGCTTCGGCGGCTGGAAGAAGAGCCTCTTCGGCGACATGCATGCCTACGGTGAAGAGGGCGTGCGCTTCTACACGAAGCAGAAGAGCGTCATGCAGCGCTGGCCCGCCAGCATCGCCAAGGGCGCCGAATTCGTGATGCCGACGAGCAAGTGAACTGCCATGGCCGCTGGCCCTCACCCCCACCCTCTCCCGCAAGCGGGAGAAGGAGTCCGACCGGCTCCCTTCTTACCCCCTCTCCCGCTTGCGGGAGAGGGCAGGGGTGAGGGCCAGCGGCCGTCGCAGGCCGCCGATCGGCTAACCTTGCCGGATGTTTCCGACCGGCGATCCCTCTTCCGACCCGACCCTGCCCGCGGCCCTCGACGGCGTGCCGCTGGGCGAGCTGCTTGAACGCGCGCGCCTGGCGCAGCAGCAGGCGCGGCTCGACGATGGCGTCGCGCTGGCCGACGCGATCTGGGATCGCGCCGATGCCGAGGGCTTCATCAACGAGCAGGCCGAGGCCGGCAAGCTGCGCAGCTTCTTCCGGCTGCGCATGGGCGATCTGCCCGGCATGCTCGAGGTCGGCGAGCGCGCGCTGCGCCTGATGCGTCCCCTGGGCGCCAGCCCCGCGATGTGCGAGCTGCTGCGCTGGATGAGCCTGGCGGCCTGCGAACTCGGTTCGTATGAGCAAGGACTGGCCTGCGCGCACGAGGCGCTCAAGCTCGCCGGCGAGCTCGGCGACGTGCGGCTGCACGCGGTCGCGTTGAACGGCCTCGGCGCCTGCTTCGAGCGCATGGGCGACCCGTGGCAGGCCGAGCGCCTGATGAGCGAGGCCGCGGGCCTGCTCCGCACCAACGCCACGCCGTTCGAACGCGTGGTCACGCTGACCAACCTGTGCACCGTCGCAATCGGCGCCTACCACCTGCAACGCGATGGCGCCGCACCGGAGCAGGCGCCGCGCACGCTCGAACGCGCGCTGGAACTCGCCCGCGAAGCGCGTCCGCATTCGCTGCAGCTCGGCGACCGCTACGGCATCGCGCTGACCGCCTCCAACTTCGGCGAGGTGCTGCTGCTGATGGGGCGCCTCGACGAGGCCGAGCCGCTCCTGATCGAAGCCCGCGATGAATGCGAGCGCGCCGGCTTCCGGCTGCTCGACTGGCGCCTGCGCTGCATGCTCGCCGAGTTGCAGCTCGCGCGCGGCCAGGCCACCGCCGCCTGGCAGCAACTGGAGGCCTTGCGCACGGAGACCGAGCAGGGCGCGACCGCCGGTGCGCAGCCAGCGCTGCCGATTCCGGCGCCACACGCCGTGCCGCTGTTCCTGCGCGTGCGTCTGCACCAGGCCAGCTACCGCGCGGCGAAGGCGCTCGCGTTGCTCGGACCGTCGCTGTTCCATCTCGAGCAGGCGCGGACCCTGGAGCGTCGTCGCGCGGTCTCGCAGCTGATGGCGCAATCGCAGTACTTCGTCTCGCGCATGGAGGCGGAATTCGCCGCCGATCCGGCGAGCGTCGCCGCGCGCGATGCCGCCGAGTTCAAGGATCCGCTCACCGGCCTGGGCAACCGCCGCTGCCTGGAGGCCCGCCTGCCGCCGCTGCTGCGGGCGGCGGAGCAGGAAGCGCGTCCGCTGACGGTCGCCCTGATCGACGCCGACGGCTTGCGCAACATCAACGAGCGCCACGGCCACGAGATCGGCGACCGCGTCCTGCAGGAACTCGCGGACCTGCTGCGCGAGAACACGCGCGGTTCCGACCTGCTGCTGCGCTGGAGCGGCGAGGAGTTCCTCGTCGTGTTCCCCGACACCATCGCGGACCGCGGTTTCGAGGTCTGCGAGCGCATCCGCGCCAGCGTCTCGGTGCACCCATGGAACGAACTCGCGCCGGGCCTGGACGTGACGCTCAGCATGGGCCTGGCGAGCGCGCCGCCCTACGCGACCGACCTGCTCATCGCGCGCGCCAACGCCGCCGTCGAGCGCGCCAAGCATCTGGGTCGCAACCGCGTCGCCCTGGCCTGAAGACCGCACAAGGGGACAGGTTTTGCCTCGGGGCCACGCAAGACTGTTTCTACAATGAGAACAGTTCTCATCTGGCGGGTAAATCACCGCCGATGAGCCTCCCGCCAGCCTGATCCTCCGCTCCCCCGCGCCCGGCAACGCCCGTTGCCCGCGTCGCGCGACCCTGGAGCCGGTCCCGCAAGCCTCCGTCATCCACCTCCCTCCCCGGGGCTGGTGCGCTTGCGCGCGCCGGTATGCGGGCTCACGCCTGCTTGATGCTGCTCTTTCACATGTCACGTTCCTCCCGAACCCCTGTCGCGGCCGCTGTCGCGTTTCTCCTGTCCGCCGGTGCCGCCATGGCCCAGTCGACGCCGGTGCCCGTCCGTGATGCCGATGCGACGGACGCTGAGACGGCCCGAACTTCCGCTGAGGCCGCCGCTGAATCCGCCGGCGAAGGCACGATCCGCGCCGACCGCCGTCGCGCGCTCGACCGCGTGACCATCAGCGCCGCGCGCAAGAAGCTCGAAGGCGCGAGCACGCGCCTGCCGCTGACTGCGCGCGAGACGCCGCAATCGATGAGCAGCATCGACGCCAGCCGCCTCGAGAACGAGACGCTGATCAGCATCAACGACGTGATGCAGAACATCACCGGCGTGAACGTGTCGTTCTACGACACGCAGCGCCCGCTGTACTTCGCGCGCGGTTTCCAGATCACCGATTTCCAGATCGACGGCATCCCCACCTACAGCGGCGGCACGCAGCAGGAGTACGACACGGTCTTCTACTCGCGCATCGACGTCGTGCGCGGCGCCAACGGCCTGACAACCGGCGCCGGCATCCCGTCGGCGACGGTCAACATGGTCCGCAAGCGGCCCGAGAAGGTGTTCTCGGCCTACGGCGGGCTGGTGATGGGCACGGACGATTTCCACCGCGTCGAGGCCGATCTCAACACACCGATCACGCGCGACGGCCGCGTGCGGGCGCGCCTGATCGCGTCGGCGCAGGAGCGGGACGGCTTCCGCGATCGCCACAGCGAGACCAAGACCGCCTTCATGGCCACCGTCGAGGCCGACCTGACCGACAGCACGACACTGACCGTCGGCCATCAGGACGGGAACAACGTGCCCAAGGGCCCGATCTGGGGCACGATCCCGCGCTTCGCGTCGGACGGCTCGCTGGCCGGCCTGCCGCGCGAGACCAGCTTCTCGCCGCCATGGACGCGCTGGTCGCGCCGCAACGGCACGACCTATGCGCAACTCGAGCAGAAGCTCGGCGGCGACTGGACGTTGAAGGCCATCGCCAACCACAGCGAGGGCAACACCTTCAGCCTGCGCACCTACGCCAGCGGTTATCCGGATCCGAAGACCGGCGCCGGGCTCAAGCTGCTGGCCGCCGTCGGCAAGAGCTGGGAGAAGCGCGACAGCCTCGACCTCTACGCGTCGGGCACGCTGGAGCTCTTCGGGCGCAAACACGACCTGGTGATCGGCGCCAACGGCGCGAAGACGACCACCACCACGCCGACGCTGACCTCCGTCGCCTCGTGGAGCTACAACATCCCCGACATCCGCACCTGGGACGGCAACGCGCCGGCACCGACCTTCAGCGCCACGGGCGCGAAGCGCGTCGCCGAGACCGAACAGAGCGGCGTCTTCGCGATGGGCCGCTGGAAGGTGCTGGAGCCGCTGTCGCTGATCACCGGCGCGCGGTTGAGCTACTGGAAGACCGGCACCGACGCATTCAACGCGGCCGGCAACTTCACGACCCGGACCGGCGCCTACAAGGTCACCGACGAGGTGTCGCCGTACGTCGGCGTCGTCTATGACATCACCGACGCGGTCTCGTTCTACGCGAGCTATACCGACCTGTTCAAGCCGCAGAACTACAAGGACAAGAACGACAACCTGCTCGCGCCCATCCGCGGTAGCAACACCGAGTTCGGCCTCAAGGGCGAGTTCCTCGACAAGCGGTTGGCGGTGTCGGCCGCCGTGTTCGAGGCCAAGCAGGACAACTACGCGGTGCGCGACTCGTCGGTGCCGGACGGCACCTTGCCCGACGGCAGCTCCGCGTACATCGGCGTCAACGGCACCAAGACCAAGGGCTTCGAGGTCGACATCGCGGGCCAGCTGTCGCCGGGCTGGACGCTGAACGCCGGTTACGCCAACACGCGGATCACGCGCAACGCGCTGGACCTGATCTACGCGAACCTGCCGCGCCACACGGTGCAGCTCAGCACCAGCTACCGCCTGCGCGGCGCTTGGGAGCGGCTCACCGTCGGCGCCGGCGTGAATGCGCAGAGCACGGTCGCGGGCTACGGCATTCCGCATCCGACGCTGGGGACGGTGACCGTCACGCAGGGCAGCTACGTGCTGCTGAACCTGCACGCCAACTACCAGCTGAACGACCACTTCAGCCTCGGCCTGTCGGTCCGCAACGCGCTCGACAAGACCTACTGGGCCAACCTCGACTATCCCAACTACGGGGATCCGCGCAGTGTGATGCTGAGCGTGCGCGGACGGTTCTGAGGCTCAGGGCACCGGCTTCGGTGCAGGCTCCAGCTCCACCGCCTGCACGACGTTGCGGCCCTGGCTCTTCGCGCCGTAGAGCGCCAGATCGGCGCGCCTGAGCACCTCCGCGGCGCTGGCGTCCTCGGGCGCGGACTCGGCGATGCCGAAGCTCGCGGTGAGGGGCCAGGCCTGACCCTCCCAGGTGAACGGATGCTCCGCCAGCAGCGTCCGCATCCGTTCCGCCACCAGCGCCGCGCCGGCGATGCCGGTGTCGGGCAGCAGCACGCAGAACTCTTCGCCGCCCAGGCGGGCGAGGCGGTCCACCTCGCGCAGGCAGGGGCGCAGCAGCACGACCAGCGATTTCAACGCCGCGTCGCCGGCCGCGTGGCCGAGCGTGTCGTTCAGGTGCTTGAACCGGTCCATGTCCAGCAGCACCAGCGCGTAGCCGTGGCCGCGCATCAGGCGGGAGTGCTCGAGGTCCACGGCCTCGGACAGCGCCCGCCGGTTCAGCGCGTCGGTCAGCGGATCGCGTTCGGTCAGCCGGCGGATCTCCAGCACCAGCTTCATCAGCAGCAGGAAGGCGATCCAGCCGTTGATCAGCAGCGCCAGCACCAGCGAAGCCCACAGCCATGCGAGGTTGAAAGCGCTGACGACGTCGAGGTCCCCGGTGCGGCCCGGCGCAAGCGCCGCCTCCAGCGGCCGCGAGAGCAGCAGCAGGCCGACGACGACCAGCGGCGAGGCCAGCATCAGCGCCGCGCGCACCTGCAGGCCGCGCGCGCGCATCAACCGCCAGGCGTCGAGGGCTGCCAGCAGCGCGAGCACGCACATCGTGCCGAAGAGCACCAGTTTGTGCGGCAGCGCCTGCGGTCCGGCGGTGAAGCGCGCGGTGAGGAGGCTGACGCCGACGACCACCAGCAAGGTCGCGCGCCACGGCGCCGGCCGATCGCCGACCAGCGGGACCGTGATGCGGATGAGTCCGAAGGCCACCACCGACAGGAAGTCCGGCCAGCCGTAATCCATCCGCGGCACGAGGCCGAGCGGCTCCTGCAGCAGGAAGGACGCGCCGAGCGCCGCGTTCGCGCCGGCGACGCTCGCGCAGGCCCAGGGCGATTCGCGCAGGCCGACGGCCATCATCAGCCAGACCGCGGCGGCCACGCCGAACAGCACCACCAGCGCGGCGATCAGCGAGACGGGATCGGCGACGGGCAGCATCAGGCGAACTCCGTCTCGCCCGCGGCGCGCAGCACGCGGTTGCGGCCGCGGGCCTTGGCCGCGTACATGGCCGCGTCGGCCCGCGACAGCGCGTCGTGGCCGTTGGCGTCTCCAGGCCGCATCGTCGCCACGCCAAAGCTCGCGCTGATCGGCCAGAGCTTGTCGCCCCAGGCCAGCGGCTGCTTCTGCAGCAGTTCGCGCAGACGTTCGGCAACCAGCATCGCGCCGTCGAGGTCGGTGTCGGGCAGCAGCACCGCGAACTCCTCGCCGCCGAGACGGCCGAAGCAGTCCGCGTCGCGCAGCGTCGCGCCGAGCACGGCCGACAGGTGCTGCAGCGCCGCATCGCCGCCCGCGTGCCCGAGTTCGTCGTTGATGCGCTTGAAGTGGTCGACGTCCAGCATCAGCACCGCGTTGCGCCGGCCCCGTTCGGTGCGCGCCTGCATGCGGGCGAGGTGCTCCTCGAGCGCGCGGCGGTTGAGCAGGCCGGTCAACGCGTCGCGACGCATCAGGTGACGCACCCGCGCGATCAGGCGCTGGATGACGAGCGCGATCAGCCCGGTAGCCATGGTCACGTCCATGATCAGGACCAGCATGACCAGCGGCACGTTGACGCCCGGTCCCGCCAGGACATACGCCGGAGGCAGCCAGCCGAGCAAGGTCGCCGAGCGCCAGAAGCAGACGACGGCGAAGGCGCCGAAGGGCAGGGTCAGCACGCCGGTGAACCCGATGCGGAAGCCCGCGCCGACGGCCACGTCGCGCGCCGCCATCAGCGCCAGCAAGCCGACGATGACGTTGGAGAAGGCGCGCGCCCGGTCGGGGTCGGGATCGCCGGCGGTGCAGGCGACCGCGACGACGCCGAGCGCGACGATGGCGACGATGTCGCGGGCGTTGTCGCGGTCCCGCGTGAGGGCGCGGGCGCCGGCGGTGAGGAAGCCGGCGGCGACCAGGTCCAGCGGCAGCCCGATCAGCCGCTCCATCGAGGCCGGCAGCGCGGGCCACCAGCTCAACGCGAGCAGGCCGTGGTGGGCGGAGATCCGCCGCGACGCGCGCGGCGCGATGCGCAGCACCTCGCCCAGCGCGAGCCAGACGACACACGCGACGGCGTCGATCACGGCGATCACCATCAGCAGCGTGGCGGCGTCGAGCGGCGGCATGCAGACCATCATCGCAAAGCGATGCCGAGCGCACAATCGCGCCCATGACAAATGGTGTCCCTGACTCCGAGCGGGCCGACGGTTCCGCAGCAATGACCGATGAGGTCGATCGCCCGATCACGCTGATCACCGGCGCCGGCCGCGGCATCGGCGCGGCGACGGCGTTGCTGCTGGCGGCGCGCGGTCATGACCTTGCCCTCAACTACCGGCAGGATGCCGACGCGGCCGAGGCCGTCGCGCATCGCGTGCGGGCGCAGGGTCGGCGCGCGGTGACGATACGCGCCGATGTGGCCGATCCCGCGCAGGTCGCGGCGATGTTCGCGGAGGTCGACGCGCGGCTCGGCCGGCTCACCGGACTGGTGAACAACGCCGGCATGGTGGCCCGCAAGGCTTCGCTCGCGGACCTCACGCCCGAGCGCCTGCGGCGCGTCTTCGAGGTCAACGTCTTCGGACTGGTCTACTGCACGCAGCAGGCCGCCGCGCGGATGAGCACGTCCCACGGCGGACACGGCGGTGCGATCGTCAACCTGTCGTCGCGCGCGGCGCAGCGCGGATCGCCGCACCTCTATTCGGATTACGCGGCCAGCAAGGGCGCGGTGGACACGCTGACCCTGAGCCTGGCGCATGAGCTCATCGGGCAGGGCATCCGGGTCAACGGCGTGCGTCCCGGGGTGATCGAGACCGACATCCATGCCGACAGCCTCCCCGCGGAGGAACTCCACACGTTGCTGGCGGAGGCGGCAAAGGGCATTCCCATCGGCCGGCTCGGCCGCGCGGAGGAGATCGCCGAGGCCATCGCCTGGCTGATGTCCGATGCGGCCAGCTTCACCGTGGGGGCCACGCTGGACGTGGCTGGCGGGCGCTGAGCCTCAGCGTCGCTCGACCAGGATGGGCGTCAGCGCCATCGACGTGCGGACGCGGTCGGCGGCGGCGCGGGCATCCTCGCGGCTCGCGAACGGACCGGCCTGCAGGCGGTGCAGGTTCTTGTCCTTGAAGATCGTCAGCATCGGCGCCAGTTCTTCCATACCGCGCGTGAAGCGTTCGCGCAGCTGCTCGGCGCCTTCCATGCGGGAGAACGCGCCGAACTGCAGCCAGTAGCCTTGCGCGGCGGCGGCGATCTTCAGCGCGGGCACCGGCGCCTGAGAGTCGGTCGCGGCGATCGCGCCGGCGGTGGCGACCGCCATCGCGTCGGCCTTGGATTGGCCCGACGGCGGCAGGTCGCTGCCGGGCGGCAGCGCGGTGATGGGGATGGGCGTCATGCCCGCGTCCGCCATTCCCGCGGTGGCCGTCGAGGGTGACGCGGAAGGCATCGACGACGTCGCGGGCCGGTCCGCCTTGGCCACCGGTGCGATCACCGGCGCCGGCAGCGGCACCTGCGCGGGCACCGGCGTGACCGGTGGTCGCAGCTGCGCGGTGGTCGTCAGGTCGGGCGCGCCGCTGGGCGTGGCGGCGGCGTAGACGGGGGTGTCGGGGGCGACCTTCGGATCGGGTGACATCGTGTCGCGGTCGCGCGTCCACGCGCCGGTGCGGATGTCCTCATAGGTGATGCGCTCGATCTCGACCGGCGCGACGCCGTTGAGCACATCCAGCTTGAGCGCGGCGGTGTAGCTCAGGTCGATGATGCGGCCCTTGTGGAACGGGCCGCGGTCGTTGATGCGCACGATGATCTCGCGGCCGTTCTTCGGGTTGCGCACGCGGGCGTAACTCGGAATGGGGATGGTCGCGTGCGCGGCCGTCATCGCGTACATGTTGTAGATCTCGCCGCTGGACGTCGGCTTGCCGTGGAACTTGCGGCCGTACCAGGACGCCAGGCCCTTCTGCACCAGCGGCTTGTCCTCGGCGATCGGCTCGTAGCGTTCGCCAAGCACTTCATAGGGCTTGTTGGGACCGCCCTTGCGGATGGATTCCAGCTTGGGCACCGCGTCGGGCACCTTCTTGAGGTCGGGGGGGACGACGGCGTCGGGGCCGTCCCGGTCGGGCCAGGAGGAGACCTTGGGACCGCCGGGAGCGGGACGGGAGGGGGTGGGACCGCGGCTGGCACAGGCGGCCAGGATCAGGGCACACGTCAGGACGGCCAGGCGTTGACCGGCGGGGCGGGCTTCAAACATGGCCGCAACCCTAGCAATGCGGCGCGGATTTGCCAAGGTTATGCTGCGCGCACCCTCCTTCCCTTTCATGATCGTTTCGATCGTTACGTCCGCATCGTCATGAGCACCTACATCTTCTCCCCAGCGCCGCAGGCCGCCGTGGCCGTGCGCGGCACCGACGCGCGTTACGCCGTCAGCCGCATCTTCTGCGTCGGCCGCAACTACGCCGCCCACGCCCGTGAGATGGGCAGCGACCCGGATCGCGAGCCGCCGTTCTACTTCACCAAGCCGGCCAGCGCGCTGGCGCCGTCGGGCGGCACGATCCCGTACGCGCCGGGCACGAAGAACCTGCACTATGAGATGGAGCTGGTCGTCGCGATCGGCAAGCCGGTGTTCAAGGCCACGCCCGAGCAGGCCGGCGATGCGGTCTGGGGCTACGCCGCCGGACTGGACATGACGCGCCGCGACCTGCAGAACGAGGCCAAGGCCATCGGCCGGCCGTGGGACCTGGGCAAGGGCTTCGAGCACTCGGCGGTGATCACCGAGCTGGTGCCGCGTTCGGAGCAGGGCGACCTGACGAAGGGCGCGATCACGCTGTCGGTGAACGGCGTGGAGAAGCAGCGCGGCGACCTGTCGGACATGATCTGGAGCATTCCGGAGCTGGTCGCCAACCTGTCGCAGTTCTATCACCTGGAGCCGGGCGACCTGATCTACACGGGCACGCCGGAAGGTGTCGGCCCGGTGAAGCCGGGTGACAAGATCACCGGCGTGATCGAGGGCTTCGGCGAGCTGTCGATCACGATCGGCGAGGCCGAGTAAACAGGCGCAACGAGCGCAAGTCGGAAACGCGAGACGATGTTCGATCACAACGAGACCCTGGACGAGGCCCGCGCGCGCAACATCCGTGATGCGCTGTTCGAGGACATCGGCGTCAGCGACTGGACCGCGCGGCTGGTGCCGGCGGGCCGGCGCGTGACGGCGCATGTCCGCGTGCGCGAAGCGGCGGTGCTGTGCGGGCGCGACTGGTTCGAGGGCGTGTTCCTCGCGCTGGACGGGTCGTCGCGGATCGAGTGGTCGTACGAGGAAGGCGCCGACATGGCGCCCGACACGGTGGTCTGCCGCATCGAGGCCGAAGGCCGGTCGCTGCTGTCGGCCGAGCGGCCGGCGCTGAACTTCCTGCAGCTGCTGTCGGGCACGGCGACGACGACGCGGGCGCATGCGCGCGCGATCGAAGGCGCCAGCCCGAACCCGCGCGGCTGCGCGGTGCTGGACACGCGCAAGACGCTGCCCGGCCTGCGGCTGGCGCAGAAGTACGCGGTGCGCGTGGGCGGCGGGGCGAATCAACGCCTGGCCCTCTACGACGGGATCCTGATCAAGGAGAACCACATCGCCGCGGCCGGCGGTGTGACGCAGGCGTTGCAGCAGGCGCAGGCGCTGGAGGCCGGCGTGTCCATCCAGGTCGAGGTCGAGACCATCGAGCAACTGCGCGAGGCCTTGAAGGCCGGCGCGGTCAGCGTGCTGCTGGACAACTTCAGCGAGCCGATGATGCGCGAGGCGGTGGCGATCGCCGGGGGTCAGGCCTTGCTGGAGGTGTCCGGCGGCGTGGCCATCGACCAGTTGCGCTGGATCGCGGCGACGGGCGTCGACCGCATCTCGGTCGGGCGCCTGACCAAGGACGCGAAGGCGGTTGACTACTCGATGCGGGTCGACGGCTGACGCTGACTTCGATATCAGCGACTCCTGCAATTCGGCGCCATATTCGGCGCCGAAGTTCTTTCAGACACTGACTTCCTTCCCAACCGAAGGAGACAGTATTGATTGATGCTTGCAACGATGAACACGTGCCCAATGCGAATGCGGGCGCGCTCCGCGACATCCTGAGCCGCTGGCCGGCCAGCATGGCGACGCTGGTGCTCAACGAGGTCGAGTGCCGCCTGCGACTGATCGCCGAGCTTCGCGGCAAGCTCGATGTGGTGGGCGTCGATGAAGTCCACGAACTGCAACCGCTCGTCGCGCGCGGGTTGTGGATGTTTGGTCCGGAGTTCGAGTCGGCCGAGTTCACGGCGAACGCAGGCATGACGCGAGTGATCCGGAAATTCCTCAAGGATCCGACGGCAGTCGGCTCCCGAAATCGTCCTGACTTCGTTGTGTTACCCGATAGCAGCATCGGGCTCTACGCCTGCCCGTCTTACGACGCCGTGCATGAGGTCAACGGCATCAAGCATCTCGCACTCATCGAACTGAAGACGACCGGCACGGAGATCGGGGATACCGAGCGGTCGCAGGTGGTGAAGTACGTGAAGGAGCTTCGGAATCACGGATGCTTCAAAGCTCACACGAAGATTGATTGCTATGTTCTTGGAGAGGGCATCCAACGCGGGGAAGAGGAGTTCTGGAATGCCGGGCCCCAGACCACGATCACGTTGATGCGCTATGACACCCTTCTCGAGAAGGCGGAGCGTCGACTGCTGAATCTCTACCAGAAGATCAAGCACGCTCCATTCTTGATGGATCAGGCGGAACTATCCGAAGAGGACGATCGTCATCGCCCGCCTGCGATGAACGACATCGAAGCCCCGTGGCCGCATTGACGGCCAGACAGGCACTGCGACAGTGCCCGCCACACCAAGCTTGTGCGCAACGGCGGTGCGCGGGTGCCGTTCTGTCTTGCATACAAGACAGATGAGCCTGGGAAGGCAGGGTGGACCCGCGCTGGCACGGAAGCTGCAAAGCCCCGTGCATGGGCATCACCGCCACCGACATCAGCCAACGCATCATCGATGCCGTGCTGGCGCAGAAGCTGGCGCCGGGCACGCGTCTCGGCGAGCAGCAGCTGGCGCTGCTCTTCGACTGCAGCCGCACCATCGTCCGCGAGGCGCTGACCCGGCTCGCCGCGCGCGGCATCGTGACCGTCAGCGCGCGCCGCGGCTGGTACCTCATCGCCCCTTCGCGGGACGAAGCCCGTGAAGCTTTCGAAGCACGACGAGTCATCGAGCTCGGTCTGCTCCGCGGCCGACGGCCGCTCGACAAGCCCGCGCTCACGCGCCTGAAGAAGCACCTCGCGCAGGAGAAGGCCGCCCTGCGCGGCGACGACGTCGGCGCGCGCAGCTTCCTGCTCGGCGACTTCCATGTCTGCCTGGCCGAGTGCCTCGGCAACAGCCTGCTCGCCGACACGCTGCGCGACTACACCGCGCGCACCACGTTGATCGCGATGCTCTACCAGTCGTCGCACGACGCCGCGCAGTCCTGCCAGGAGCACGTCGCCATCGTGGCCGCGCTCGAGCAAGGCGACGCCGTCCGCGCCGAGGCGCTGATGGCCGAACACCTCGCCAGTGTGCAGGCCGGGCTGCAGCTCGAGACGCAGACCGACGACCCCCTGCATCACCTACGGCAGGCGCTCTCGCCGTTGGCGTCGAGCGCCTCCGCATCGTCTTCCGTCTCATCGACTTCCGCCTCGCCAGCGCGCCGCTCGCGCGCACGCACGGCGGCTGCCGACGTTTCCGATTCCGCCCCCGCCCCCTACCTAGGAGCCTTGTTATGAGCCACGCCGTCCGTCCCTCCGTCCGCGCTTTCCTGCCGCGTCGCCTGCTGCTGGCGGTGGGTCTCGGTCTCGGCCTGGGCGTCCTCTCGCTGGGCGCGCAGGCGCAGACCGCGCTGGACACCATCACCAAGTCCAAGACCATCAAGATCGCGATCCCGACCGACTACCCGCCCTACGGCTTCGTCGGTCCCGACATGAAGCCGCAAGGCCTGGACGTCGCGATGGCCGAACTGATCGCCGCCAAGCTCGGCGTGAAGGTCGAGCTGGTGCCGGTCACCAGCGCCAACCGCATTCCGTATCTGCAGACGAAGAAGGCCGACCTCGTCATCTCCACGCTCGGCAAGAACCCGGAACGCGAGAAGGTCATCGCCTTCAGCTCGGCCTACGCGCCGTTCTATCAAGCCGTCTTCGCGCCCAAGAGCCTGGCGATCAAGAGCTTCGCCGACCTCGCCGGCAAGACCGTCGCCGTCACGCGCGGCGCGATGGAGGACCAGGAGCTCGCCAAGGTCGCGCCGACGACGCTGGAGTTCAAGCGCTTCGAGGACAACAACGCGACCATTGCCGCGTTCGCCGCCGGCCAGACGCAGGTGGTCGCCACCAGCGCCGCCGTCGCCGGAAACCTGATGCAGCGCCAGCCCGGGCTGAACATCGAATACAAGCTGCTGCTCAAGGACAGCCCGTGCTTCATCGGCGTGGCCAAGGGCGAGGACGCCTTGCTGGCGAAGGTCAACGCGATCGTCGCTGCCGCGAAGCAGGGCGGGGAACTCGAAGCGCTCTCCAAGAAGTGGCTGGGCCGCGGCGCGGGCGAGCTGCCGCTCTGAGCGGCGACTCGCTGCATCTCGACATTGATCGCGTCTAGCAGGCACCCCGGGAGCCGCCCATGATCGAGTTCGACTTCGGCGCCGTCCTCGCCGAATGGCCGCTGCTGCTGCGCGGCCTCGCGTGGACGGTCGGTCTCACGGTGATCGCCGTGCCGCTCGGCCTGCTCATCGCGACGCTGGGCGCCTGGGCCCGCGCCTGCGGGTCGACGGCCCTGCGGCGCGGCGTCGGCGTCTACGTCGAGCTGCTGCGCAACACGCCCTTCATCGTGCAGCTGTTCTTCGTGTTCTTCGGCCTGCCGGCGCTGGGCGTGAAGCTGTCGCCGGAGGCCGCCTCGCTGATCGCGATGACGCTCAACCTCGGCGCCTACGGCACCGAAATCCTGCGCGCCGGCATCCAGGCCGCGCCCAAGGGCCAGTGGGAAGCGGCGCAAAGCCTGGCCCTCGGACCGACGCAGGTCTTCACGCGCGTCATCCTGCCGCCCGCCTTCAAGCGCGTGTGGCCGGCGATGACCAGCCAGATCGTCATCGTGATGCTGGGCACGGCGGTGTGCGGTCAGATCTCCACCGAGGAACTGAGCTACGCCGCCAACCTGATCCACAGCCGCAACTTCCGCGCGTTCGAGGCGACCTTCGTCGCGCTGGCGATCTACCTGGCGCTGTCGCTGGTCACGCGGCGCTTCCTGCTCTGGGCCGGGCCGAAGTGGTTCTTCGGCGGCGGGAGACCCTCATGATCGAGTTCACCCTCTGGGACATCCTGCGCAACCTCGCGCTCGCCCTGCGCTGGACCGTGGCGCTGTCGCTGATCGCCTTCATCGGCGGCGGTCTGGTCGGCGCGACGCTGCTGTGCTTGCGCATCGGACTGGGCCGCAAGACGCAGCGCGTGATCGGCGCGTACGTCGGCATCTTCCAGGGCACGCCGCTGCTGATGCAGCTGTTCCTCGCCTATTTCGGCGTGTCGCTGCTGGGCATCGACGTCTCGGCGTGGACGGCGGCCTCACTGGCGCTGACGCTCTACACGAGCGCCTACCTCGTCGAGATCTGGCGCGGTTGCGTCGAGGCCGTGCCGCGCGGCCAATGGGAAGCCGCGCGCAGCCTGGCGATGAGCTTCGGCGAGCAGCTGCGCCACGTGATCCTGCCGCAGGCGGCGCGCCTGGCGATCGCGCCCACGGTCGGTTTCCTGGTGCAGGTCATCAAGGGCACCGCGCTCGCGTCGGTGATCGGCTTCGTGGAGCTGACCAAGGCCGGCGGCATGATCGCCAACGCGAGCTTCAAGCCCTTCCTGGTCTTCGGTTGCGTGGCGCTGTTCTATTTCGTGCTGTGCTTTCCCGTGAGCCTGGCCGCCCAACACCTCGAAAGGAAGCAGCATGGCCGCACTGCCTGACAAGCTGATCGATCACGTGATCGACCACCCGATCGACGACATGAACCCGCCGATGGGGATGCCTGCTCCCGGCGTGCCCATCGTGCGCATCACCGCCTTGCGCAAGTCCTATGGGACGAACGAAGTGCTCAAGGGCATCGACCTGGACGTGATGCGCGGCGAGGTGATCGCGCTGATCGGCAAGAGCGGCTCGGGCAAGAGCACGCTGCTGCGTTGCATCAACGGCCTGGAGCAGTTCCAGGAGGGCTCGCTGCGCGTGGCCGACAAGCCGCTGCTGCACGAGAGCGCGATGGCGATGCGGGCGCTGCGGCAGCAGGTCGGGATGATCTTCCAGAGCTTCAACCTGTTCCCGCACCTGAGCGTCGGCCGCAACGTAATGCTGGCGCCGACGTTGGTGAAGCGGCGCTCCGACAAGGACGCCGCGGAGCAGGCGCGCGCGCTGCTGGCGCGCGTGGGCCTGGCGGAGAAATTCGATGCGATGCCCGATCAGCTGTCGGGCGGTCAGCATCAGCGCGGCGCGATCGCGCGGGCGCTGGCGATGGAGCCGCAGGTGCTGCTGTGCGACGAGATCACCTCGGCGCTGGATCCTGAGCTGGTCGGCGAGGTCCTGCGCGTCGTCGAGTCGCTGGCCGACGAAGGCATGACGCTGCTGATGGTCACGCACGAGATGAACTTCGCGCGCAAGGTCGCGGATCGGGTGATCTTCATGCACCAGGGACGGGTGCATGAGATCGGCACGCCCGCCGATGTCTTCGGCTCGCCGAGGACGCCGGAGCTGAAGCAGTTCCTGAAGTCGCTCGACGATTGAGTTCCCACTGAAGGGGGCGCCCGATGGGGCGTGTCTCGGCGGCAACATCCCCCGGCTGGCTTGAATCCGGACTCACGAAGCGTTCCTAAACTGCTTCGTCATGAGTCAACGTCATTCGCTTGTCGGTACCGGTCTTTACTCCACCTACGAGGCCGCTCGGCTTCTTCGCCTGGACTTGCGCAGCGTGCGCCGATGGCTGAAGGGAAGTTCGCGCAAGACGAAGAACGGTCTGAGCATCACGCCGCCGCTGTGGTCACTGCAGTACTCTGACGATGAAGAGATCGGTGACCGGCATGTGCTCGGGTTCAAGGACCTCATGGAGTTGCGGGTGGTCGCACGATTGGTCGAGCAAGGTGTGGCGCTGCAAACGGTCCGAGCAGCCATCCAACTTGCTCGCGAGCAGATGGGACCGTATCCGCTGCAGTCTCGGCGATTCCTGTCGGATGGGAAACGCATCTTCATGGACATCGTCGGTATCGACGGTCAGCCCTCGCGTCTTCTTGACGTGCAAGCGCGGCAACTGGTGCTGGACAGCGTCATCCGTCCTTCGCTGTTCGACGGCGTCGAATTCGATACGGACGGAAATTCGCGTCGATGGTTCCCGGTGCCGAACGAGCGCGTCGTTGTGCTCGATCCGGCGAGGTGCTTTGGCGAGCCCATCCTCACACGGATCAATGTGTCGACGGAGACGCTGTTTCTCTCCCATCGGGCGGAGGGAGGCAATACGGACTTCGTCTCGCGCATCTGGCGGGTGACGCCCAACGAGGTCATGGCGGCGGTCGCCTACGAAGAACGGTTGGCGGCGGCATGAAATTCATCTTCGACAACAACCTGTCGATCGATCTGGCCAAGGCGATCGGGGCGCTTTCCCGCCAGGAGTGCGTTGTGGAGCAGGTCCACCATCTCAAGGATCTCTTCCCGCAAAGCGCCGACGATGTCGTGTGGCTCAGTCGTCTGCAGGACCACGGGCCCCATTGGGTGGTGGTGACCAATGACAAGTTCAAGAAACAGGGCGGCGACGAGAGGACGACCTTTCATCGCAACGAGCTCATCGGCTACGTGTTGGATCCGCAGTGGAGCGGGCATGGCTTCTGGGCCATTGCGGAGCGCCTCGTCGAATGGTGGCCGATCATCCTTGAGCACGTGGAGACGGCTCGCAACGGCCTTTATCGCGTGCCGTGGAAAACAGGATCGGCGCGCAAGCTGACTTCCTTCTAGCCTTCACGTGGTCGCTAGACTCCGCCTTACTCGCCGAGGAGCCCCGCCATGCCTGACCGCCGCTCGATCCTCCGATCCACGCTTGCGCTGACGTCCGGTGTATTGAGCGCGACCGCGATGAATTCCTCGAAGGCTGCGGCGCCATCCGCTGCAGGTGTCAGCAATCCTGTGCGCGATGCTGAAATCGCCTTCGCCGCCACGATGGCCAAACGAGACTTCAAGGCCTTCGCCGAATTCGTTGCCGAGGACGCAGTGTTCATCGACGGCAAGCGGCCGCTGCGCGGCCGAGCCGCCGTTCTGGCGCACTGGAAGCGCTTCTTCGACAGCGCGGAAGCGCCGTTCTCCTGGGCGCCCGATCTCGTCGAGGTGCTGCCCGACGGCAAGCTCGGCTACTCCACCGGCCCAGTGCATGTGAAGGACAAGCTGGTGGCGCGTTTCGCGTCCACATGGCGCCTTGACGTCGACGGCCGCTGGCGTGTCGTCTTCGACAACGGCAGCGAGGTCTGCGACTGCCAGGGCAAGCCGTGACCGGCTTGCCGTCCGCTCACGCGAACCAGTCTTCGTCCGGCAACTGCTCGAACACCCGCTTCAAGCCGCCGCCCCAGCCCTGGCTGATGGTCTTGAAGTAGGGATCGTCCTTGGTGATCCGGTGCGGCTCGGCCGGCGCGAAGCTGTCGGTCTTGTAGAGCAGCATGTCGATCGGCAACCCCACCGACAGGTTGCTCCGGATCGTCGAGTCGAACGAGATCAGCGCGCACTTCGTCGCTTCGGCCAGCGAGCTGTCGAAGTCGATCACGCGGTCGATGATGGGCTTGCCGTATTTGGACTCGCCGATCTGCACGTAAGGCGTGTCTTCCGTCGCCTCGATGAAGTTGCCCTGCGGATAGACATGGAAGACGCGCGGCGCCTCGCCCCGGATCTGCCCGCCGACGATGAAGTTGGCGCCGAAGTCCACGCCCTGGTTCAACTGGCCGACGCCGTCGCTGTCACGCGCGACGACTTCCTTGAGCGTCTTGCCCACCAGCTCCGCGACGTCGTACATCGACGTCAGGCTCATCAGGTGACGGCCGTCGGCGGTCGCGCGCTGGCGCAGCAGGCTCACCACGCTCTGCGTCGTGGCTAGGTTGCCGGCCGTCAGCAGCGTGATGAGGCGCTCGCCGGGCTGCTCGAACAGATTCATCTTGCGGAACGTGGCGATGTGATCCACGCCCGCGTTGGTCCGCGAATCCGACGCGAACAGCAGGCCGGCACGCAGCCGCATGGCAACACAGTAAGTCATGGGGCGGAAGGTTAGCGCATCAGGCTTGCAGCGCGCCGTCGTGGTGCATCTTCATTGCTGATCGGTCGTGCCGGGCTTCACATGCACCTGCGCCCGCATCGTCTCCAGCCCGCCGCCGGTGCGGACACCGCGCACCGGGCACGCGTCCAGGTAGTCCGCACCCGTCGCGAGCTTCACGTAACGCCCGTCCGCCAGGCACTGGTTGCTGATGTCGTAACCCAGCCACCCGCCCGCCATGCCGTGCGCGGCGGCGGGGTCGGCGTCGTCGGCCGCGGGCAGGCGCACCTCCGCCCAGGCATGGCTCGCCACATGCTCGAAGTCCGTCGCAAGGTACCCCGACACGTAACGCGCCGGCAGCCCCAGCAGCCGCGCGCAGCACACGAAGACCTGCGCGTGGTCCTGGCAGACGCCATGACCCGTCTGGAAAGCCTCCGCCGCGGGCGTCGCGGCGTCCGTGTAGCCGCGCACATAGGGCATGCGCTCGCCGATGGCCGCCATCATCGCGAGCAACGCGCCATGCGCATCGGCCTTCGCCGCTTCCGCGAAGCCGCCGGCGAACTGCCGTAGCGCGTCGTCCGCCCGCGTCAGCGGGCTGTCGCGCAGGAACAGCGGGGAGGGCAGGTCCTCTTCAGGATCCGGCGTGGGCGGCGCGTCGTCGGTGTCGACCTCGCCGATCGCGCGCAGGACGATGTCGCGCCGCGGGCCGTCCAGGCTCAGCACATGCATCGTGTTGCCGAACGCGTCCTTGCAGGCGCTCGCGGGCGACGGCAGCTCCAGCTGCCAGTGCAGCACGCGCAGGCCACGCGTGGGCCGCGGCGTCAGCCGCAGGTACTGCGTGCTGCGCGCCACCGGCGAGTCGTAGGCATAGATGGTCTCGTGCGAGATGTGCAGATGCATGGCGCCGTCCCTGGTTTCACTGCGCCTCGAAGTAGGCCTGCTGGATGTCGCGGCCCAGCCGCGCCGAGTCCTGCAGGAAACCCGTCAGCCAGGGATGCAGCCCCTGGTCGAGGATCTCGTCCACCGCACCATACTCCAGTCGCAGCGCCAGCCGGCCGGCGCTCTGCTTGACATTGCGCCCCGCATCCTCGGAGCCCTCGCGCGCCTCGATTTGCGGCAGCACCGCGCGGATCTCGTCGCAGCACGCGCGCAGCGAGCGCGGCACGTCCGGCCGCAGGATCAGCAGCTCGGTCACGCGGCGGCCGTTCAGGCTGTCGCGGTAGGCCGCGTGGTACGCCTCGAAGGCCGACAGCGAGCGCAGCAGCGCGTTCCACGCATAGAAGTCCGGCGCGCTTTCGCTCGGTGCGTCGACCGGCGCCAGCGTGTCCACCGCCGGCGCGATCAGCTGCGACTTCACGTCCAGCAGCCGCGCGGTGTTGTCCGCGCGCTCGACGAAGGTGCCCAGCCGGATGAAGCAGTACGCGTCGTTGCGCTGCAGCGTCCCGTAGGTCGCGCCGCGGAACAGGTGGGACCGCTCCTTCACCCAGTCGAAGAAGGACGACGGCTCGGCCACGCCCTTGCGCGCGAGCTCGCGAGCCTCCAGCCAGCTGGTGTTGATGGCTTCCCACATCTCGGCCGTGATCTGACCGCGCACGGCATGCGCGTTCTCGCGCGCCTGCCGGATGCAGGACAGCACCGAGGCGGGGTTCTCCAGGTCGATCCCCATGAAACGGAAGAGCTGCGCGGCGCTCAACTGCGGATGTCGCGCCTGGTAGGCCTCGAGCGTGCCGGTCACGGCGAGCGGCGCGGCGAGTTCCGTCGCGGCGCCGCGCGACTGCGGCAGCAGCGACAGCGAATGCGTGACGTCGAGCATGCGCACCAGGTTCTCGGCGCGCTCCATGTATCGGCTCATCCAGTAGAGCTGTGCGGCGGTACGGCTGAGCATGGTTCAGTTCTCCAGGATCCAGGTGTCCTTGGTGCCGCCACCTTGGGACGAATTGACGACCAGCGAGCCCGCCTTCAGCGCCACGCGCGTCAGACCGCCGGCGACCATGTTGACCTCGCGCCCCGAGAGCACGAAGGGTCGCAGGTCGATGTGGCGCGGCGCGATGCCGCGCTCGACGAAGGTGGGGCAGCTCGACAGGCACAGCGTCGGTTGCGCGATGTAGTTCGACGGATTCGCCTTGACGCGTTCCTTGAAGTCCGCGACCTCGGCCGCGGTCGCGGCCGGTCCGACCAGCATCCCGTAGCCGCCGGCGCCGTGGACCTCTTTCACCACCAGTTCGGCCATGTTGGCCAGCACGTGTTCCAGGTCCTGCGGCTTGCGGCACTGCCAGGTCGGCACGTTGTGCAGGATGGGTTCCTCGCCGAGGTAGAAGCGGATCATGTCCGGCACGTACGGGTAGATGGACTTGTCGTCCGCGACGCCGGTGCCGACCGCATTCGCCAGCACCACGTGCCCCTGCTTGTAGACCGACAGCAGCCCCGGCACGCCCAGCATCGAATCGGACCGGAAGGCCAGCGGGTCGAGGAAGGCATCGTCGATGCGGCGGTAGATCACGTCGACGCGCTTCGGTCCGACGGTGGTCCGCATGAACACGAAACCATCCTTGACGAACAGGTCCTGGCCTTCGACCAGCTCCACGCCCATCTGCTGGGCGAGGAAGGCGTGCTCGAAGTAGGCCGAGTTGAACGGCCCCGGCGTCAGCACCACGACGGTCGGGTTGTCCGCCAGGCTGGCCTGGCGCAGCGTGTTCAGCAGCAGCGCCGGGTAGTGCGCGACCGGCGCGATCGGGTACTTCGCGAACAGCTCCGGGAAGAGCCGCATCATCATCTTGCGGTTCTCCAGCATGTAGCTGACGCCGGAGGGCACGCGCAGGTTGTCCTCCAGCACGTAATAACCGCCGTCGGAATGGCGGATCAGGTCCACGCCGGTGATGTGCGCGTAGACGCCCAGCGGCAGGTCCAGCCCCTGCATTGCCGGCTGGTACTGCGCGTTGGCGAAGACCTGCTCGGCGGGGATCAGGCCGGCCTTGACGATCTCGTGGTCGTGGTAGATGTCCCACAGGAAGCGGTTGAGCGCGGTGACGCGCTGGCGCAGGCCGCGTTCCAGCATCCGCCAGTCGTCGGCGGGGACGATGCGGGGCACGGTGTCGAAGGGGATCAGGCGTTCCGCGCCGGCCTCGTCGCCGTAGACGGCGAAGGTGATGCCGACCTTGTGGAACAGCAGGTCGGCCTCGGCCCGCTTCTTGGCGAGGGCGTCGGGGGTCTGGGCGTGCAGCCAGTCCGCGAAGTCCTGGTAACTGGGCCGGATCGCGCCGCTTTGCAGCAGCATCTCGTCATAGTGGCCAGGGGCCGGAAGGGTCAGCGCATGCATGAGGTCTCCAGGGACGGACCGCCTCCGGGTGGCGGTCGGAAGGGGCCGGTTGCAAGCGCCGTGCCCACCCCCGTCCGGCGGGCGGGCCGGTCAGGCCTCCAGCTTGACCGCTTTTGGTGCGCCTGCAAACCCCGCCCCGCGACGGTGCCCACAGAGGGTCGGGCTTTGCCCGCCGCTGGTGCAGTGGCACTATCCCGCGTTGCGGGCCGGGCCGGCTCTCGCTACAAATGCGCGGATGCACGACAACACCCAGGTCCTGCCGTCGCCCCCAGCCCCCGGCGGTCCTCAGGGAACCGGCGCCGCGGGCGCCGACGGCTTCGTCCCGCCGCGCGGCTCGCGCGCCTCGCTGGGCCGCTGGCTCACGGCGATGGTGCTGTCGGCGGTGGCGGCGGCGCTGCTGATCTCCGCGCTGCTGATCGAGAACTTCGCCCGCGCCCATGCCGAGCGCCGCGCGGTGGAGTCGCTGCGCCAGGTCGCGGTCGACTTCCGCGACGCGCTGGACCGCGGCATGGCGCAGCAGTTCAAGGAAGTCCGGGTGCTGGCCCAGCTGGAGCCCTTCCGCCGCTTCGACGACCCCGAGACGATGCGCCGCGCACTCGATCAGGTGCAGGTCGGTTTCGACCACTTCGCGTGGCTGGGCGTGACCGACGGACAGGGCCGGGTCCTGGCCGCGGCCGGCGGGCTGCTGGACGGCGTCGACGTCTCCAAGCGCCCGTGGTGGCAGGGCGCGAAGGGCGGGCAGCCCTTCGTCGGCGACGTGCACGCGGCGCTGCTGCTGGAAAAACTGCTGCCGCGCCAGAACGAGCCCTGGCGCTTCGTCGACTTCGCGATCCCGCTGCTCGACCACCGCGGGCAGCTGCAGGGCGTCTTCGGCGTGCACCTGAGCTGGGGCTGGGCGCGCCAGATCAAGAGCGAGCTGATCGACGCGACGATGTCGTCCCATCAGGCCGACGCGCTGGTCCTGGGCAAGGACGGCGTGGTGATCCTGGGGCCCTCGGACCTCGAGGGAAAGAAGATGCCGATCGGCACCGAGCACGGCCAGGGCCTGCGTCATCACGAGGCCGACGGCGTCGACTACTTCGCCGTCAGCGTGCCGAGCCAGGGCTACGGCCTGTACCCGGGCCTGGGCTGGACGGTGCTGGTGCGGCAGCCGGTGGCGGTGGCGCTGTCGGACTACTACGGGCTGCGCCGGCAGATCGTGCTCAGCGCGATCCTGCTGCTGGCGGCGGCGGTGCCGCTGAGCTGGTGGCTGGCGCGGCGCATGAGCCGGCCGCTGAACGAACTGGCCGACGCGATCGCGCAACGCCGTCACCTGAGCGAGGACGCGCTCCCCATCGTCGGCGGGTACCGCGAGGCGGCGGTGCTGTCGCACGCGCTGACCGACCTGGCGCACCGGCAGGCCGCGCAGGACCGCTCGCTGGCGGAGCTGAACGCCTCGCTGGAGCTGCGCGTCGAGGCGCGCACGCTGGAGCTGCATGACGCGGTGCTGCGCCACGAAGCGAGCGAGCGCCGGCTGCGCACGATCGCGGACAACCTGCCGGTACTGATCTCCTACATCGACGCGGAGGAGCGCCTGCGCTTCCTCAATGCGACCTTCCGGACCTGGATGGGCATGACGCCGGAGGAGGCGCTGGGGCGCACCTTGCTGGAGGTCGTCGGCCCGGTGCTGCATGCGCAGCGGCAGCCCTTCCTGAAGGCGGCGCTGGCGGGCGTTCGGCAGCGTTTCGAGACGCGATCGGAGGCCAATGGCGTGGTGCGGGACATGCTGGCGGAGTACGTGCCCGACCTGCGCCCCGACGGCAGCGTGGCCGGCGTCTACACGCTGGCGACCGACATCACGCCGTTCAAGCAGGTCGAACGGGAGCTGGACCAGCTCAGCCGCGTGGACCCGCTGACCGGGTTGCCGAACCGGCGCCAGTTCGAGTCCCGCCTGTCGGAAGCGATCGCCCGCACGCGGCGCAACCAGCGCACGATGGCGCTGATGTTCATGGACCTGGACCACTTCAAGCAGATCAACGATTCGCTGGGCCATGCGGCCGGGGACGTGGTGCTGCGCGCCTTCGCCGACCGCGTGCGCGGGGCGATCCGGGAGACCGACCAGCTCTGCCGGCTGGCCGGCGACGAGTTCGTGCTGATCCTCGAGAACCTGCACACGCCGCTGGAGGCGACGGTGGTGGCCCAGAAGGTGCTCGACACGGTGCAGGCGCCGCTGACGCTGCAGGGGCAGGATCTGCGGCTCACGACCAGCATCGGCATCGCCTGCCATGGCGGCGGGACGGAGGGCGACGTGACCCTGCTCGGCCGGGCGGACGACGCGCTCTATGCGGCCAAGGCGGCCGGGCGGGGCTGCTGGCGCCTGGCGGACTGAGGAACAACGGGTGCGGCGTCGAATGCGGCATCGGGTGTAATGCAGCCATGGTTGCCCGTTCGACTCCCGCCCCCTCCACGCCCCAGCCGTCGCTCAAGCCAACGCTCAAGCTCCGCATGCGCGTCACCGTCGGCGATGTCATCGCCATCGGCCCCGGCAAGATCGCGCTGCTGGAAGCGCTCGACGAGACCGGCTCGATCACCGCGGCGGCGAAGTCGCTGGACATGTCCTATCGCCGCGCCTGGCTGCTGATCGACGAAACCAACAAGGCACTGAAGGAACCCGCCGTGGCCACCGCCGCCGGCGGCGCCAAGGGCGGCGGGAGCGCGCTCACCGAGTCCGGCCGGGCGCTGGTCTCGCTCTATCGGCAGATCGAGGACACGGCGCTCGCGGCGTGCAAGCCCGACATCAAGCAGTTGCTCAAGCTGCTCGCCTCCTGACAGCAGCGCGGACGCCGGCAGCGCCGGTGCCCCTTTCCGCTCAATCTCCACCTCGCCGCTCGGAATTCGCTCCAAGGGGCACCGGCGCCGCCGGCGTCGAGACACCCAGGTTCTCGGGCCTCGGCCTTCGCAGCATGGCCGTGCGCGCTGCGTGGCAGCCCTTGTTCGAGCGTCGTGCGGCGCAATATCCTGGGATATATTGCGAGCCTCCTTTGTGTCCACCCTTCGAGGGACTCGCCATGCGCTCGATTCGCCCTGTCCAGATCGCTCGCCGCGCCGCGGTGTTGACCCTCGCACTGATGGCCGCAGGCCTTGCGCAGGCCGCCGACGTGACGGTCTCCGCCGCCGCCAGCCTGACCAATGCGTTCAAGGAACTGGCGCCTGCCTTCGAAGCGGCGCATCCCGGGACCAAGGTCCAGTTCAACTTCGCCGCGTCGGACGCGTTGCTCGCACAGATCGCCAAGGGCGCACCGGTGGACGTGTTCGCCTCGGCCGACCAGGAAACGATGGACAAGGCCCAGCAGCAGAAGCTGCTGGTCGACGGCACGCGACGCAACTTCGTCAGCAACGCGCTGGTCGTGATCACGCCGGTGGAGAACGGCGTGGCGCTGAAGTCGCTGGCCGAGCTGCAGCAGCCCGCCGTCAAGCGCATCGCCATCGGCAAGCCCGAGGGCGTGCCCGCCGGCCGCTATACGAAGGCCGCGTTGGAGAAGGCCAACCTGTGGACCGCCCTCGAACCGAAGGCGGTCTATGCGCAGAACGTGCGCCAGGCGTTGGACTACGTCTCGCGCGGTGAGACCGAAGCCGGCTTCGTCTACGCGACCGACGCCTTCGTGCTGAAGGACAAGGTCCGCATCCTGTTCAGCGTGCCGACCGAGACGCCGATCTCCTACCCGATCGCCGTCACCAACGGCGGCACGAACGTCGACGGCGGCAAGCAGTTCCTGGACTTCGTGGCCTCGGCCGCCGGCCAGGCAGTGCTGGCCAAGTACGGCTTCCAGAAGCCCTGAACGGCCGACCGGCTGATCGGCTGACGACGTTGGACTGAGGAGCGCCGCCCCTCGTGGAATCTGCCTGGATCGCGCTCGCGCTGTCGCTGAAGGTCGCCGGCTGGGCGACCGCGCTCAACCTGGTGCTCGGCGTGGCCGCGGGCTTCGCGCTCGCGCGCCTGCGCTTCCCGGGGCGCGAGCTGCTCGACGCCATCCTGACGCTGCCGATGGTGCTGCCGCCGACGGTGCTCGGCTACTACCTGCTGGTCGTCATCGGCAAGCGCGGCTGGCTGGGCGCGTGGCTGTGGGACACCTTCGGCATCAATCTGATCTTCACCTGGCAGGGCGCCGTGATCGCCGCGACCATCGTCGCCTTTCCCCTCGTCATGAAGTCCGCGCGGGCTGCGTTCGAGGGCGTCGATCCGCAGCTGGAGCGCGCCGGACGGGTGCTCGGCCTCAGTGAATGGGCGCTGTTCTTCCGCGTGACGCTGCCGATGGCCTGGCGCGGCGTGCTGGCCGGCGTGCTGCTGGCCTTCGCCCGCGCGCTGGGCGAGTTCGGCGCGACGCTGATGGTCGCCGGCAGCATCCCGGGCAAGACGCAGACGCTGTCCGTCGCCGTCTACGAGGCGGTGCAGGCCGGTCAGGACGACACGGCCAATCTGCTGGTGCTGATCGTGTCGCTGACCTGCATCGTGGTGCTGCTGGCCGCCGGCCGTCTGGCCGGACCGAGGAGCGCCGCATGAGCTTCGAGGTCCGTATCCGCAAGCACGTCGACGGCGGCGGGCGTCGTTTCGAGCTCGATGTCGCCTTCAGCACCGACACGCGGCGGACGGTGATCTACGGGCCGTCGGGCGCCGGCAAGAGCCTCACGCTCCAGGCCATCGCGGGCCTGCTCAAGCCCGACGAGGGCACGATCTACATCGACGGCCATCCGGTCTTCGACAGCGCGTCGCGCATCGACGTGCCGGCCCGTGAGCGGCGGCTGGGGTACCTGTTCCAGGACTACGCGCTGTTCCCGCAGCTCACGGTGCGGCAGAACATCGCCTTCGCGCTGAAGCGCGGCTGGCGCAATCCCTCGCGCCACGAGGGCGGCGAGGCGGTCGACCGCTGGATCCAGGCCTTCGAGCTGGAACGCGTCGCGCAGCAACGGCCGCACCAGCTGTCCGGCGGCCAGCGCCAGCGCACCGCGCTGGCCCGCGCGCTGGTGAACGAGCCGCGCGCGCTGCTGCTCGACGAGCCGTTCTCCGCGCTCGATCCGGACCTGCGCGGCCGCATGCGCGCGGAGCTGGACACCCTGCTCGAGCGCGTCGGCGTGCCGATGCTGATGATCACGCACGACCCTGAGGACCTGGCGCGCTTCGGCGACCGTCGCGTGATGCTGCGTGACGGCGTCGTCCGCGACATCGAGTCCGAACGATCCTGACAGCGGTGGTCGCCGGGCCCCCTGAGAATCAGGGGTCATGGAGAGCGACGACATGCGGCAGTCAGAGGCAAGACCCGGCACCGGACCAGGACCGGAGGCCGGGACGGGGGTCGGCGAGGTCAGCCATTGCGACCTCGTCATGAAGGGCGGCGTCACCAGCGGCGTGATCTATCCGCGGCTGGTGGCCGGGCTGTCCGACCGATACCGGTTCAAGAACATCGGCGGCACCTCGGCGGGCGCGATCGCGGCCGGCGCCAGCGCCGCGGCGGAGCTCGGCCGCCAGCGCGGCCATGCCGGCGCGTTCGAGCGGCTGGCCCGCCTGCCGGAGGAACTGGGCGCCGAGTTTCCGGGCGCAAGACCTGGCCCCGGTCGCAGCCGGCTGTTCACGCTCTTCCAGCCGGTCCCCGCGCTGCGCCGCCACTTCGACGTGCTGACGCGGGCGCTCGGCAAGCCGACGGGCGCGGCGGTGGCGTCGGTCATCGGCGGGATGGTGGCGATGCATGGCGTCGCCGCCGTGGCGATCGCCGCGGTCGGTGCGGCGCTGTTGGTCCCGTATTTCCAGCTGATCGCGTCCGATGGGAGCGCCGGACCCTGGCAGAAGCTGGTCGCCGTCGTGGGGATCGCGGTGATCGTCGCGCTCGTGACGGCTGCGATGCTCGGTACGGTGCTGGCGCTCTTCGCCAGGAGCCTGCTCCGTGGGCTCAAGGACAACGGCTACGGCCTGTGCAGCGGTTTGACGCAACCGGGGCCGGTCGCGCGTGGCGAGCCCCGTGAGTCGGGTGAGTGGCGCGAGCAGACCGCGCTCACCGACTGGTTGCATGGCTACTTCAATGAGCTGGCCGGAAAGAGCGTCGACGGGCCGCCGCTGAGCTTCGGGGACCTGTGGGGACCGGACCCGGCGACGCGCCGCATCAACCTCGAGGTGATCACGAGCGCGGTCAGCCAGCAGATGGTCTACAGCATCCCGTTCCGGCCCGGGACGCCGATGTTCTATTACGACCCGCTCGAGTGGTCGCGGCTGTTTCCGCCGGCGGTGATGGCGGCGTTGGCGGCGCCGTTCGGCGGCGGGCATGACGGTCCGGTGATCGAGAGCGCCCAAGGTCGCGAACTGCGGCCGCTGCCGCGGCACGGCGACCTGCCGGTGGTGGTCGCGATCCGGATGAGCCTGAGCTTCCCGCTGCTGTTGTCGGCCGTGCCGCTGTACGCGGTGGACTGGTCGCGCACCGCCAACCAGCGCACGCAGGCGGCGGTCCGCGCCGCGGCGACGGCCGAGGAGCGTCGCCGCCTGCGGCTGCGGGCGACGCGGATCTGGTTCTCGGACGGCGGCATCGGCAGCAACATGCCGCTGCACCTGTTCGACGCGATGTTGCCGCGGCATCCGACGTTCGCCATCAACCTGAAGCGCCCGCATCCGGACCATACGATCGAGCCGGGGGATGCGGGCAACGACGGCGGACGGATCTACCTGCCGGAGGACGATCGCGGCGGCCGCCTGCGCTACTGGCCGGAGCCCGATCTCGTCGACGGCTGGGAGCAGCGCGCGCCGGATGCGCGCGAGAAGGCGCCGCTGGCGGGGCTGGCCGGTTTCCTGGGAAGCATCGTCGGCACGATGCAGAACTGGCGCGACGAGATCCTGTTCCCGACGCCGGGCTTCCGCGACCGCATCGTCCAGATCAGCCAGAAGTCCGACGAGGGCGGGCTCAACCTGACGATGCCCGCCGGCACGATCGCCGCGCTGGCGGAGGCCGGCGGCTTGGCGGCGCAGCGCCTGATCGCGCGTTTCCATCCGTCGGGCGCCGAGGGCGGCGCGGGTTGGGATAACCATCGGCGCGCCCGGCTGACGACCTTCCTCGGCGTGATGCAACCCGCGACGGTCGGGCTGGCGTCGGCGATGGGCTGGAGCACGAGGACGGGGAAGGGGACGCCGGCGGACTGGCTGGTGCTGCTCGACACGGACACGCGCTACCAGCGCTCGTCGGCGATGCGGGCCGAGGCGGCGCGTTTCCTCACCGGCCTGGACGCCATCGGCGCCGCGACGCCGCGCAAGCTGTCGGGCCAGCCGCGCACCTTGGACGTGGGCTCGCTCAAGCCGATCCCGCAGGTGCGGCTGACCCCTCGGATCTGAAGATCGCCCACGCCTCTGCCAAGCATTCCACAGGGCCGATGCGTCTTAACGGCGACTTGATATCGGTGTACGGTACCGGTGACAACATCGCGCCGCACCGCAGGTCCGATCTCCCTTCGGACCGGTGTCGAGGAGAACGAACATGATGTCCAACACGAACGTCCGGGGATCCATCGGCCGGCGGTTGGGGCTGGTCCAGGCCCTGGTACTGGTGATTGCGCTGATCGGATCGGCGATGGGTTATCTGGGGCTGAGCCGCGTGGCGGCGCAGACGGAGTCGATGTACCAGGAGACCATCGTCACCGAGCGGGTGGCCTCGGACTGGTACCGCAACGTCTTCAACGGCGGCACGCGCACGACGGCGATCGCGGTGAGCGCCGATCCGGCCTTGGCGACCTTCTTCGCCGAGCAGGCGGCGGAATCGACGAAGTCGTCGACGGAGTTGCAGGGGCGGATGGACAAGCTGCTCAACTCGCCGGAGGAACGCGCCGCCTTCGACCGCGTGATCGAGCTCCGCAAGGGCTACATCAAGGTGCGCGACACCATCACCGAGGCGAAGAAACAAGGCGATCCGGCGCGGGCGAAGCAGCTCTTCGACGAGCAGTTCAAGCCGGCGGCCGCCGCCTATCTGGAGAGCATCCGCGTGATCGCGCAGCAGCAGCGGGATCAGCTCGACACGGCGCTGAAGGCGCTGGCGGAAACCAATGCGCGGGCACGGACCGCCTTGGTGGTGTTCGGCCTGGTCGCGCTGGCGGCGGGCGGCGCCTTGGCGGTGTGGCTGACGCGATCGATCACGCGCCCGCTTGCCCAGGCGGCGGAAGTGGCCGATGCGATCGCGCGCTTCGACCTGACGGGTCGCATCGAGACGTCGGGCGGTGACGAGACGGGTCAGCTGTTGCGCTCGCTGAGCGAGATGCAGGGCGCGCTGGTGCGCCTGATCGGCGAAGTGCGCGGCTCGACGGACAGCATCGGTACAGCGAGCGCGGAAATCGCCACGGGCAACATGGACCTGTCGGCGCGCACGGAGCAGACGGCCTCCAACCTGCAGCAGGCGGCGGCGTCGCTGACGCAGCTGACGGGCACGGTGCGGCAGACGGCGGACGCGGCGACGACGGCCAATCAACTGGCCGGTTCCGCGGCGGAAACCGCCCAGCGCGGCGGCGCAGTGATGGGACAGGTCGTGGCGACGATGGGCGAGATCAGCGACAGCTCGCGGCGCATCGCGGACATCATCGGCACCATCGACGGCATCGCTTTCCAGACCAACATCCTGGCGCTGAACGCGGCGGTGGAAGCGGCGCGGGCGGGCGAGCAGGGCCGAGGCTTTGCGGTGGTGGCGAGCGAGGTGCGCTCGCTGGCGCAGCGCAGCGCGCAGGCGGCCAAGGAGATCAAGACGCTGATCGCCACCAGCGTGGAGCGGGTGGAATCCGGATCGCGACTGGTCAGCGATGCGGGCACGACGATGACCGACATCGTGACCAGCGTGCAGCGGGTCACGGACATCATTGCCGAGATCCGCGCGGCGTCGCAGGAGCAGAGCGACGGCATCAACCAGGTGAACGCCGCCGTGGGTCAGCTGGACCAGATGACGCAGCAGAACGCGGCGCTCGTCGAGGAGGCCGCGTCGGCGGCGGAAAGCCTCAAGGACCAGTCGACGCGCCTGTCGACCGCGATCGCGGTGTTCAGGCTGAACTGATCAGGTTGATCTGATGTGAACGGCGCCGCCCGGGCCGCTCGGGCGGTCCGTGGCGGAGCGGCCGGCGAGGATCTCGGCCTCGCGCTCGGGCGCCAACGTCGCGACGAGCTTGCTGGTTTCCCAGCCCGCCTCGCGCGGCGCCTTCGCCCAGGCCAGCGTGTCTGCAGCCGTTGCCTGGATCGAGCGGGTCGTGAGGCCCGCGGCAACGGCGCAGGACGCGTCGCCGAGCAGCATGCCGCCGTAGCTCGGGTCCTCCTCGGGCAGCCACAGAGGCAGCCCCGTCCACGGCGCCACGCCGAGCACGAGCAGCATGGCGTCCGGCTTCCAGGTGAAGCGGGCATCGCCGTCCGGCGCGGCCTGCACGCAAGCCTCGAGCAGCTCCTGCATCGGCAGCTGTGGTCCGACTGCGTTGAATGCGCCGGTGGTGCGCGACTCTGCAAGCGCCACGCAGAACGCGGCGAGGTCGCGGACATCGATGACCTGCACCGGCCGCTCGGGCCGGCCAGGCGCGAGGATCTCGCCGCCGCGCGCGACGCGCGTCGGCCAATACGTGAATCGGCCGGTCGGGTCATGTGGCCCGACGATCAGCCCCGGCCGCACGATCGCGTGCCGATCGGGCAGGGCGCGGGCGAGCGCCTCCTCGGCGCGGGCCTTCAACGGCCCGTAGCCCTCGTTGCCGTCAGCCAGCGGCGTCGATTCGTCGAAGGCACGATGCGGCGGGAACACGCCGTACGCTGAAATCGAGGACACGAGCACGACATGCGGCGTTCCCGTGTCGAGCGCGGCGATGGTGCGCTCGATCTGCGCGGGGTTGAACGCGCTGCAGTCGATTACCGCATCGAATTCGCGGCCGCGCAGGGCGCTCATGTCGCCGTCGCGATCGCCGATGAGGCGCTCGACCTCGGGAAACAGACCCGGGCCGTGCCGCCCGCGATTCAGCATAGCGACCGTGTGGCCGCGCGCCAGCGCGGCGTCAATGACATGGCGGCCGAGGAAGACGGTGCCGCCGAGGATGAGGAGGCGCATGGCGTTCTGTTGCTTGGAGGGAGTGACCTCAGTGTCCAACTTTCGGGATGTCAGAACGGGAGCGCCATCCCGCTGGCGCGTGCCGTGTCGAAAAGTTGCTTCGCGAGGTGATAGTCGGTGATGTCATTGGCAAGGCTTGTGACGCAGAAGTCGTAGAGGTTGTCTTCGGCGTCGCGATAAACCAGGACGAACTGGGTACAGGACTCCCGCGAGTTCTGGGAGAAGAGCAGCCTCGCGGAGAAGTTTTTTGCCGTGCAGAAGACAGCGTCGAAATAGTCGTACGTCCAAGGGAGTTCTCCGGCTTCGGTGCGCTGCACGAGCTCGGACACAAAGTGTCGGACCTTCTCAGGAAACATGAGGTTTGCTCCTTCCGGATATCAGTTGTTCAAGGCCTTGCTTCACATCCAGGGAACGCTCCTGGATGTCGGTAAGAACGCGTTTGGAGAGACGTTCATCTCGATCGTTGGATCGGATGGCGTCTTGAAGATGCGCCTCAAGTCCCACGAGCCCGGAGGACAGCTCGTCGGTCTCAGGGCCAGGCGGCAGGGCCCGCAGGAAGGACCGTCGGGCCTGCTGGACGCATTGCAGGGCTGTGGACCTCCGGTTGTCGATGAGGTCGTCGTTGACGCGATCGATCAACAACAGGCACTCGCTCAGGAGTGCTGCGCGATCGACCTTCCGTGCCTCGGCCAGCAACGCACGCGCTTCGGCGCGGATGCCTTTGGAAATGCTGATCGCCTGCAGGACCTCGGACACCGTGATCAGCAGGCCGATGAAGGTCGCGACACCGCCGATGTAGCTGAAGCGGTCGAAGGCGTCCTTGTCCGACAGGACCTCGATGCGGAAGTGATAAGCGGCCCACACGATGCCGACGCTGGCAGCGCCATAGGCGAGCCTGATCCAGTTCTCTTTGAGCAGTTCCATCCGAAGACCTCTTGGCGGGCGTGAAGCCAGCTCCAGCGAGGCGATGACCTGGCCGGTCGCGCTGGAGCAGAGGTGAGGAACTCTAGGGAAATCCGTTCCCGGAGCAATCGCACAAATGGCGGCACCCGCATGAGCGAATTTGCGTATCGGTGGGCCTGCCGATGGGGGAGAGGTGCGCCCGGCGTTCAGTCCTCGTCGACCCGGATCACCTCTTCGGCGGCCCTCAGGTAGGCGAGCGCCGCTTCCGGACTGCGCGCGCCGCGCGCCACCGTCTCCAGTGAACCGGAGCGGCGCAGCGCCTTGTTGAGCTCCGGCACCTCGTCACCCAACGCGCGAGCCGCGTCTAGCGCGCGCATCAGGTCGAGCAGGCCGCCGCGCTTCGGGCGCGAGACATCGGGGCACAGTCGTTGCACCAGCGCAGGCTGCGTGCGCAACGCGTCGGCCAGGGCGATGGCCTCGCGGTCGCGCAGCGGCGCGAGGTGGCCGGTGCCGTGCAGGAACATCGGCGCCATCGCTCGCAGGAGACGGGAAGGCAGGTTGGCGTAGAGCTCGCGCAGCAGCGTGGCGGCCTCGTGCAGCTGCAGGCGGATCGCGGCACGCGCCACCGGCAGCGTCGCCGGGTCGTTCTCGACCTGGTAGCGCCACACGCAGGCAGCGGCGAGGTAAAGCGCTGCGAGCACGTCACCCAGGCGCGCGGACAACAGCTCCATGCGCTTGAGCTTGCCCCCCAGCAGCCCCATCGCCAGATCGGCGGTGAGCGCGTAGCGGGCCGACAGCGAGGCGATGAGCGTCGCTTCCGCGCGCAGGTCGGCCGGCGGCTGCCCGCGCAGCGGCGCGTGCGCCAGGCTGCGCCAGAGATTGCGCATCACATGGCCGACGTGACCGGCCAGGGCGCGGCCCAGTCGCTCATCGTCCTTGGCCTGCACGGCCTTCATCTCCTCCAGCACGAAGGGATGGCAGCGTGTCGCGCCTTGGCCGAAGATGATCAGTGCCCGCGACAGCAGGTTGGCGCCTTCCACCGTGATGGCGATGGGCGCGTGGCGGTAGGCCACGCCCAGCAGGTTGCGCGGCCCGGCGATGATGCCCTTGCCCCCGAGCACGTCCATGCCGTCGTTGACCGCGCGACGGCCTGCTTCGGTGAGCTGCACCTTGAGGATCGCGCTGGCGACGCTGGGCTGCTCGCCGGCATCGAGCGCCGCGGCGGTGTAGCGCCGCGCGGCGTCGGTCGCGTAGAGCCGCGCGGCCATCTGCGCGGTGATGCCGGCGATTGCGTGGAAACGCCCGATGGGCAGGCCGAACTGCTCGCGCACCTGCCCGTAGCCGTTGACGACAAACAACGCGGTCTGCTGCATCGCCGCACCCAGCGCCGGCAGCGAGATGGCGCGGCCGGCGGCCAGGCATTCCATCAGCATCCGCCAGCCCTGGCCGACGCGCTCTTCGCCGCCGATCACCCAGTCCATGGGCACGAAGACGTCCTCGCCGCGGATCGGCCCGTTCATGAAGGCCGAGTCCATCGGATGATGGCGGCGGCCGATCTCCATGCCGGGCGTCGGCACCGGCAGCAACGCACAGGTGATGCCCAGTTCCTGCTGACCCTCGGGCCGCGAGGGATCGATCGCCTGGAAGGCCAGGCCCACCACGCTCGCCACCGGCGCGAGCGTGATGTAGCGCTTGTCGAAACGCACGCTGAAGCCGCGCACGGTCCGGCCGTCGATCTCGCGTTCGGTGAGCACGCCGCGGTCGGGGATGGAAGCGGCGTCCGACCCGGCATGCGGCGACGTGAGGCCGAAGCAGGGCAGCTCGCGGCCATCGGCCAGGCGCGGCAGGTAATGCTGCTGCTGGGCCGGCGTGCCGTAGCGCAGCAGCAACTCGGCCGGTCCCAACGAGTTGGGCACCATCACCGTCACCGCGCAGGCGGTATTGACGGTGGCGATGCGGGTCACCACCTCGGCGTGCGCGTAGTGGCCGAAGCCCAGGCCGCCGTACGCCTTGGGAATGATCATCCCGAAGAAGCGGTGTTCGCGCAGGTATTGCCACACCTCGGGCGGCAGGTCGCCGGCCTCGTCGATCGCGTGGTCGTCCAGCATGCCGACCAGCGTGGTCACCTCCTGGTCGAGGAAGCGACGCTCTTCGTCGGTGAGGCGATTGGGGCCTTGCGCGATCAGCGCGTCGAAGTCGGGCCGGCCCGCGAAGAGCTGCCCTTCGAAGCCGACCGTGCCGGCCTCGAGGGCCGCCCGTTCGGTGTCGCCCATCGCGGGCAAGGCCTTGGAGAAGGGCGCCATCGCCAGGCGCCCGATGAGTCGATGCAGTCCCATGGGCTGAGCCTAGATCCGCGTGTTCGGCGGGGAGGTCAGCCTGGGGCGCATGCGCGCGTAGGACGCGAGGACGCGAGGGCCTACCAAAGGGGATTTCATTGGCAGTGATCGCTGTGGTCCGATCTGCTGCCGCGACGCAACGACGTCCTTTTCCGGGAGAACCAAGTGGTAGCAGATCACCAGCGGATCCTGATCCCCCACTAGGCGCAGCCCGCCGACTCACCGTTCTGCCTTCCTCTTCTTGGCTGCGGAACCCTTCCGCTTGTTCACCGCCTTGACCAAGCGCTCCACCGCCTCCTGGTCCCTCGAGTAGAGCTTCCTCAGCACAAGTTCCAGGATGTCGAACGCGTCGTAGACCGTGTGGCGGGGCATCTCCGCCTCATGGGCTCCGGCGTTCCCGAGCCACTTGATAGCAAGCAATGCCTCCCGCACCTCTGCATGCTTCGCAGGCAGCACGTCAATCCGCTGGTGAAGGTTCAGCCGCGTTCTTCCGCCTGCGCGCTTCGGCTGTGTCTTCGGCACCTTGAGGTGCGTCAGCAGGAGCTCCGTCGCGATCCGGACTCGCCCGGCCGCAGCACCTGGCTCGCCCCACGAAGCAACGAAGGCGCGCTTGAGTTGCGTTGCAACGTCTTCAGGGCACGCTTCAGGGACATCTATGAGCGGCGGCGAAGGATTGAAGTACGTTGGGAAGAACTCCTCGGCATAGTCCATTCGGTTCGCGTCCTCATCTGGTGCTTCGAATGAGGTGCCGTGACCGGCAACTGAGGCGACCTCAAGGCACAGGTCGTTCGCGCACCGCAGCAGGGCCGTGAAGCGGTACTTCGCGTGAGTGGCGGGATCGAACCAATCCTCTCGCCACACCAGTTCAAGGTGCCCCTCTAGCTCGTAGTGGAGCGTGTTCTTCTCAAGCCGGAATGGTCCCGCCTTACAAGACGGGCATTTCCACCGGGGGCAAGCCTCCTTGCTGATGGACTCGGCTGCGAGCTTGCGGTCAACGGGCATAGGTAGCGAGTGAACTTAACGAACTCAGTGTCCCACGCGATTCTGGGGCTGTCCGATGTTCAAGGCATTCTGTGTCGCGCCGGATGAGGCCGTCGGTGTCGCTCCTTGACCCACCCGTGCGGGCTTGATCCCTCGGGACGAGGTTGAGTTGTGTCCTGCACGCGAGTGGGGTCGTGGCCCAACTCGGCACTGCTCACGGCATTGGGCT
>NZ_DASVNZ010000192.1:0-14038 GCF_036486225.1 Roseateles sp. | reverse complement strand
TCGTGCCGGCGGGCGACCGCCAGGAGCCGAGCCTGGGCGCGGGCGGCGCTGGTCATGCTTCCGCGGGGCCGTCGCCGGTGACGCTGGACGGCACGGCCGACGGCGAGGCGGTGGACTCGCGCACGATGGACCTGCGCACGCTCGACGAGACCGTGCCGGCGATGGCGCGGGCGCGCAAGGCGTCGACGCGGATCGACGCGCTGATCGACGCGATCGCGACGATGACGCCGGAGTCGCCGGTCAGCGGCGAGATGGCGCTGTCGCACCTGCCGGGCAGCCGGCGCGCAGGGACCAAGCCCTTCCACATCGAAGGCCTGAACGCCGACAGCGGCGAGTGGGAACTGCCGCACCCGGGCCAGCGCTACGGCGAATTCCAGGCCGGGCTGCAGATGGCCAACCGCAGCGGGGCGCTCAACGAGATCGAGTACTCGGAGTTCGTGCAGAAGATCCAGAGCTTCGCGGACGGCATCGGCGCGATGCCGGAGTTCCCGGACATGCTGGACGTCGTGGGCCGGGCGCGCGAACTCGACCAGTTCGCGGCGGGTCACGATGCGCAGCTGGCGATCGTGCTGAAGGCGCGCGGCGCGGCGTGGACGCTGGGCTTCGTGCAGCAGGGTGCGCTGCGGCACGGCTTCGTGCCCGGATCGATTCCAGGCCGCCTCGTGATGCCGGCGGCCGAGGACGGCGCGCCGCCATTGCTGACGCTGAACTTCGACGCCCAGGCCGCGTTGGCGGAGGATCCGCAGGCCTCGTCGTTGCGGGAGCTGACGCTGTCGCTGGACGTGCTGCAGACGCCGGAGGCGCTGGAGCCGTTCGCGACCTGGCAGGAATCGGCGCGCAACCTGGCGCGCGACTTCGAGGCCGACGTCTGCGACGACCGCAACCAGATCCTGAACCTGCATGCGTTCCAGTCGATCGGGCAGGAGCTGTCAGAGCTCTACAAGTCGCTGGCCGCGCGCGATCTCGCCGCGGGCAGCGCGGTGGCGAGGCGGCTGTTCAGCTGAGGTTCGGGGTTCGGGGCTCGGGATTCGGGATTCGGCCGGCCATGATGCCGTGGTGAGACGCGCTAGACAGAGTGGGCTGACAGCCGCGCCGAGGCGAGCAGATGTCGCACCTCCTCATCCGTCGTCTGCTCGAACCGCTCGTACCACTGCCCGACCGAGCGGAAGCGCTCCGGCGTGCGGGCGCAGATGACCTCGTCCGCATCCTGCGAGATCAGGTGGCAGGTCTCCGGCGACGACACCGGCACCGCCGCGACGATCCTCGCCGGCCGCATCTCGCGCAGCGCCTGAACGGCCGCGCGCATCGACGCGCCGGTCGCCATGCCGTCGTCCACCAGGATCACCTGCCGGCCCTCGACCGGCGGCATCGCCCGGTCGCCGCGATAGAGCTTCTCGCGCCGGTGCAGCTCGCGCACCTCCGCGCGGGTCACGAGCTCGACCGCTGAATAGCTGATCGCCAACTGCTGCAGCACCTGCGTGTTGAGCACCCGCACGTCGCCCGAGGCGATCGCGCCCATCGCGTATTCGGGTTGTCCGGGCAGGCCCAGCTTGCGCACGACGAGGATGTCCAGCGGCGCCTCCAGCGCCTGTGCGACCTCCGCCGCCACCGGCACGCCGCCGCGTGGGAGCGCGAGCACCGTCACGTCCTCGCGATGCGCGTAAGCCTTCAGGCGGATCGCCAACTCCCGGCCCGCATCCCGCCGGTCGACGAATCGCCGCTCCGCCGAGGGCGGATCGGAGAAGGGGCGGACGAGCAGCATGGCATGGGCTTCCGGGGACATGATGGCCTCGCAACGACGACGTTTCTATCCCCAGGACGGAGCAAGCCGGATGCCCGCGCCCGTGTTCCGGTGCGCCGGCGCAGGCCATGGGCGCGTGATTTGCCAGAGGACGGGTTCCACCGATCCGCTGTCGAGGTGCCCATGCCCAGCAGAACTGCCTCCTCGTCTTCCCGCAAGCCCCGCAAGGCGGCTAACGCGGCCTCGACCCGCGGCAACCGCGGCGACCGCGGCGACAGCGATGACGCGCCCGCCGCCCGTCGCGCGATCTGGAAGGGCGCGATCAGCTTCGGCCTGCTGCACGTGCCGGTCGCGCTGTATCCGGCCTCGCGCGACCAGCGCGTCGACTTCGACTGGCTCGACAAGCGCAGCATGGACCCGGTCGGCTACAAGCGCATCAACAAGCGCACCGGCAGGGACATCGACAAGATGCACATCGTCAAGGGCGTGAAGCAGGACAACGGCGACTACGTGCTGGTGTCCGACGACGAGATCCGCAAGGCCTACCCGACCACCACCCAGACCATCGAGATCGAGACCTTCGTCCCCGCAGTCCAGGTGTCCTTCGTCTACCTGGAGAAGCCGTACTACCTGGAGCCGATCGGCAAGTCCGGCAAGGTCTACGCGCTGCTGCGCGAGGCGATGGCCGACGCCGGCCTGATCGCCATCGCGCGTCTGGTGATCCACAGCAAGGAGCACCTGGCCGCGCTGCTGCCGGCGGGACCGGCGCTGATGATCGGCATGCTGCGCTGGGCCAATGAGATCCGGCCCTGCGACGACCTGAACCTGCCGGCCGAAGGCAAGTCGGCGCACGGCTTCAAGGCGGCGGAGCTGCAGATGGCCCGCCAGTTGATCGACGAGATGAGCAGCGACTGGCATCCCGAGGATTACCACGACGAATTCACCGCCGCGATCCGCGACCTGATCGCGCGCAAGGTCAAGGAAGGCGAAACCGAGACCGTCACGCCACTCGAAGCGGCGCCCGAGGGCGAGGGCGAGGGCGGCAAGGTCGTCGACCTCACCGAGCTGCTGCGACGCAGCCTTGGCGGCAAGTCGAAGAAGAAGGCGGCCTGAGCGTCGGGCATCGCCAGGAGTTGCCGATGCCGACCGCACCGCGCCACGATCCGCTGTCGCGCTATCGCCAGAAGCGCGACTTCCGCATGACGCCCGAACCGGACGACACGCGGAGGAAGACATCGGCGAAGCGCTCCGCGCAGGCGCTGTCCTTCGTCATCCAGAAGCACTGGGCCAGCCACCTGCACTACGACTTCCGGCTGGAGCTCGACGGCGTCCTGCTGAGCTGGGCCGTCCCCAAGGGCCCGTCGTACGACACCCGGGAACGCCGCATGGCGATCCATGTCGAGGACCATCCGCTGTCCTACGGCGGCTTCGAGGGCACGATCCCGCCGAAGCAGTACGGCGCGGGCGAAGTGATCGTCTGGGACAACGGCACCTGGACGCCCGAGGGCGATCCGCATGACGGGCTGCGCGACGGCAAGCTGGTGTTTCGCCTGGACGGGCAGAAGCTGGCGGGGTTGTGGCAGTTGATCCGGACCTCGCGAGACGCGTCCAAGCGCGAGCAGTGGCTGCTGATCAAGAAGCACGACGGCCGTGAGCGCCCGCATGCGGATTACGACGTCACCGTCGAGCTGCCGGACAGCGTGATCCAGCATCCGTTGGGGCGGGCCGAGGCAGGAGGCGGCGCTGCGACCGACGGCATCGCGGTGGACGGATCCAACCGCGATCCGGTGCTGGGCGACCCCGACCTCAGTCGCGCGAAGAAGGCGCGCCTGCCTGCGGCACTCACGCCGCAACTCGCCACGCTGGTCAGCGCGACGCCGCCCGGCGACTGGATCGCCGAGGCGAAGTTCGACGGCTACCGGCTGATGGCGCGTGTCGACAAGGGCCAGGTCCGATTGATGACCCGAGGGGGCAACGACTGGACGGCCCGGCTGCCATCGCTGGCGGAGGCGATCGCGGCCCTCGACATCGACAACGGCTGGCTGGACGGCGAGATCGTCGTGTTGAGCGACGACGGCACGCCCGACTTCAGCCTGCTGCAGAACGCCATCGGCCACCCGAAGCGCACGCGCCACGAGGACATCGTCTATTTCCTCTTCGACGTGCCGTTCCTCAACGGCCACGACCTGCGCGAGGTGCCGCTGATCCATCGGCGCGCCGTGCTGCGCGCGCTAATGGAAGGCCATGAGGGGAAAGACCATCAGGGCGACGCCAAGGATGTCGACGAGGGGGAACGTCTGCGCTTCAGCGAGGACTTCGCGGTGCCGCCCGAGGAGATGCTGGCCGCCGCCTGTCAGATGCGGTTGGAAGGTCTGATCCTGAAGCGGCCCGACAGCGCCTACGTGTCCGCGCGCAGCGAGGCGTGGGTGAAGCTGAAGTGCCAGCAGCGGCAGGAGTTCGTCGTCGTCGGATTCACGGACCGGTCGGACGGCGCGAAGGCGCTGGGCAGCCTGCTGCTCGGCTACCACGAGGACGGCGAACTGCGCTACGCCGGGCGCGTCGGCACCGGCTGGTCGCTGAAGCTGGCCGGCGAGATGCACAAGCGCCTGGCCGCCCTCGAGGTCAAGACGCCGCACTTCGATGAGGCCTCCATCGCCCGCAGCCACTGGGCCCGTATCGCCGGGCGTTCCGGCGGCGCTGCGCGTTGGGTGAAACCCGAGCTCGTCGTGGAAGTCGCCTTCGCCGAATGGACGCCGGACGGCCACGTGCGCCATGCCTCGTTCCAGGGCGAGCGCGAAGACAAGGCGCCCAAGGACGTCGGACGGGAATCGGCCACGCCGGCGGAGGAACTCAAGGTGCCGAAGTCCAAATCATCCAAGTCATCCAAGCCATCGAAGTCTTCGACATCATCGACGGCGTCGACATCCTCCGCTTCGGGGCAACTTCGCATCACGCATCCGGAGCGCGTCATCGACCCGTCGACGGGTCATACCAAGATCGAGCTCGTCCGCTACTACGAGAGCGTGATCACGTGGATGCAGCCGCATCTCGCTCGGCGGCCCGTGGCGATCGTGCGCGCGCCCGACGGCATCGACGGGCAGCTGTTCTTCCAGAAGCACGTCGAGGGCGACGACCTCATCGTCCTGCGCGATCCCGCCGAGCTGATGCAGCTGACGCAGATGAACGCGATCGAGTTCCACACCTGGAACGCGCAGGACGACAAGCTCGATCGTGCGGATCGCTTCATCATCGACCTGGACCCGGGCGAGGGGGTCGCCTTCAAGGCGGTTGTGGAGGCCGCCGGCATCACGCGGGCGCTGCTCAAGGAACTCGGCCTTCAATCCTGGCTCAAGACGAGCGGCGGCAAGGGGCTGCATGTCGTCGTCCCGCTGGCGCGCCGTCACGATCACGCGACGACCAAAGCCTTCAGCCAGGCCCTCGTGCAGCATCTGGCCGAGACCTTTCCGAAGAAGTTCTCCGCCAAGAGCGGACCGAAGAACCGCGTCGGGAAGATCTTCCCGGACTACCTCCGCAACGGGGAAGGGCAGACCACCGCCTGCGCCTTCTCCGTGCGCGCGCGGCCCGGGCTGGGCGTCTCGATGCCGATCGACTGGGACGAACTCGGCGATGTGAAGCGCGGCGACCAGTGGACCCTCGCGAATGCGCGCGACCGGCTCAGCTTCCAGAAGGTCGATCCGTGGCGCGACTACTGGAAGAGCCGGCAGACGTTGACGAAGGGCATGAAGCTCCTCGGCCTGTGAGGGCGGCGTCGCGGGGCCCGCTCCCTGTTCAGGCGACCGCCGTCGCCAGCAACGGCAGGCGCAGCTCGAAGCGCGCTCCGCATCCCGATCCCTCGCTGTACACCACGACGCTGCCGCCGTGCATGCCGATGAGTTGCTTCACCAGCGACAGCCCGATGCCCAGCCCGCCCTGCGAGCGGTCCAGCGCGCGGTCGCCCTGCACGAACAGGTCGAACATCGTCGCCTGGAGCGCGGGCGGCACGCCGATGCCGTCGTCGCTGATGCGGATCAGCGCGGTGCCGGGACCGCCCGCCGGCGAGGGCTCCTCGCTCATCGTCAACTCGATCCGGCCCTCCGGATCGGTGTACTTCGCCGCGTTGGTGAGCACGTTGGCCACGCATTGCACCAGCCGGGCCAGATCGCCGTGCACGCGCACCGGTTGGCCGCCCGTCGCCGCCGACATCGCCGACGTCACCGACGTCACCGAGAAGTGGTGGCGGCGCTCCCGCATCAAGGGTTCCGCCGTCTCCACCGCCTGCGCGATCACCTCCGAGAGCAGCACCGGCGCGAGCTGCAGCTCCACCCGGCCCTGCGTGATCCGCGACACGTCCAGCAGGTCGTCCACCAGCCGCGTCAGCGTCGATACCTGCCGGCGGATGATGTCCACCATCTTCCTGGACCGCTCGTCGGGCAGCCCCAGCCGCGACAGCACGTCGCCCGCGCTGCGGATCGGCGCGATCGGGTTGCGCAGCTCGTGCGCCAGCATCGCCAGGAACTGGTCCTTCTGCCGGTCCGCCGCCTCCAGCCGCCGCCTCGCCTTCAGCGGCGCCGAGATCTCGCGGTAGTAGCACACCACGCCCAGCGATCCGTCCGCCAGCGGGATGCGGCTGATCTGCCACTCGTAGGCCTCGATGACGCCGAGGTCGCTGCGTTCCTGGATGAACTCCGGCGTGTGGTACGGGTCTCCGGTCTCCAGCGTGCGCTGGAAGAGGGAGACGATCTGGTCGGACAAGGGGTGGCCCCACTGCCGCTCCACCAGCGCGTCGAAACGCGCGCCGATCAGGTCCGGCGGATCGCCGAAGGTCGCGCGCGCGGTCGGGTTGGCCTCGCGCAGGCGCAGCGTCGCGCCGTCGTGCTCGACCAGGAAGACGCCCATCGGCGCCTCGTTGAGCAGGGTCTCGAACTGCCGGGTCCGGACCCGGAACGCCGCCTCCGACGATTGCCGCAGGCGCCGCAGTTCCAGCAGCGCGCCCAGCCGCGCGAGCAGCTCCCGCGACGAGAAGGGCTTGATCATGTAGTCGTCGGCGCCGGTGTCCAGGCCTTCGATGCGGGCCTCCTCGCCGGCCCGCGCCGACAGCAGCACCACCGGCACGCCGCCGAGTCGCGCATCCGCGCGGATCGCCTTCAGCAGCGACAGGCCGTCCAGCCTCGGCATCATGACGTCGCTGAGCAGCAGGTCCGGTGCTTCGCGCCGCGCGGCCTCCAGCGCCTGCAGGCCGTCCGCCGCGAGCTCCACCGCGTAGTACGGCGAAAGCAGGTCGCGCAGGTAGGCGCGCATGTCCGCGTTGTCGTCCGCGACGATCACCCGGGCACCGAAGGTCGCGGCGAAGCGCTGGTCGGCCGCCGGCCACGCGCCGCTGGGGGCGCGGCCGGGTTCGACGTCGTGCAGGGGCAAGGGCAAGGGCTCCGGCACGGGCAGCCAGCGCAGCGCTTCCTCGACGTAGGCCCGCGCGCCGGTCGTGCTGGCGGCGCGTTCGATCCGCTCGATCCGTTCCTGCGGCAGATGGTCGCGCCCCAGCGGCATCCGCACGCGGAAAAGCGCGCCTTCGCCATGCACGCTGGCCGCCTCGATCCGGCCGCCGTGCAGGTGGACCAGCTCCTGCACCAGCGCCAGCCCGATGCCGGATCCCTCGTGGGTGCGCCCCTCGGCGCCGGCAACGCGGTGGAAGCGCTCGAAGACCTTGGGCAGCTCGTCCGCCGGGATGCCGACGCCGGTGTCGGCGACTTCCAGCACGGCCTGGCGCGGGTCGTCGCCGGACTCGCGCAGGCGCACCGTGACCTGGCCGCGCATCGTGAACTTGAAGGCGTTGGACAGCAGGTTCAGGACGATCTTCTCCCACATCTCGCGGTCGACGTAGGCGTGCCGGCCCAGCGGCGCGCAGTCGACCTCGAACGCCAGGCCGGCGCGCTCCATCGCCGACCGGAAGGTGCTGGCCAGGTCGCGCGTCAGCGCCGCGAGGTCGGTGGCCTCGTAACGCGCCTGCGCGCGGCCGGCCTCGATGCGGGAGAAGTCCAACAACGTGTTCACCAGCCGCTGCAGCCGCGTCGCGTTGCGCATCACCAGCGCCAGCCGGTCCCGCGCGGGAGCGTCGAGGTGGGGCGCGGTCACCAGTTCCTCGAGCGGGCCCAGCATCAGCGTCAGCGGCGTGCGGAACTCATGGCTGATGTTGGAGAAAAACGCCGTCTTCGCCCGGTCCAGCGCGGTGAGCGATTCCGCGCGACGGCGCTCGGCCTCGTAGGCGGTGGCGTCGGCGAGCGCCGCCGACACCTGGCCGGCGACGAGGTTCAGGAAGTCGCGGTAATCCCCGTCCAGCGGGCGGCGCGGGCTGATGCCCAGCACCAGGAAGCCGGCCAGGTCCTTGCCGGCGCCGCGCAAGGGCAGCAGGACGGCGCGTTCCAGCGTCTCCGGCCAGGGCGGCAGCGTCATCGTCGGCGTCATCGTCAGCGACACGCCCAGCGCCGGCATCGAGGGCAGGTCCCGGGCCGTCGGGTCCGTGGCCAGGTCCTGGAGCGGCCAGCCGTGCGCGGGATCGGCGAGGTCGAGCCGTTCGGGGAAGGGTGAGGGGGCGTCGTCGTCCCTCCCCGGCGCCGCCGGGAGGCTGAAGCAGATCCGCCGCGCGACCTGCCCGCCGGGGTCGTTCAGGTAGAGCGCGGCGAAGGGCAGGTCCAGCGGGCAGTCGGACACCACGCCGCAGACCCGTCGCGCGCATTCATCGGTCTGGTCCGCGCCGACGGTGCGTGCCGCCAGGTCGCGCAGCACGCGCAGGCGGCGCTCGCCGACGACCCGGTCCGTGACCTCGGTGACCACGCACAGCATGCCGTGCACGCACAGCCCGTCGTCGTAGACCGGGCTGTAGGAGAAGGTGTGATACGTCTCCTCGGTGAAACCGCTGCGCTCCAGGAACAGCAGCAGGCCTTCGTCCCAGGTCGCCTCGCCGGTCGTCTGCACGTGGCGGATGCGGCTGTAGGCGGCCTCCCAGACCTCGGCCCAGACGCGTTCGGAGCGCGCCCCGAGCGCCCATTCGCGTTTGAGGCCCAGCGTCGGCAGGTAGGCGTCGTTGCAGAAGAAGGTCATCTCCGGCCCCCACGCCATCCACATCGCATAGCGCGAGTCCAGCATCATGCGTACGACCGTCTTCAGCGAGGCCGGCCAGCCGTCCGGCGGACCCAGCGGCGTGCTGCGCCAGTCGAGCGCGCGCATGCGTTCGCCCATCTCGCCGCCGCCGTCCAGGAAGTGGCGGCGGCGCGGGGCGGCGGGAGGCGCCGGAAGCGTCGCGTCGGCGGACGCGCCGACGCGCTCGTCGGGCAGGTCGTGTGGCAGGCCGGCGGAGCCGGCGGGCGAGGCATGCATCGGCAGATATTCCCTGGTCGGAGCCGGAGTCGGTCGAGTCTATGGGGCCGAAGCAAGCCGCGCACCCGCATCAGCCCTGGGGCACCCGATGGCCTCCACAGGCCAGTGCCGGGCTGGCCTGTGGCCTGGATGGGCCACCCGGCCGGCGGAGGGCGCCCGCTACACTGGTTGCCCCCACATTCCGAAAGCCGCCTTGAGTTCCAGCCTGCTGCTCATCCTCCTGCTGATCTGCGCCAGCGCCTTCTTCTCGATGGCGGAACTGTCGCTGGCCGCGTCGCGGCGGCTGAAGCTGCGACAACTGGCGGACGAGGGCGACCACCGCGCCGCGCAGGTGCTGAAGGTCCAGGAGCAGCCCGGCTACTACTTCACCGTCGTGCAGATCGGCGTCAACACGCTGGCGATCCTGGCGGGCGTGGTCGGCGAGGGCGCGCTGACGCCGCATTTCGAGTCGCTGCTGCGGCCGCTGATCGACATCGACACGGCGCAGCGCGCCGCCTTCGCGCTGTCCTTCACCTGCGTCACCATCCTTTTCGTCGTGCTGGCGGACCTGCTGCCCAAGCGCCTGTCGATGAACGAGCCCGAGCGCGTCGCGATGGCGCTGATCCGGCCGATGCTGTTCCTCACGATCGTGCTGCGGCCGATCGCCTGGGCCCTGAACCACGTGGCCGACGGCCTGCTGCGCCTGCTCGGCCGGCCGATGAGCCCGGACAACACGATCACGCACGACGACATCCTGGCCCTGGCCGCGGCGGGGCAGCGCGCCGGGGTCGTCTCGGCCGCCGACCAGCAGGTGATCGAGAACGTCTTCGAGCTCGAGACCCGCACCGTCGAATCCTCGATGACCTCGCGCGAGCGCGTCGTGTACTTCTCGCTCGACGACGACGAGGCGCTGATCCGCACACGGATCGCGGACTCGCCGCATTCGACCTACCTCGTCTGCGCCGGCGAGATCGACCAGGTCGTCGGCTACGTCGACGCGACCGACCTGTTCCAGCGCGTGCTGCGCGGCGAGGTCATCTCGCTGCGCGCCGAGCCGGGGCTGGTCAAGAAGGTGCTGATCGTGCCGGACCGGCTGACGCTGGCCGAGGTGCTGACGCATTTCAGGAACGCGCACGAGGACTTCGCGGTCATCGTCAACGAATATTCGCTGGTCGTCGGCGTCATCACGCTGAACGACGTGATGAGCACGGTGATGGGCTCGCTGGTCTCCACCGCCGAGGAAGAGCAGCAGATCATCCGCCGCGACGACGGCAGTTTCCTGGCCGACGGCATCACCCCCATCCCCGACGTGCAGCGCGCGCTGGGCGTGGACGACTTCCCGCACCACGGCCAGTACGACACGCTGGCCGGCTTCCTGATGGTGATGCTGCGCCGCATCCCCAAGCGCACCGACGTCGTGGAATGGCATGGCTGGCGCTTCGAGGTCGTCGACGTCGACAGCCACCGGGTCGACCAGGTCATGATCGCGCGCGTCGGCGGACCGCCGACGGGGGATGCCCCGGGGCCGGGCGCGGCGGGATCACCGGACCTGGCCGACTGAGTCCGGCGTGCCGGGGCCGGCACGCGGTGCCACCTGCAATTGGGCATGCAGTTCGGCATGCAAGGCGGTGTAGTGCCGCAGCACCTGCCGCGCGTAGGCCAGCCGCTTGACCGGATCACGGGCGTTGTAGGCGCCCAGCGCGTCGGCGTTGCGGCCCATCGATCGGAAATTGCTGCCCAGGATCCACGCCCCGACCAGGATGTTGGCGCAGGGCACGCGCAGGTCGGCTTCCTTGACGCCGTGCCGTGCCAGGACGGGCAGCCAGGAGGAATTGATCTGCATCAGGCCGACGTCGGTCGAGCCGTTGGCGTTGCGGTTGAGTGCCGTCGGATTCAGGCCGGACTCCTGGCGCGCGATGGCTTTCAGCAGCAGCGGCGAGACGCCGTAGCGCTCGCCAGCCAGCAGGAAGCAGCGATCGAAGCGCGAGGCGTTTGTTGGCGCGTTGGTGGAGGCGTTGGTGGGGGCGCCGGCGGGCGCGGCCCACGCCGGCAACGCGGTGGCGAGCAGCCCGGCCACCAGCACCAGTGCCCGGGTCATGACCGCGCGTCTCACAGGCCGCCCATGTCGGCCTGGAGGCTGCTCTGCGCCTCCATGACGGTGGCCAGGAAGCCGCCGAGCAGGAACAGCAGCAGCAGCGCCGCGGCGACCAGCAGCAGGCCGTTCAGCCGCGCGGCGGAGTCCGAGATGCCGAGCTGCAGCCGGTCGATCGACCCGATGCCGATGCGCACGAAGGCGGCGACGGGATCGCGGCGTTCGGCGGCGTCCTGGATGCGTTCCTCCATGACGGGGTTGAGCACGCCGGTGGCGAAGGCGCGCCCGAATTGCGCCGATTCCCGGCCGGACAGCCGCGACAGGATCTGCCGCAGGTGCCACCTCATCCACGGCGCGCTGAAGCGCCCGGCGCGTTCCAGTGAGGCCCGCAGCGACACGCCGGCCCGCATCAACGACGACAGCGAGATCACCAGCATCGCCCCGGAGAAGTCGCGATAGAGGCTGAACGGCGGATGCCGGTCCAGCCAGCGCCGCGCACGGCCCTGCCAGCGCGGCAGGGACCACAGGAACAGGCCGCCTGCGGCCAGCAGCGCGGCGCCCAGGATCAGGCCGTGGTGGCGGATTGCCCATGCGAGCCCGTACAGCGCGCGCCCCAGCGGCGGCCAGCGCTCCGGGGCGATCAGGTCGGCCAGCACCGGGACCGCGTGCAGCGAGAACACCACCAGGATCCCGGTCATCGCGCCCAACAGCAGCAGCGGATAGGCCACCGCCTTGCGCACGGCGCGGAACATGCCGTCGACCTTCTCGACGGTGCCGGACAGGAAGTGCAGGCCCTGGGACAGGCGCTCGTCGCCGCCGCCCTGCAGCGCGTCGATCATGAGCAGCTCGGTCGGCGGCACGACGCCTTGCAGCGCGCGCGCCAGCGAGCCGCCCATGGCCGCCTGCAGCATCCGGCGGTACAGCAGCTGGTCGCCGCGCGAGCGCCGCCGGGCGCGGGCCTCGAGCTTGCGCAGGATCGTGTAGAGCGGGACGCGGTCCTCCAGCGCGCCGGCCAGGTCGTAGTAGAAGTCGCCGCGCCGGCGGCGCAGGCGCCGGATCGCTGCGCGCAGCAGCAGCCAGTCGAGCGGAGGGATCATCGGGGCGGGCCCATGTCGGTGAAGTCGGCAGGTTCAGTCGTCATCGGCGGCGAGCGTCTGCGCCAGCAGCGCCGCGCTGCCGAAGGTCCGCTCGAAGTGATAGGGATCGACGCGCCCGTGGGCGACGTCGTACAGCACATGCCCCCAGGCGTCCTTGCCGTCCATGTCGGCGTCGGTGAACGGTGCCGTGCGGCGACGGCGCCAGTGGCGCCTGGCCTCGGCGTCCCGGCCTTGGCGCAGCAGGTCCAGCAGGCGCAGGTCCGGGACGATCACCTCGGCGCCGACCTTGACGCCGGCCGTGCCGTCGTGAGGGTCATGAGCGTCGCGGGTGCCGTCCGCGGCGCGGTCGCCGGGGGGCATGTCGTCCTCGTAGTGGATGCCGGGCCGTCGGCAGTGCGTGCAACCGTGCGCGCTCGCGCAGTGAATCTTGTCCGGATCGAGGCCGAAACCCCTCCGGAAGGTCTGCAGCGCGTCCGCGCCCATGACGGCGGCGGCGGGTCTCTTGCAGTGCTCGCAATTGATCGGCATCAGCACCTGGTAGACCATGGCGGAGAGGAACTCCGGATCGCACAGGTCCTCGCGGGCCAGGCCCAGCAGCCGCGACGACAGCCGACCGACGATGCCCAGCGCCGAGGTCGCATGCACCGTCGACAGGATCTTGTGCCCGGTCTGGATGGCGGCCTGCGCCATCGACGCCGACAACCCGTCGCGGATCTCGCCGAACAGGCCGACGTCGGGGTCCATCCGCAGGAAGGCCAGCATCGCGCCATGGAAGGGATCGGCGCCGCCGGCCGCGCCCCGCTGGATGGAGAGATGACTGACGCCGGGCGTCTCGTACTCGACCGGATCCTCGATGGTGAAGAGCTTGCGCGAGCCGTCGCGCGCCAGCATGGCCATCATCGCGTTGAGCGTCGTGGTCTTGCCCGATCCGGTCACGCCGGCGACGAACACGCCGCCCCAGGCCGAGGCCAGCGCCTCGCGCAGGCGGGCGGACTGCCAGGGCGTGAAGCCCAGCGGTTCCAGCGCGGCGGCGCGCGCGCGCCGCTCGCCGCGTTCGTGGCTGCCGCTGCGGTCGTCGCTGTCGCGGCGATCGTCGGCGCCCGACGCCCGCAGCAGCCGGATCACCACGTCCATGCCGCCCACCGCGGGATGGCTCTGGTAACGCAGGCTCAGCCGCGATCCGGGCAGTTCCAGCGGGATCATCGCGGCCTGCGGCACCGCGCCGTTGAAGGCGACCTCGGAGCGCGAGCGCTCCTCGGCCAGCATGGTGTAGGCGGCCGACAGTCCGTCGATGGCGATGCGCGCCGGGTGGCGGGCCAGCACCCGCATGCGACCGTCCAGCCGCACCCGGGTCTGCGCCACCGGACCGCGCACTTCGACGTGCAGGTCGCTCGCGCCCGCCAGGCGGCAGCGCTGCACGATGTCGCGGAACCACTCCAGGGGCGAGGAGTCCGCCACCATCGCGTCGATGTCGCGGGCCGATTCCGCCGCGCGGCGCTCGTCGGCGGTGGCATCGGCGGGCAGGGCCAGGGGCGCGTCCGCCGACGGCGCGGTCCGCACGAGCAGCGCGGCGAAGACCTCGGGGGCCGCGGTCAGGTGGCCGGCGTAGGTCAGCCCTGTCGCCTTGCCGGCCTGGACGAGGCGGTACCAGTCGGGCCGATGGACCTCGTCCACCGTCGATACCACGAGGAAGCGTCCACCCGCCAGCGCGAGCGCCGCCAGCCGGTCCTGCTTGTGGCTCGCGACCGGCAGCGATCC
>NZ_DASVNZ010000161.1:0-2982 GCF_036486225.1 Roseateles sp. | reverse complement strand
CGTCCGCGGCCGTCCCTGCCCTTGCTTCCGCGTTCGCCTCGCTCGCCCGTCGCCATGTCCGTCCCGTTCAATGCCGTCCCCGCTCCGGGGAACGGCGGAAGCATAAACGCCCCGGCGGATTGCTCCGCCGGGGCGTTGTTCAGGCGGGCGCTTCAGGCCCGCGAAGGGTTCGCGGGGCCGTGCCCGAGGCCGTCAGGCCGTGGCGGCGCCCGGGTTGCGCAGGCGGATGTGCAGCTCGCGCAGCTGCTTCTCGTCGACGAAGGACGGCGCGCCGGTCAGCAGGCACTGCGCACGCTGCGTCTTCGGGAACGCGATCACGTCGCGGATCGACTCGGCCTTGGTCATCAGCGTCACCAGGCGGTCCAGGCCGAAGGCCAGGCCGCCGTGCGGGGGCGCGCCGTACTGCAGCGCGTCCAGCAGGAAGCCGAACTTCACGCGCTGCTCCTCGGGGCTGATGTTCAGCGCCTCGAAGACCTTGGCCTGCACGTCGGCCTTGTGGATACGCACCGAACCGCCGCCCAGCTCCCAGCCGTTGAGCACCATGTCGTAGGCCTTGGCCACGCACTTGCCCGGGTCGGTGACCATCAGGTCCTCATGACCGTCCTTGGGCGCGGTGAACGGGTGGTGCACGGCGGCCCAGCGCTTGTTCTCCTCGTCTTCCTCGAACATCGGGAAGTCGACGACCCACAGCGGCGCCCACTTGTCCTCGAAGAGGCCGGTGGTCTTGCCGAATTCGCTGTGGCCGACCTTCAGGCGCAGCCCGCCGATGGCGTCGTTGACGACCTTGGCCTTGTCCGCGCCGAAGAAGATCAGATCGCCGTCCTGGGCGCCGGTGCGCGCCAGGATGTCCGCGACCGCCTTGTCGTGCAGGTTCTTGACGATCGGCGACTGCAGGCCCTCGCGGCCCTTGGCCACCTCGTTGACCTTGATCCAGGCCAGGCCCTTGGCGCCGTAGATCTTGACGAACTCGGTGTAGGCGTCGATCTCGCCGCGGCTCATCGTCGCGCCGCCGGGCACGCGCAGCGCGACCACGCGGCCGCCGGGCGTCGTCGCCGGACCGGAGAAGACCTTGAAGTCGACGTCGCCCATCACGTCGGTCAGCTCGGTGAACTCGAGCTTGACGCGCAGGTCCGGCTTGTCGGAGCCGAAGCGGTGCATCGCTTCCGCGTACTTCATCACCGGGTAGTCGCCCAGCTCGACGTTCAGCGCCTTGCGGAAGACGTGGCGGATCATGCCCTCGAACATCGCGCGGATCTCTTCCTCGCCCAGGAACGAGGTCTCGATGTCGATCTGCGTGAACTCGGGCTGGCGGTCGGCGCGCAGGTCCTCGTCGCGGAAGCACTTGGTGATCTGGTAGTAGCGGTCGAAGCCCGCCACCATCAGCAGCTGCTTGAACAGCTGCGGCGACTGCGGCAGCGCGAAGAACATGCCGTCATGGACACGCGACGGGACCAGGTAATCGCGCGCGCCTTCCGGCGTGCTCTTCGTGAGCATCGGGGTCTCGATGTCGACGAAGCCGTGCTCGTCCAGGAACTTGCGCGCTTCCATCGCCACGCGGTAACGCAGCATCAGGTTGTTCTGCATGTACGGGCGGCGCAGGTCCAGCACGCGGTGCGTCAGGCGCGTGGTCTCGGAGATGTTCTCGTCGTCCAGCGGGAAGGCCGGCGTCACCGACGGGTTCAGCACTTCCAGCTCATGGCACAGGACTTCGACCTTGCCGCTGGCGACGTTGCTGTTCTGCTTGTCGGCCGGGCGCGCGCGCACCTTGCCGACGACCTTGATGCAGAACTCGCTGCGCACGCTCTCGGCCACCTTGAACATCTCGGGGCGGTCGGGGTCGCAGACGACCTGCACGAGGCCTTCGCGGTCGCGCAGTTCGATGAAGATGACGCCGCCGTGGTCACGGCTGCGATGGGCCCAGCCCATCAGGGTCACGGTCTGGTCCAGCAGCTTCTCGCTGACTTGGCCGGCATAGCAGGTACGCATGGAGGTTCTCCGGAAATTCGATGTTCGGTGGGTCGCTGGGCGGCGGGACGTCAGTGCGACGCGGGCGCGGCCAGCAGAGGGAAATTCGGGCGGTGGGCGCTGGCGGGGTCCTGCGGACCCTCAGGACTGAGCGCTTGCCGGGGCGCTCAGCCCGGTCAATTTCGGGTGGCTTCGCTCGGCAGGACGATCGCGGGATCCCCTTGCGGCGCGACCACGCCCATCGAGATGATGTATTTGAGCGCTTCGTCGACGCTCATCGCCAAAGGCCGCAACTGCGCCCGGGGCATCATCAGGAAGAAGCCCGAGGTGGGGTTGGGCGTCGTCGGCACGTACAGCGCGACATGCTCGTCGGCCTCGGCGCCGCTGAGCGTGCCCAGCTGCTGGGCGACCTCGCCGCGCGGCGTGCCGGTGACGAAGGCGATGGTCCAGGACCCCTGGTGCGGATACGGCACCAGCACCGCCTCGCGGAAGGCGTTGCCGCTGGACGAGAACAGCGTGTCCGAAACCTGCTTGACCGAGCTGTAGATGCTCTTGACGATGGGGATCTTGTAGAGCAGCTTGTCCCACTGGCGCAGCCACCACTGGCCGAAGATGTTCGCGACGAACATGCCGGTGAGCATCAGCAGCGCGACCATGACGACCACCCCCAGGCCGGGAATGTCGTGCAGCTGCTTGAGCGACTCCTGGGCGGCCAGCGGCAGCACGGCGCCGACGGCCGAGAGCAGCCAGACGAAGACGCCGTCGATCATGCCGAGCACCCACAGGAGCACCCAGACGGTGATCGCGAGCGGGAGCCAGACCAGCAGGCCGGTGATGATGTACTTGCGCATGCCTGGGTCCGGCCTCGGGGTCAGTGGCAGGCGCAGGAGCCGCCGCAGGCCGTGCCCGAGGAGGAGGCCGACGAGCCGGAAGAAGATTCGGAAGAAGCCGACGACGCGGCGGGCGCACTGCCCGAGCCCGAGGATCCCTCGGCGCCGGCGGCCGGCGCGGCCACCG
>NZ_DASVNZ010000158.1:0-33008 GCF_036486225.1 Roseateles sp. | reverse complement strand
CGCCCCCGCGGTCATCGCCGCGGCGCCCCGACTCGAACTCGGCACGGCGCCCGCCTCGATGGGCGAGGAGCTCGAGCGCGCCACGCAGGTGATGCAGCGCTCCAAGCGCGCGGTGATGCACCTGTTCGGCGAGGCCCGGCTGGGCAAGGCCATCGATGCCGAGCAATGCCTGCCCCTCGTGGAGGAGGTGGCGAGCTCGGTGGTGCGCAATCCGTCGGCGCTGATCAGCCTGGCGCGGCTGAAGACCAAGGACGACTACACCTACATGCACTCGGTGGCGGTGTGCGCGCTGATGGTGTCGCTGGCCCGGCAGATGGGCCTGGACGAGCCGCAGACGCGCGAGGCCGGACTGGCGGGGCTGCTGCACGACGTCGGCAAGATGATGATGCCGCTGAACGTGCTGAACAAGCCGGGCGCGCTGACCGACGACGAGTTCGCGATCATGCGCGACCACCCGACGCGCGGCTTCGAGATGCTCAAGGAAGGCACCTCGGTGCCGGAGGCGGCGCTGGACGTGGCGCTGCGGCACCACGAGAAGATGGACGGCTCGGGTTATCCCGGCAAGCTGGCGGGCGAGCAGATCAGCCTGCTGTCGCGCATGGGCGCGGTGTGCGACGTGTACGACGCGATCACCTCGAACCGGCCCTACAAGAACGCGTGGGATCCGGCGTCGTCGCTGGCGCGGATGGCGCAGTGGACGGGGCATTTCGATCCGCGGGTGTTCCAGGCCTTCGTGAAGTGCGTGGGCATCTATCCGGTGGGGACGCTGGTGAAGCTGCAGTCGGGCCGGCTGGGGGTGGTGCTGGAGCAGAACGCCACGGCGCTGACGGCGCCGCGGGTGCGGGTGTTCTATTCGACCAAGTCGCAGATGCCGATCCCGACGCAGGTGCTGGACCTGTCGGCCGCCAACGCCGGCGATCGCATCGTCGGCCGCGAGGACCCGGCCACCTGGGGCTTCCAGCGGCTCGACGAACTCTGGCAGGCGCCGGCGAAGTAGCGCCGCGCGGACGCAGCACAGCCTCGGGAGAGGCTGCACGCGCCACCACCGCAAGTCCCGGTAGTTGCCGCTGACTCAGAGCGGTAGGGCCCCTCAATCTCTGAGGCGAAAGTCTCCTAGTTCAGGCAATGGTTCGCCTGAACCGTCCGCCGGAAGATGCGGACCTCGCGCTGATGAATGGCGCTGGAGGTCCTCTGATGGCAGTACTTTGGAAAGACGGCACCGCTGATGCGGCACTTTCGCCGGTGCCAAGCGAAGCAGTCGATGAGGGTCGGAGCGCCGAGGGCGTTCTGACCGCTCCGTTCGACGTGGTGGCGTATGCGGGGCCGGTAACGGTCGACGGTTACGAGCGCCTCAGCGATCTGCTCGAATCCCAGAAGCGTCATTGCGACGTCCTCTTGATCCTCGAGACGGCCGGCGGAGATCCCGATGCGGCGTTTCGCATGGCAAGGGCACTTGGCTTCCACTATCGGCGCGTGCACGCGCTGATTCCCCGTCATTGCAAGAGTGCGGGGACCTTGATCGCTCTCGGCGCATCGGCGCTGTATATGGACGATCGAAGCGAACTCGGGCCGCTCGACATGCAGGTCAGCCGCGGCGATGAGATCGGAGCAATGAGTTCGAGTCTGGAACAGTCGACGGCCGCGAGCATGCTGCTGGCGCAATACATGGATGCGTTCAAGATCTCCTTGGCAGACATGTGCGACTTCGGGCTCTCGACGAAGGTGGCGTCAGAGATTGCCGCGAATCTCGCAGCGAAGTTGATCCGCCCCTTGGCGGAGCAGGTCGATCCACATCGAATGGCGGAAATGCACCGTGCGGTGTCCATTGCCCATGCCTACGGTCAGCGATTGGCAGAGCGAGGCGGAAACATCGGGCAGGAAGCTCTGGCAGAGCTTGTGTCCAACTATCCCTCGCACTCCTTCGTGATCGATCGCAAGGAGGCTCGATCGCTGTTTCGGAGGGTGTGGCCAGTACAGGAACCGTTCCGATCCATCGCGCGTCGCTATGGTGCCTGGCTGTCGGCCGGCGCCCAGAGCGTGTTTCCCGTCGTTTCTCTTCAATCTTTTCCCTTTGACCTCAAGGACTGTTCTGATGATCAAGACCACGCTGCCCTTTGACCTGATCATGCAATCCAAGCGACGTTTGCTGAACCACATCATCGCGTCGAACCCCAGGCTGTTCGAACCCAATCGAAAGCCGGCCAGCCAGAGGTCGTCCGGAAAGACCCCGACCTCCCGCTGATCCTCTGCTCCCTACACTCCCCGACATCACACGACGTCGGGGAGCGCGGGATGACACGAAAGCTCATGCTGCTGGCGTTGTGCGCCGGCGTGGTCGGAGTAATCCTCGGCGGGACGTCGCCGGCCCACGCGCAGACGCTGCGCTGGGCCAGCCAGGGCGACGCCCAGACGATGGATCCGCACTCGCAGAACGAGAGCCTCACCAACGGCATGAACTCGCAGGTCTACGAGCGGCTCACCGCCCGCGACCGCCAGCTCACCATCGTGCCGGGTCTTGCCACCGAATGGACACAGGTCAGTCCGCTGGTCTGGCGCTTCAAGCTGCGCCCCAACGTCAAGTTCCACGACGGCTCTGCGTTCACCGCCGATGACGTCGTCTTCTCGCTGCAGCGCGCCAAGGCGCCGACCTCGCAGGTCGCCGTCTACGCCAATGCCGTCGGCACGGCGCGCAAGATCGACGACCTCACTGTCGAGATCACCCAGCCGCGCTTCAACCCGATCTTCCTGCAGCACCTGGACCTGCTCTTCATCATGAGCAAGTCCTGGAGCGAGCAGCACAAGGTGACGAAGCCGCTCAGCTTCAAGGACAACGAGGAGAGCTTCGCCGGTTTCAACATGAACGGCACCGGCCCGTTCATGCTGGTCCGCCGCCAGCCCGGTGTCCGCACCGTCTACAAGCGCAACCCCAACTGGTGGGGCCGTTTCGAGGGCAACGTGCAGGAGGTGCAGTTCACGCCGATCTCCAACGACGCGACGCGGCTCGCCGCGCTGGTGTCGGGGGAGGTCGACCTGCTGCTCGATCCCGCGCCGCGCGACGTGCCGCGGCTGCGCGCGACGCCCGGCGTGCAGGTCATCGAAGGACTGGAGAACCGGCTGATCTTCGTCGGCATGGACCAGGCACGCGACACGCTCGTGTACGGCCGCGCTCCCAACGGCAAGAACCCGTTCCAGGACCTGCGCGTGCGCCGCGCGATGTACCAGGCCATCGACATCGAGGCCATCCACAAGCGCTTGATGAACGGCCTGTCGCAGCCCACCGGCGGGCTGACGCCGTCGCCGCTGGGCGCCTTCGGCGATCCGGCGCTGGAGACGCGCCTCCCGTTCGATCTCGCCGCCGCGCGCAAGGCGATGGCCGACGCCGGTTATGCCGACGGCTTCGAGGTGACGCTGGACTGCCCCAACAACCGCTACGTCAACGACGAGGCCATCTGCCTCGCGCTCGCGTCGATGTGGGCGCAGATCAAGGTGAAGGTGAAGGTCAACGCGATGCCGCGCGTGCTGTACTTCCCCAAGCTGGAGCGCTATGAGACCAGCCTCTACCTGATGGGCTGGGGCGGCGCGATCACCGATGCGGAGACCATCCTGACGCCGGTCTACCGCAGCGACGACAAGCCGTCCGGCGCGGGCTACTACAACTACGGCCGATCGAAGAATCCGAAGTTCGATCAACTGGCGGGCGCCTCTTCGATCGAGGCGGATCCCGTCAAGCGCGAGCAATTGATCCGTGCCGCGCTGCAGGAGTACCGCGAGCAGGTCCACGTGATCCCCCTCCACCGACAGGCCGCGCCGTGGGCGGTGCGCCAGGGCGTGAAGGCAGTGCATCGCGCCGACAACTGGCTGGACTACGCCTGGGTGACACTGCCGAAATGATCGGAACCCCAGAGAAGCAATGGCTGGCGCGACTGCGCGCCGATTACCGGACCGAACGAGGCCGCTGCGTGGTCAGCCACGAGCATGAAGGGCCGCTGCGACTGCTGAAGAGCCTCTATCCCGAAGGCGATGCAATCTGCCACAGCGTGTTGGTGCATCCGCCCAGCGGGCTGGTCGGCGGCGATACGCTGGACATCGCGGTGACGGTGGGCGAGGGCGCCCACGCGCTGGTCACCACGCCGGGCGCGACGCGTTTCTATCGCAGTCCGACGGGCGCGCTGGCCACCCAGCGCGTGGAGGCGTCGTTGGGCGATGGCGCCCGGCTGGAATGGCTGCCGCTCGAAGCCATCGCGTATCCCGGCTGCGAAGCGCTCAACGAGGCCCGCTTCACGCTCGCGCCGACGGCGGAGCTGTTCGCGTGGGACATCACCGCGCTCGGGCTGCCCGGTGCGGGACAGCCGTATGCGTCGGGGCGCTTCCAGCAGCACCTGGAGATCCCGGGCGTCTGGCTCGAGCGAGGCCTGCTCGATGCGGAAGATGTGTTGTTGATGGACGGCGACCTCGGGCTGGCGGGTCATCGCTGCCTCGGCACCCTGGTGTTCGCGGCCGGCGCCGCGATCGAACGTGGGCGCCGCGAGCAGGCGCTGGACGCCGTCCGCGCGCTGATCGAGGCCGATCCGCTGCGCCTCACCGCCGGCGCCACGGCGGCCCAGGACGGCGTGCTGGTGGTGCGCGCGCTGGGGCCGGTCGTCGAGCCGGTCTCGCTGCTGCTGCGCCGCTGCTGGGCGACCTGGCGTCAGGTCTTGTGGGGCCTGGACGGAACCTCGCCGCGCCTCTGGGCGATGTAGGCCACGCCCCCGGCGCGCCGCTCCGCGCAATGCCAGGGCAAATCCCCGGCCCGCGCGCATCCCCCACTCTGGGGACGCCCGCTCATGTCGTTGTGGCAACGATGTCTCAGAGTTGTAGCCAGCGCACCAAGCCAGCGCTTAGCATGGCCTCTCCACAGACGGTCTCCAGGGAGGTGATCGCATGGCTTCACGTACCGCTTCATGCAGTTGCGGCCAATTGAAGATCGTGGTGCAGGGAGAGCCGCTGGGAACCGGCCTCTGCCATTGCCTGGCGTGCCAGCGTCGTACAGGCAGTGTGTTCGCGACGCTGGCGGCCTTCGCCGAACCTTATGAGGTCGTCGGTATCGCCACCGAGTTCGTGCGCGCCGGCGATCAGGGCGCGCGCTTCCGGTTCCACTTCTGCCCGGTCTGCGGCAGCAACGTCTTCCACACGGAGGAGGGCGTGGAAGGCTCCGTCGGGGTCGCGGTCGGCGGATTCGGCGACCCCTCGTTCCCGCCGCCTCAGGACTCGGTCTACACCTGCCGCATGCACGGCTGGGTCCGGTTGCCGGAAGAGGTCAGGACCTACGACAAGGATCCGATGTAGCGGGTGATCCGCCAGCCCGAATCCACTGCGGGAAGCCTGGCGCGGGCACTCCACGATGCAGGAGGCCTCGCGTCCGCGAACCTCCAGCATCATTCCGGCCCCACAGGATCTCGCTGACTGCAGGTTGGAACACCATCGGTCCCGGGCACCGCGCCTCCGCCATGACTCGTCGGCGGGGCGCCCGGGCCGATGGGGCGTTCTTCTTTCCGATCAGGCCGCCAGACGCAGGTCCGGACGCACCTCGGTGAAGGTGGACGGACGCAGCGGCTGCGCCAGGCGCAGCAGGTGATTCGGCTCGCTCAGGAAGCGCATGCGGTCGGCGTTGCTCATCGCGTCGACGACGCCCGGCTGGGCCGTCAGCTCGTCCAGGCGGCGCGCACGCACGTCGGCGCGCATGCCCAGGCCCACATCGCGGCGACCCATCGCCTCGGCCGCCAGCGCGGTCAGACGGCGGCTCGCCAGCAGGTCGGCGAAGCCGGGAAGGCGGCGCTCCTGACGGCCGTAGGCCCAGGCGTTGCGCAGCACCGTCGGCGTGCGGCTCTCTTCCGGGATCACCAGCAGACCGGCGCGGCGCATGCGTTCGCCCAGGCTGGCCCGGCTCGACAGCACCGTGATCGGCGCGGCCAGCAGCAGCGGCAGGGCGATCGGCGCGATCCAGATCAGCGTCGACGGGCTCAGCGCGCCGATGACCGCGGTGATCGCCAGCGTCACGGCGCTGATGCGGCCGTAGGCAGCGAAGGCTTCGCGCCAGGACACGTCCTCGGCGGCCCGCGGCGGCGACTTCCAGTCCAGCGAGATGCCCGTCAGCGCGACCACGCAGAAGATCGAGTGGGCAACCATCCGCAGCGGCGCCTGCAGCAGCGACATACCGGCCTCGGCGGCGCAGGAGGCCACCAGCTTCAACGAACCACCGTACTGCGACTGCTCGCCGCGCAGGATCAGCGCGGCCACCGACAGCAGACGCGGCAGCACCAGCATGCCGATCGTGCCCAGCCACAACGCGGCCACGCCCGGGGCCAGCGACCCGTCTTCCAGGAAGGGCTGGAAGGCCTCGTTGCCGCCGACGTTCCAGAGCAGCACGCCCAGGCCGACATAGAGCAGCCACAGCGGCGCCGCCAGGTAGGACAGCGCGCCGGTCACCAGCATCGCGCGGTGGACACCGTGCAGGCCGGGTTCGGCGATCAGGCCGGCGTTCTGGATGTTGCCCTGGCACCAGCGGCGGTCGCGTTGCAGCTCGGCCAGCAAGTGCGGCGGCTGTTGCTCATAGCTGCCCGGCAGGTCGGCCACCAGCCACACCTGGTAGCCGGCGCGGCGCATCAGCGCGGCTTCCACGAAGTCGTGGGACATGATGTCCTTGCCGCGCAGCGGGGCGAGGGCGCAATGCTTCATGAAGGGCTCGACGCGGATGATCGCGTTGTGGCCCCAGTAATGGGCTTCGCCCAGCTGCCAGAACTGCATGCCGGCGGCGAAGAGACGACCGGTCACGCGGCTCGCGAACTGCTGCGCGCGGGCGTGCGGCGTGTCGTGGCCGCAGACCTGGTTGGCGGCCTGCAGGATGCCGGCGCGCGGATGCTTTTCCATCAGACGGACCAGGCCCAGCAGGCAGTCGCCGCTCATCACGCTGTCGGCGTCCAGCACCACCATGTAGCGGTAGTTGCGGCCCCAGCGGCGGCAGAAGTCGGCGACGTTGCCGGCCTTCTTCTTCACCCGGCGCTGGCGCCAGCGGTAATGGATGCGGCCGCGGCCCGCGAACTGCGCGCGCAGCTCGGCCCAGGCGGCAAGCTCCTGCGTGCGGCGCTCGGGGTCGGAGCTGTCGGAGAGGATGTACACGTCGAACAGGCGCAGCGCGCCGGCCGCCGCGAGCGACTCGCAGCTGGCGCGCAGGCCGGCGAAGACGGTGGTGACATCCTCGTTGCAGATCGGCATGACGAGCGCGGTGCGCGCGTCGGCGCCCAGCGCGTCATTGCCGGCGTCCTTGATCGAGATGGCGTGGCGGTCGCCGCGCAGCATGACCCAGAAGCCCATGATCGCGGTGACGCAGCCGGCGCTGACCCAGGCGAACAGCAACGCGAACAGCCCCAGGTGCACGCACTGCAGCGCGAAAGCCCATGGGTCCGACGCCCAGCCGCGATGCGTCTGCCAGAGCACGCCGGTCGCCAGCGCGGTGGCGCCGATGATCGACAGCTTCAGCGCGTTGCGGCGGTTCCTGGCGGCGGTCTCCCAGGCCTCAGGCGGCTCCGCGTCGGGCAGCGATTCGACCGGCGGATGGCGCAGGCCCCAGGCGCGGGGCACCATCGCGCCGCGCTTGATCGCCGGGGCGCTCGGACCGACCGGCCCGGGGGCGGCGGTGGCTTGATGCACGGTGGCGGTGTGCGTGGATTCGATCATGTCGTGCTCCTTCACTGGGGAGGAAGAATCAGGCTCCAGGTCTCGGTGAGGACCTGTTGCTTCGTCTGGAGGAAGCCGCGCAGCTCGGTCGACTGACCGGGGCGGAGCTGCTTGATGCGGACGGCCATGCGCCAGCCGCCGGTGACCGGGTTCGGGTAGGCGTTGACCTCGGTGACCTCGCCGTTGCCGTTGGTGCTGGCCACGGCCTTGACCTCGGCGCCGGCCGGCAGCGCGGCCAGCGACGGACCTTCGAAGTCGACGATGAACTGCTGCTCGTTCTTGTCCAGCTTGGCGTAGCTGTAGCCGGTGCGGGACTGCACCGCCCAGGCGCCGGGCGGGCGCTGCTGCTGCTCGCCCTGCAGGTGCAGGCGGTACGAGTAGTCCAGCGGCTGGCCCGGGGCCGGCTGCTTCGCCGGCACCCAGTAGGCGACGATGTTGTCGTGCGTCTCGTCAGGCGTGTGCAGCGACATCAGCTCCACGCGGCCGGGACCCCAATCGCTGGTCGGCTCGACCCAGGCGGAGGGACGCATCTCGTAGCGCGCCTCGGTGTCCTCGTAGTTGGCGAACTTGCGGTCGCGCTGCATCAGGCCGAAGCCCTTCACGCCGGGCAGGGTGAACGAGGTCGTCAGCGTGCCGTTCGGGTTGATCAGCGGACGCCAGATCCATTCGCCCGTCGAGCTGGCGACCATCAGGCCGTCGCTGTCGTGGACCTCGGGCCGGAAGTCGCCCTTCTGCGGCTGGTTCTCGCCGAACAGGTACATGCTGGTCAGCGGGGCCATCGCCAGCGTGGCCACCGACGAGCGCATGAAGAGGCGCACGCGCGTCTCGACCACGGTCTCCGCGCCCGGCTTGATCACGAAGGTGTAGACGCCGCTGGCGCGTTGCGAATCCAGCAGCGCATGCACGGTCAGCGACTTGGCGTCGGCGGCGGGGCGCTCGATCCAGAACTCGGTGAAGCGGGGGAATTCCTCGCCCTTGCCGCCGACGGTGTCGATGGCCAGACCGCGCGCCGACAGGCCGTAATGCTGGTTGGCGCCGAGGACGCGGAAGTAGCTCGCGCCCAGGAAGACGGCCAGCTCGTCCTTGTACTTGTCGTTGTTCAGCGCGTAGTGCGCGCGGAAGCCGGCGTAGCCGACGTCGCCCCACTTCTGCGGCGACAGCTGGCTGTTCTTGCCGTAGTCGAAGTCCTCGCGCTTGAAGGGGACAGGTCTTGCCTGACCGCCGACGATCTCATTGATGCGCACGGCCTGGGTCTGGTAGTGGCCCAGGTGGAAGAACATCAGCTCGAAGGGCAGCTTCTCCTCGCGCCACAGCGCGCGCGCCGGCTTGAACCGGATGTCGCGCATCTGGTCGTAGTTCAGGTTCTTGAGCTCGGCCGGCAGCGTGTCCGGCGGCGCGACGTAGGGCTTGGCCGCGAGCGCCTTGGCGCGCTCGGCCACCTCGTCGAAGCCGAAGGCGTGCGCCGCGGCGGTGGCCGCCAGCAGCGCGGCGCCGACCGCGAGCCCGAAGAACGACCCCATCCACCGACGCTGGCCGGCCTGGAGGCGGGCACTGGCCGCCTGGATGAGGACCCGAGAGGAGGGGGTGTGAATATTTCTCATGTGACACACCTACTGCAAGGCCTGTGCCACATGGGAAATCTGTTTTAAATCAACAACTTACGTCGTTGGTGCGGTGCCGCACGCGGGAATTTCTGTCGCCGGGGGGCGACGCGATTGCCGCCGGTTCTTCCAAGTAATTGATTTGAAAGGGATTTTCTTGTCGCTATTCAGCGACAGGTCCGTCGGCGCGGAACATCGAGGGGTCCAGTCCGTTGCGCTGCAGCAAGCGGTAGAACTCGGTCCGGTTGCGGTCGGCGAGCCGCGCGGCATCGGCCACATTGCCGTCGGTGAGCTTGAGCAGGCCCACCAGGTACTCGCGCTCGAAGCGCTGTCGCGCCTCGGCGTAAGGAAGTACTTCGATGCTGGGCGAGCGCAGCGCGCGCTGCACCAGCGAGAGCGGGATCAGCGGCGAGGTGGCCAGCGCGCTGACCTGCTCCACGACGTTGTGGAGCTGGCGCACGTTGCCCGGCCAGGCGGCCATGGTGAGCGCCTTCAGTGCCTCGGGCGCGAAGCCGTTGAGGCGCTTGTCGTACTTGGTCGCGAGCTTCTGCAGGAAGTGCTGCGCCAACAGCGGGATGTCCTCGCGGCGCTCGTCCAGCGTGGGCAGCGTGAGGCTCACGACGTTGAGGCGGTAGTAGAGGTCCTCGCGGAACTGGCCCTCGGCCAGCGCGACCTCGAGGTCGCGGTGGGTCGCGGACAGGATGCGGACGTCGATGGGCACCGAGGCGCTGGCGCCGACCGGGCGCACCTGGTGCTCCTGCAGCACGCGCAGCAGTTTGACCTGCAGCGGCAGCGGCATGTCGCCGATCTCGTCGAGCAGCAGCGTGCCGCCGTCGGCGGCCTGGAACAGGCCGCGGTGGTTGGCCAGCGCGCCGGTGAAGGCGCCCTTGACGTGGCCGAAGAGCTCGGACTCCAGCAGCGGTTCCGGGATCGCGCCGCAGTTGACGGCGACGAAGGGCCGCTTGGCGCGCGGGCTGGCGGCGTGGATCGCGCGGGCGAGCAGCTCCTTGCCGCTGCCGCTTTCGCCGCGGATCAGCACCGGCGCCTGCGAGGCGGAGACCAGCCGCGCCTCGGCCAGCACCTCGGCCATCACGTTGGAGCGGCTGACGATGGACTCGCGCCAGAGCTGGTCGGGGCTGTCGTCCTGGTGGACCGCGGTGAGGGTCAGGGCTTGCGCGATGGTGTCGAGCAGCGCGCGGCCGTCGAAGGGCTTGGTCAGGTAGGTGTAGACGCCCTGCGCGGTCGCGGCGACGGCGTCGGGGATGGTGCCGTGGGCGGTCAGCAGGATCACGGGCAGGGCGGGGTGGCGCTCGCGGATCGTGTTGAACAGCGCCAGGCCGTCCATGCCGGGCAGTTGCACGTCGCTGAGCACCAGCGCGGGCCGCTGCACGTCGAGCTTGGCCAGCGCGGCCTCGGCACTGCCGACGGCGGTGACTTCGTAGCCGGCGGCCTCCAGCCGCATCTGCAGCAGCTTCAGCAGGTCGGCGTCGTCGTCGACGATGAGGAGCGGCGCTCCTCCGCTCATGGCTTGTCCAGCGCCGAGCGCGGCCCGCCCAGGCTGCGTTCGATCGCCTTGAGCGCTTCGAGCTTGCGGTTCGCGTCGTCCAGGCGGCGCTGCAGGTCGTCGCGGGCCAGGCGGGTCTTGTCGAGCTCGCCTTCCATGCGGCGCTGCTCGGCGACGCGGTCGACGAGGAACTGCGCCATCGGGCGCCATTCGTCGGCCTCGGGGCGCGCGTCGCGCAGGACCTGGTCGAGCAGGGTCTGGGCGCGGAAGGTCTCGCCGTTGGCGTGGCTGAACATCAGCGCGAGCGCGAGCTGCACGGCGTTGCCGGGCGGCAGCGCGGCGTCGTCGCGCGGGGCGACTTCCTGCGCGAGCTCCAGCGGGCTCATCTGGCGCAGCCGGTCGTTGAGGTTGAGCACGATGCGCGCGACGTTGTCGGTGGGCGCGACGACGGGCACCTGCACCGGCACCTGGACGCGCACCTCCTTGATGATGGTCTTGGGCGGCTGCTGGGCGCAGCCGGCGACGAGCGCCGCCGCGACGAACAGCGTCGCGAGCGTCAGGCGCGTCAGGCGTTCGAGGACTTCAGGAACCGGGGCGTGTGGGCGCATGGCAGCGTGATTCTGAAATGGGCGCCTTGGTCGGCGGGCAGCAGGTCGATGTGCCCCCCGTGGGCGGCGATGTATTCGGTGACGATGGACAGGCCGATGCCGGTGCCCTTGAGCGCGTCGTCGGGTTGGCGTTCGCCGCGGTAGAAGGGCTCGAAGATGCGGGCCTGGTCCGCCGGCGCGACGCCGGGGCCGTCGTCGCGCAGATCGATGGTGAGCTGGCCGCCCTGGCGCGCGAGGGCGATGTCCACGCGTCCCCCGGGCGGGGCGAAGCGTATCGCATTGGAGAGGAGGTTGCCGACGGCGGCCGCGATCTTGGCCGGGTCGACCTCCGCCTCAAGCGGTCCGCCGGAAAGGGATACGTGCAATCCGCGTGCCTGCCATTGCAGCCGCTGGTGGTCGATCGTGCCCTGGATCAGGGACATGAGCTCGGTGCGCTGCGGCTTGAGGTCGCGCGCCTCGAAGGCGGCGGCGTTGAAGCGCAGCAGGTCCTCGATCTGTCGCTGCAGCACGGCGGTGTTGTCGCGCAGGATGCGCGTCACTTCCTTCTGCTTGTCGTTGAGCGGGCCGGCGACCTCGTCCTCCAGCAGCGCGGTGCCTTCGCGCAGTGCGGCCAGCGGGGTCTTGAGCTCGTGCGAGACGTGCCGCAGGAAACGCGCCTTGTCGGCATCGAGTTCCGCCAGGCGCAGCCGCAGCCAGTCCAGGCGCTGGCCGATGACGCGCAGGTCGGCGGGGCCGCGGATCTCGATGCGGTCGTCCAGGCGGTTCTCGCCCAGTCCCTTGATGGCGCGGGCGAGGTGGCGCAGCGGCCGGGTCAGGAAGATGCCGAACACCAGCGACAGCAGCGCGGCCAGGGCGATCGCGCCCAGCACCTGCTGGCCCAGCAGCACGCGGCCGTTCTCGAGCTTGTCCTGGAGCACGCGGTTGCTGGTCTCGGCGTGCTTGCGGACGTCCTCGGCGAGGCTGCCGGTGAGGCCGCCGAGTTCGCGGAAGCGCGTCATCAGGTCGGTCTCGCGCTTGCGCGGGTTGAGCGCGCGCGGCGTGTCCAGCAGCGCGCGGACCTCGGCGAGCTTGGTCTTCCACGCGTCCAGCGGCGCGGGGGCCAGGCCTTGCGCGCGCAGCAGGTCGAGCAGCCGCCCGGCGTCGCCGGCGTCCTCGTCGAAGCGCTGACGCAGCGCGTGGTCCTCCAGGACGGCGTACTGCCGCGCGGCGCGCTCCATGCTGACGCCGCGGTCGCCGAGCTGCTGCACCTCGCTGCTCATGCGCGCGGCGCGCACGACCGCCTCGCGGCTCTGCATCGTCAGCCGTTCGAGCGTCAGCAGGCCGCCCAGCGACGCGGCGGCGAGCAGGCCGGCGATCGACAGGAAGCCGATCAGCAGCATCTGGCGGAAGGAAATGCGGTTCAGCATCGGGCGGCAGTGTAGTTGTCCGGTGGTGTGCGGTTGTCGGAGACCCGGGTTCTCCGGCGACAAGCACCGTCGAACCTGACAACCGCGCGACGGGGGTTGTCACTGACGCAGTGTTTCGATTCCCTGCGACAGCCGTCATGACTTCCCAAGAGACAACTTCATCCATCTCGACCTCCCTGTCGTTCCTTCCGCAGCTTCCGCCCCAGATGCGATACGCCACGTACGAGGAGGCAAGCAAGATGCTTGCTCCGCACGTCGGACTCGTGCGGCTGCTCATGGAAAAGGTGGGGCAGGCGTTGAAGAGCCAGGGAATGACCTGGCAGCCGGTGGCCGCGGATCTGGAACGATTCATCCGGGACGAGTTGTCGGCGGTGGATGGATTGATGGGCGGAACGACGGGGTCCGATGCGCTGGATCGCGCCGCCAAGTCGATGGCCCATGCCTTGCAGACGGGCGACATGCAGTCGCTGGTCCTGGCCTACGACCACCTTGCGGAACACTTCGCCGCCGGGCGCACGTTCGCCGTGGCGGTGTACTCTGCACCCCATGGATTGGTGGGGTCGTCGACACCGCTCTTCGCGTCCAGTGAGGCCTATCGCCGGTCCGTGCTCCCAAGTCATGAGGCGGCATTCCTGGCCGGCCTGGACAAGGGCGTGCGCGCGATCCTGGCAGAGCATCCAGATCTGCAAGGCGCCTCGGCGGCGTTGATCCGGCAATGCCTGGGCGCGGCGATCACCGAGTCCACGTTTGTGCTCGAAGTCGAGCACATCGAGCGACTGCGACGGTCCGGTGTCGCTGCCGATCAGACCCTGCTTGAAGCGGCTCGGCGGATCTACCCTGCACTCGGGGACGTGGCGCAACACGGACTGATCCGTCCTGTCACCGCGATCTGGACGAGCCATGGAGAAGGCGCCGAGGCCGCGTTGGCTGAACTCCTCAAGCAATACCGGGCAACGACATCGGACCAGGACATCCGCCACCTGCTCAAGCTGGATCCCGCGGCGATATTGCCCGGAGCGGGGGCAGGCATCGACGAACAGCGTCCATTGGCTTTTCTCGGGAAGTCCCTTCCCGCCACGGAACAGCGGCTGGACCGTGTCAGCGGAAGCATCGAGATCCGTTGGCCTGCCAGCGCAGACGATCCGTCCAGGGCGATCGAGGTCAGGTTCCGGCCGTTGTCCCCCGGCGCCACGGAGGGGGAGCGGCGCCTGCAAGACCAGGACATCCGGCACCTCGACGAATACCTGGTATCTCACTTCGTGCGCGACCGGTCCCCTTCTCCGGCCATTTTCCCGCACGAGATCACCCTCTCCGAGGGCCGCATCCGAGTAAAGCAGCTCGTTCTTGCGAGACAGCAGGACGGCCGGGGCTGGCACACCGATCGGATCGCGGTCCGCCGGGCGTTGAACGTCCTTGGGGCGTTCTCCTCGCCGCTGAGACTTGAAGCCGGCAATTGGTCCGACCACGGCTTCACCGTCGTCGAAGCGACGCCGCCCACTGAAAACTTGGAATCGCTGCGCATACAACTTCAAATGGAGGACGATTCCGCGTCCGTCTGGAATATCACGGATGCCGTTGCCAAACATCCGGACAACACGATATGGATTCGAGTCGGCGATGACGGCAGCCACCACATCGTCCGAGGCGAGGGTCTGCTTCAGCGAGTGTCGTCCGAGACGCTCATCGCCATCGAAATCGTCGGGCACGGCGCACCCGTGGAAAACGCGAGGCGCATGGCGCTGTCCGGCTATTCGTCGAAAGCCTTGGCACGACGGGTCGGCGAGCTGGTCGGAAAATTGAGTTCGGCGGGCTGGGCCAAGGTCAAGAAGGTGTCCCTCTATTCCTGCGCGCTGGAAGCCCCCATTGCCGGTGAAGGCTATGCGAGCGACTTTCTGCGCAAGGCGGTCGGGCTGGGCTGGATGGCGGACAGCGGCGAAGTCAAGGCCTATGCGGAGATCATCGGCGGTCATCCTCGCTGGACGAAAAAATACCAGGGAGCGGAAATCAAGTTTCGCGCGCCCAAGCGGACGTACGTCCACGCCTTCGACAGTGAATCCGGCGAAATCAGGCGGTGGGACAAGTACCCGCGCCTGGACGTGGACTCGAGCCGCGACGTCGATCCGCAGATCGTCGACGACTTCTTCGCAGACCTGCCCGCGTTCCTGGACGCCGAGACGGTCGAGTCCTTTCTCGGAGCCTCGGACGATCGTTCGCTCGCGCCGCCTTCCGGCGATGCCGGCCCTGTACGTCAGCCAGGCAGCGCCGGCAAGGTGCACGAGGTGCTGTCGAGGCTGGGAGAGACGCTGACCAGGAGCAAGATCGCGAAGTCGGAGGGGGCAACTCCGGACGCGGTACGAAGTGCCGTGCAGGCGCGTCTGACGGCATTCGCAAACGGTGCCAAGCTGGATGTCCATGCGATCGGGCCGATCGCCGACGCGATCGCGGACGGGTTGTGGCAAAGAGACCCGATGAAGCTTTACGAAGGGTTCGCCAAGCTCTCTCGGCTCTGCAATGAGACCGGCCTCGCTTTCGTGGAAGTCGCATGGGGACGGAATCCGCAGGGTGTGGTCGGCAAGGCGACGTTCCCTTCGCAGGTCGTCGGCGCGTTTCGCAAGAATGCGCAGCTGCCGCAAGCCGAGATCACATTCATTCGCGTCATGGACGCCGGTCTGAAAGCGATGGACGGCATCCCGGGCAAATCACCGGGGGATCTGCGCACGCATTGGCTGGGCCGCCAGACCCGCGCGCTGGTCGCCAGCGCGCTGAGCGGACGCCCGTTCGTGATCGATGCGGATGAGGTCCGTCGGATGTCGCTGTCCGACCTGCCCGTCGACGTCGCCGGCCTCGATGTGCTGGAAGTGGTCCATGCGGCCGCCCGGAAGCTGTCCGACCAGGCGAGCATCGAACCGGTGATCTACCTGGGCGACGCTCCGAAATCCGGCGAAGGCGAATGGACGACATACAAGGATGGCAGCAAAGTCAGTCGCGACGACCTGCTCGCGGTGTTGCGACCAGAACGCAAGGCCGATATGGATGCCTTGCGGATCCCTCCTGCTTCGGTCGATGACAGTCGACCCTTGTCACGCCTGGGCGCCTTCTTGCCTGATGCGATCCAGACGCTCGACCGCGAAGCGGGCACCATCCGGATCGTCTGGCCCACGACGTCCGACGGAAGCCAGGCCGACACGGTACTCGCCTTCATCCCGTCCGACGCCGACCCAGGATCGGCCGACCGGGCTCGGCAGGACGCGGACATCCGTGCCATGGACGATTTCCTCGTCAGCGCGTTCTTCCACCAATCGGACTCGCCGTTGAACAGCATGCCGGCCAGGTTGACCCTGGAAGGCAACGTGTTGAAGGCGTCGCGTTTGCCATTGGCCGAGCGCACAGCCGGCCGATGGCTCCCGTACGACCAGGCGTTCCGCGAACTCCAGGAGTTCCTCATGCCCCGGCGTCGACGCGTGGCGTCCTCGCCGCCGGTGGCCGATTGGAAAGCCGATCTTCAGCAAGCCTCCATTGGCGCAAAGGTCGGGCGCGACGGGCCCGACGACAAGCTGCGTGTCCTTCTGCAGATGGAGGACGACCCCGTCGTACACAACGTCATTCTCGAAGATGTCCGACGTCACCCCGACAGCGTGGTGTGGGTCCAGGTCGGAAAGGATGGCACCGCGCTGATCCGGTACGGGGAGGCCTCGTTGCAGGCAGGTGCCCCGAGCCGTGCGGTCAAGTTGGAGATATACGGCCATGGCGAACACGATCCGGCGACGCGATCGCAGATGCTGGCCGGTTACCGGCCGATCGAACTGGCGGAGAGGTTGAGCCCGGTTGTCCAGCTCCTCGGGTTGAAGGACCGAGCCGGACAGGCCACGCTGGACGCCTGCGCGTTGGAAACGCCATCGGTCGACAGCAGTTTTGGCGAAGAGTTCCTGAAGGCGGCCATCGCGAAGGGTGTCGTGTCCGGCGATGCGACGCTTGTCGCGTACGGCGAGCTGCTGATCAAGCAGGGCAGCATTGCCTTGATCCCTCGTGGCAGGACCACCATGCCGTACGACGGCGGGACCAGGCATTCGCACAAGGCTGGCGTGACATGGACATTCAAGGTGAATCGTGTCACGGGGGAGATCGATCGGGTCGACAAATACCCGGCGCCCACGGATGAAGCACCGAAGTCGCCCCTGCCTGAAGGAACTCGCATCGAGCAGGTCAAGGACCGGGTCGGGGTCGACGGCTCGAAGAGCGAGCAGGCGTCTGGAACGCCGGCGCGTCAGCAGTGGAGCTCGGCCGGGAAGTTGAAGGAACTGCTCCGGACCGTGGACCTGATCTTGGTGAGGGCCGGGATCCCTCAGCCCGACGGCTCGGTGCCGCCAACGCTGGTCAAGGCCGTCCAGGATTCTTGGATGGCACTTGTCCCGCTGCCGCGCAGCGGTATCAACACGGCCCCGTTGCCCGAGGCCGCCCGCTGGATCGCGGAGGGACTCTGGAACATGGACCCTGCTGCGCTGCATGCCGGGTTCGACGTGCTGAGCGACATGTTCCCGGCTGATGTGAGGCGCACGTTCCAATGGGGCGATCGGCCGCGAGGGATGGTGAAGGACGTCCGCTTCCCGACACGGGTGGCGAATGCGTTCGAGAAACGGGCGTCCTTGCCGGCTGCCGAGGCCTTCCTCTATCAGGGCCTGTGTGCCGGGGTAGCCGACATGGCGAAGCCAGCGCCCGGTGCTGTCGACACGCCGGACGTCACCGGTCGCATCGCGCTCGGTCAACAGACGGCCAGCCTCGTCCACGCGCTCCTGAGCGGAAAGCCATTCGTCATCGATGTCGACCTGCTGAGCCAGCTGTCGCCCTCCGGGTTGAAACGGAAGCTGGGCGTCACGCAGATCGATGTCCTGGAAGTGATCCAGAGCGCCTCGAGGCACCTGGCTCGACTCGGGATCATGTCCGAGTCGATCTACATGACCGATTCGGCGATCGGGACGACCCCAGGATGGGAGACATATCCGGACGGAAGCCGGATTCATCGGGGCGATCTTCTTCCCGGCCTGCTGCCGGACCGCCAGCGCACGCTGTCAGTGCTGCGCGCGCCGCTCGATGGTGCCGTCCGGGACGCGGCACCGTTGGCGAGGCTGCACGACTTGATGCCGACCGCGAAGCAGTCGCTCGATCGGGTCGACGGAACCATCACGATCAAATGGCCGGGCCAGGGGGGGTGGCGGGAGGGCGACACGGTGCTGCGCTTCCGGCCGATCGCCGAGGGCGTCGACCAGGACGGGCGTCGGCAGCAGGACGCTGACATCCGGGCGTTCGACGAATTCATGGTGCACGTCGTCTCCGGCAGCGTCGATCAATCGGAGAACGCGACCCCGTCTCGATTGACGCTGACGAATGGCGTCTTGACCGCGGACAGCGTGGTGCTGGCCAAGCGTGTGAACGAACGCTGGATCATCGACCACGAGAGCGTTCAGCGCAGCCTGGATGTGTCGGGACCGCACATCGGAAAGGATGCGACCGCCAACCGAGGGGGCGGCGCTGAGGCTTACGGTCTCGACACCGTGCACGCCATTGACAGTGAAGAGGCCCGCAACCCCAGGCCGGGTCGCGCGGGCGAGCTGTCCGAGCTGTTCGACACGCTGGCGGCGACGCAAACCAAGGGCGGCTTCACCAAGCGGGCTGGCAACGCGCCGGACGCCGTGGTCGAGGCGGTGCAGGAGAAGCTGCGAACGTTGTTCCTTGAGCTGAAAGGGGTGTCGGAGAGCGACCTGCACACCGCCGCGAGATCCATGGCGGACGGCGTCTGGCAACGTGATCCCGCGAAGATCCAGGAGGGCTACGTCAAGCTGTCCGCGCTCTGTGCCGTCGACAGCGGTCAGGTCGCGAAGGTGACGTGGAGCGACCGGCCGATCGGCGTGGTGGATCGGGTGACCGTGCCGTCGCAACTGCGGTTGACATACGACACATTCGTATCGATGCCGCTCCCCGATGCGGCGCTGGCGCACGGCCTGCAGGCCACGGTGGCGGGCATGGACGGCCTGCCCCTGGATGCGCAGGCGGATGCTGGCAGCCGCGCCTTCGCGCGGCAGACCCTGGCGCTCACGGAGGCTGTGCTGAGCGGGCAGCCGTTCACCGTCGATGCGGATGCCGTCTTCCGGATGTCCACCTCGAAAGACGTCGACGCCCGCGCAACGCTGGACGTCCTGGACGTCACCCACGCCACTGCGATGCAGCTGGCGAGCAGGGACGTGATGGCGACGCCGATCTACCTGACCGACGCGCGGCAGAGCCCGGACGTCGGATGGGAACGGTATCCGGACGGCAGTCTGGTCCACCGCGGCGACATCCTGCCGAACATCCTGCCGGAGCGCGCCGAGACGATGGAGCGCCTGCGGACTCCGATGGCGATCGCGGTCGACGAGACCCGTCCGTTACCGCGTCTCGCCCGGTTCATGCCCGAAGCGACGCAGACGCTCGACCGGCGGGCAGGGACCGTGACCATCGTCTGGCCCGAGATGAGGGACGGCCGCCAGGCCGGCTCGGTGCTGAGATTCGCACCGTCCGACGCAGGCGCCGGCACGGAAGGCCGGCGTCTGCAGGATGCCGACATCCTGGCGATGGACGACTTCATCATCCGCGAGTTCTTCCCATCGGCCGGCCCCGTGCGCAACAGCATGCCCGGCGAGTTGAAGCTTGTCGATGGCACATTGGTCGCGGGTCGTTCCGTGCTGGCCGAACGGCAGGGGGGGCGATGGGTGCGGGACAGCGCGGCCATGCGCGAGGCCCTGTCGATCCTGTCTCCACGTCCCGTGACGCCTTCGGCTTCCAGACCGGCGACGTCGTGGCATGGCGAACTCGGCGACGCGATCACGGGCCTGAAGGTCGCGGACCAGGGGAGCCGGCTGCTCGTCCATCTGCAGATGGAAGACGACCTCGTCATGCTCCACGGCGCGCGACGCACGATCCGGAATCATCCCGAGGAAACCGTGTGGATCCAGGTGGATCGCGATGGCAACCACGTGATCCGGCATGGCGCGGAGCTGTTGCAGCGGGCGGCCCCCGACCTCCCCGTCAAGATCGAGATCAGCGGTCACGGCAGTCACGATCCCGCGACCCGGACTCAACGGCTGGCGGGCTACGGTGCCGCGGACCTGGCGAACCGGGTTGCTTCGGTCATCGGAAAGATTGACCTGACATCGAGGGCGAAGAACCTCACGCTGGTCTCCTGCGCGATCGAGGCGCCGGTCGTGTCGGACAGCTTCGGCGCCACGTTCTTGGAGGCCGCGATCGATCAGAAAATCGTCCATCAGGACGCGACGGTGGTGGCGTACGGCGAGGTGCTGGTCAGGAACAACCGGCTCGAGGGGACCCAACCGTCCCGCACGACCCGCAGGCATCCGGGTGCGAAGCCGGAGAAACACGCGCCGGGCGTGACCTGGCAGTTCAAGAAGGACGCCGCCACGGGGAACATCGTCCGGACCGACAAGTACCCGGCCGGGAGTGCCGAGGACGGCCACGAAGCCGACGATGACGATTCGGCGCTGAAACGCCTCGCTGAGTTCCGGGACGAGGCCTACGGGGCGAGGGCGGCGTCGACCGGAGACGGCCTCGCCGGGCACACGCTTCGCATGAACGGGATCGATGTTCCGTTGACCTTCCTGGCCTCGCTAGGCGCGCAGATCGACGGCCAGCCCCTCACCGCCGACCAGCTGCACGCCATCGCGGATCTCCCTGACGATCCCGTGACACGCCTCAAGATCGATCCGGAACTCTTGGGGCAGTGGACGTCGTTGTTGTCCGACCAGCCCGACGCCGAGATCTCCGACCGGATCCGCGCGCTGGGCGGGTGGCTGGACGGACGGGAGAGGCAGTCGGGCGCGGGCGCCGCCTTCACCGGCGAGGCTTCGCCGGAGACCCGTGCGACCGTCGACAGACTGAAGTCGGCGTTCAACGCGGATGCCGTCGGCGATGGGCACGCCTTGAGCGACGCCGAACTGCTCAAGGCGGCGCGTGGCGAAGACGCGGGTCCCACGAGCCTGCTCGGAGAGATCCTCCAGAACGTGTCGGAGTCGACGCGCTTGGATTTCGAAAACTGGTTGACGAGAACCGGTCAGAGTCTCGACGGCTTGAAGGACATGGCGCCGTCGCGGCCGGGTGGCGAGGCGGACACGCCGGTCGAGAAGGTCGCCAAGGCGATCGAGCGGCGCGCCAAGGACGACGACGGCATCGACTTCGACAAGATGGTGCGCGTGGACAAGGGCAACGCACTCGCCAGTCTGCAGGAGATCGGCGTCGTGCGGATCGACCAGCACGGGCTGCGCCTGGATGCCTCGCGTCTGAAGGCGTACATCGACAGCGGCGACGGCGTGACGCTCGCCTATGCGGGGCGGGCACTTCGCAAGATGTCCGGCAAGGCCTACCGCGCACTGCTCGATTCGGCGCCCGACAGCGTCCGGCCGTTCATGACGGAGATGCGTGGCCTGCCCTCGGCCGGAAAGGCGATCGGAAAGGCGATTGGCCGGAAGATCAGCGCCGGTTTCGACAAGCTGGACGGCGCGGTCGATTACATCGACACGGTCCAGGGCATCTATAACATCTTGGCCAATTGGGACCGGATGAGCCCGACCCAGAAGGGGTTGAGCATCGTGCAGAGCGCGAGCTTCATCATCTCCCCGCTGGCCATGATGGCGGGTCAGGCCTTGAGCAAGCTTGCGCCGGTCGTGCGCTCCGGCGTGCTCCGCGTGGCCTGCGCGGGTCTGGCGAGTGGCGCCGCCAACGTCGGCCTCTCCGCCCTGGGGTTGGCGTCGTGCGCCTTGGAATGGCAAGCCCTCAAGGACAGCGGGCAAGGGATCGACAGCTACGCCGGCAAGAGCGCGATCGCCAACACCGTCATGGCGTGCACGTCCTTCGTCATTGCGACGGTCAGTTTCGTTGTCAGCACGGCCGTGTTCCTGTCGGGAGGCGCGGCAGCGGTTGCCGGCACTGCGCTCGGCGCGGTGTCGAGCTGTCTCGGCGCCGCCGCGGCGCCTTTGGCTGTTCTGATGTTCATCACCAACGCGGTGGTTCAGGCGGCGCTCTGGTTCGAAGAGTTCGGTCAGTACATCCGCGATGGGACAAGCCTCGACGACAAGGCGCTGGCCGGCTTCGCCAAGGCCTTCGGCTTCTCGACCGATGTCACGCGGCGGGCGGAAACGGAGAAGGCCGCCCGGGAGGCCGCGGCCAAGCTCTCGCAGTCGCTGAAGGCTCAGTTTCAGTCCGACATGGAATTCGAGGCCAAGCAACTGGCCAAGCAAGGCTACGACACCGCCATGATTCCGGACACCGAGCATCCGGTGAAGCCCGTCACGTTCTATGACAGCAAGTCGAGCCAGAAGTACAACTTCACCCTGCAGCCGCAGAAGTCGAAAGCCACGACCTTTCGCAAGAGGGTTCACGGGCCAATGCCCCGCGACCTTCCGTCCGGAACGGCTTGGTTGTCGATGGATCGTGTCGATCTGAGTTGGGGCGTCAACAATAGGTCGCGCTTCGATGGAACGCATGGGGAACGGCAACTTTTCCAGGTGGGTAATCTGGTCGATGCGACCGTGGTCGGCTCGCCCCACGACGATGTCTTTCATTTGAGGAAGACCGATGGGGTTCAGCTCGAGAGAGGCAGTGACGTGCGCTGGGAAAAGAACGGCAACGACGAGATCCAGATCGACGCCGAGCATGCGGATGTGACGATTGAACATGAGCCTTTGCATGACAGCCGGGAGTCCCGTTTTCCGCTGAGCATTGACTTCCCTGGGTTGGATAGGACCTACGCGAACGCCTTCGACCGGATCACGGTCCGCAATGCAGCCAAGGCAAGTGTTTCCGGCAGCTACAGGGACGATCGACTCGACATTTCGGCGACCAGCGCGGAGATCCGAGGGCGAAGCGGGCGCAACACCTACGTCGTGCGAAACGGCAATCGGATCTTCGTCACATCGAGTGATGTGGCCGTCTGGAGTCGCGGTGTCAGCGGTGCCACCATTGATGTGGGAGACGCCGCAGCGAGCTTGCTGATCAAGGTCGATGTGCTGCATGAGTCGCTGTCTTTCCGCCGTGATGGGAAGCACCTGGACGTTCTGATCGGCAAGGAGTCGTTGAAACTGGAGAAGTACTTCGAGCCGTTGGACCGGCCAAGTCCGGGTCCTTTGCCGAATGTCACTTTCGTCGACGCGGTCGGGACGGTCGTGGTCCTGATCACGCCCGAACTGATCGAGAAGAAGGTCGCGGTCACTGAGCTCGACAAACACCTGATCTTCAGCACGGAGCTCCCTGGCTCGCGCAGGACCCTGACCGGAGACAACGCTCACAATCGCTTCCACCTGTCCTCGGGCGCCGGCGATCTCCGCGTCGTGCCGATGACGGGGATGCCGATGGAACTGTTCCTGAACGTTCCCGTTGAACGTCTCGGCCTGCGCGAGGAGGGCGAGGACCTTGTCATCGTCGAGACGCCGCCGTCCGACGCCCTTGCGACCTTCGCGCCGCTGCGATTGCGACTGTCGGGGCAGCGGCGATCCGACTCCGACGAGCCCGACCAGAACGTCACGGTATGGGTGACGGAGCAGGACAAGGCGCCTGGCTTGCTCGTGCTGCCCAAGCCTGGCAAGGCTGTCGATGCGACGGTCAGCGTCGTCACCCCAGCCAAGGCAGCCACGTCGACTTCCGCAACGAGCGAGAAGTCATCTGTCGCTGGCCAAGGCACGGACGGCCCGGAGGTGATCGATGCCCGGGCGCTTAAGGACGGCACCGTACTGCGTGGTGGCTCCGGTGCCGACACCTATCGGATCAAGGCGGGCCAGACGCTCGTGATCGACAACCGCGCCGCGGACGGGGCGCTCGATGTTCTGGAGCTTGAGGGGGTCGACTGGCTCGAATTCCTGAAGAGCCACCAGTTCTCACGGTCAGGCGGCGATCTCGTGATCCGCATGGCCACCGGTCAGATCACCGTGCAGGATCACGCGGCCAGGCCTGACGCGCGCCATCTCTCGCTCCGCGTCGGGGACAGACGGTTCGCCCTGCCCGTGATCCAGGACGGATTCATGGTGCATCTGCCGTCGCCCAATGAAGACCACGTGCTGGCGACGGCACCCGGCGCGCACTTGGTGCTGCCCAGGACGAGTGAGGCGTGGGGCCTGTCGTCCGTGCCTCGCACGGTGTGGATGCAACGTTCTACCGACAAGAGCGATCACGGAATGACTGTAGAGGCTGTCGTCAAGGGCGATCGACCGTCGACGGTGATGCTGGTGGACTACCACCGCGCGCCCGAGGACTGGAACCTGACGGATATTCATTTCCGAGAGGACGGCAACGTGTCGGGCGCCGTGAATCGGGTCCGATTCATCGGCCCTTCCGACACCTCGCCCCTTCACCGGGCGCTGGTGAATAGCAACGCCGACCCCGACGCCGTCTATCCGCTGACGACGGTGCAGGACTACCTCCAGTCGCGAGGGATGCCCAAGGAGGTCGCCAGCCAGATTCGCAGCAACACCTTCCAGCGCCTGCAGCGATTGCATCATTTGCTGGCGGTCGCTGTCGATTCGAGGGATTGGCTACTCCCGGCTGCATTCATCGACGCTTACGCGGAGAGCGGTCTGACACCCTCTGCCGATCAGGGGCCGATGATCAGGTTTCTGGCGTCGCGCAGGTCGATCTCGGCCTATGACCTGCGCAATCAGGAGCAGATGATCAGGTTTCAGGCATCGCTCAGGACGCCCTGGGCCTATGACGAGTTGATCCTGCGCAGCAAGCTGACGATGACGCAGCTCCAAGGTTTCGAATCGTGGGCCAGCGTCCATGTCGAGGACAAGTCGGGATCGCCCCAGTCTGTCGAAGACCTGACGGCATTCATCCAAATGCTGAAGGGCGAAAAGCCTCCGACGGTCAAGCCTTCATTGCTTGCCAAGGTGCTCGAGCTGAAAGGTTGCCCGACCGCTTTCGCGCAACAACTGGCCCTTGCGATGCACGCCGCCGACACCCTGGATGACGCCTGGGTGGCAGGCATGCTGCAAGCAGGCGTCATCCATCACGGCGTCTTGCGGCGCCTGAAGGACGCAGGCATCTCGCCCCAGGACGTGGTGCTGGGCAATGCCAATCGGAAGCGCTACGAGGGATCCGACGATCGGAGCGCGCTCATCGCTGTCAGCGCGTCGGAAGGCTTCAAGAGCCCGGTGACGACCGCCTACCGCTACACCTTGGAGTACTACCTCCAGCTCGACAAGAAGGGGAACCACTTCGGCAGAACGGACCGCGTCCCTCAGCCTGGCATCGTCTATGACCTCGTTCCCGGAGTCATCGTCGATGAGCGTGGCGAATCCCCCGATCCCAAAAAGGCATACGACGACTGGAAGAAGAAATACGACAAGCTGATGGAAGAGGAGAGGAGAAAGACGAAGGCCTATGACGACAGCTGCAAGGAGCCATCATTCGGCGGCGCCAACAGTTGTGGGTCGCTTCCCTATGTCTCCCAGATCCCGCAGTACAAGGAAGCGCTCTCTTCAGTCGTTCGTCTCGCAATACAAGGATTCGCGAAAGTGGAGTCGTATCAGGTGGGGGGCACTTTCGACGGTCGTTCAACCCCAGGGAATCTGGTCGACGGCTTCGAGGGGGCTGACGAGGTCGTCGCATGGCGGCCAGGTGGCGGGCCCGCCCGCAATGGCGAGGATTTCATCCAGTTCGATTTTTTGCATCCCGTCGCACTGACGGGGGTCACACTGAGGACCGGTCATCGCAACGTCTGGCCCAGAGATCCATGGGATGCGGAGTCGTATTGGCGATTTCAAGCACAGCGCGAAGATGGACAGTGGATCAGTCTCTGTCACTTCTGGGTTCAAAACCTCAACAAGACGAGGAGCCAAATTGTCGATACGAATGGCGTGCCGTATAGCAGATATCGGCTGATCTTCGACCCCAGCAAATACTCCAGAAAACGGGATCTGGAAGAAGACTGGGAACCATATCCGCCGAACTTCAACGGGGCCTGGTTCAGCGAGATCACCTTCACAACCGGCGAAACCGGCAGGAACCTGGAGACCGAGCTTTGCACCGGTCATCTTCAACGCGCCGGCTATGGCAGCGAGGAAATCCGATCCCTGTTTCTCCAAGGTCTCCGCGACGAGCGGGAAGCCAAGCGGGCCGGGGACCTGCGTCGGCATTTCGGCCCATTGCCTGCGGCCGCCGTCGTGGAAGACGTGCAGCTTCATGATTCGTTGAATGAGGCGGAGATCAAGATACTGAAGGACCTGCGGACCGGCCAGGGCGAGTCGACAGGCTGGTCTCCCGAGGCGCTCCTCAAAGCTGTCCGCCAGCGCTCCGCCCATCGGCACCTTCAACTGCTCAATGAGCGCTTGCCATTCTTCGACCCTGCATCGATCCAGGATGAAGCGCATCGCCAATTCGTGGCGCAGATCAAGGAGGGACTCGTTGACAGGCGCGACGCCTCCGCCAAGGAAAGCGAGGAGGAGGGGACGACGGGGGCGGGCACTGTTCCCGTGCCCCGCATGCCTGTCTGGCTGAAGGGTCTCGTCGTGTTGTCCCCGCTTGCCGACACGTCGGTATCGCCTGACCTTTTCAGGCAGATGCTCTTCGCGGCATTGAGAGGAAAATTCGGCGCGACGGACCCTGCGACGAACGGGGCACATCGCGGCGACACCAGTCCCTACGAGGCCGTTCAGCGTCTCCTGGACGAGCAGTACGTGAAGCTCGCCGCAAGTCACGGAGAGGCCAGGGCGATGCGCGACACCGCACCGTGGTATCTCCATCTTCTCGCGGTTGCGGCCGCTGCTTCCGGCCGCGCGTTGCGTCTGCTGGCAAAGTCCGACACGTCGCAGAACGCTCCGTTCATCCGGGCCGTGATCGAGGCCGCCCTTCCTCGGCTGCAAGCCGCCCAGAACGAGGGGCTGCTCCACGTGGTGATCGCGTCATCGATGCCGCCCGTCGGCAACGCGGCCGCCTGGACGACGTCGACGAGAAGCGGCATGGCCATGCACCTCTCGCCCGGGACCGCTCTCGTGACCGAATACGCTGAGGCCCGGAACGGGCTGCCTGTCCCCCGGCTGAAGGCGGGAGGCTTCAAGGACAACGAGGCGAAATCGCTGTTCGACAGCGGCGTTCAAACGCTGGATCAGGTGACGAGCGCAATCGAGTGGCGCCAGCTCTTCCCGGTCCTCTCATGGAAGACCGTTGCCGACGTCGTGCTTTACGACGGAACGCGCGAGCCGGTCAGCGGTCCGGGCGCGAGTGGCAGCCCTGTCCGGGTCGGGCTCACGCAGGCCCAGCTCGTCGAACTGATCGACAGGCGTCTGCCGATCGATGCCCCTCGTCTTTTCGGCACGGCAATGGCGCGTGCCCGTGTGTTGGAAGTCCACAGGTGGCTGGACGCCATGGGGCCCTCCACTGCAAACCTCCCGATCGCCGCGCAGTTGACGCAGGCCGCGGGGGGCTTGGCAGGCGCGCTGTCCTCCGCCATCGGCCTGGCCGTGAAGAAGGGGCTGCTCCACCGCGGTGCCTCCACGGTGACCGAAACTTCGGCCTGGGCGCCCTCGACCTTGCGCGGCTTCGTCTCGCTGGAACCGCTCGAAGACGGCGCGACGCCGCGGCCGTTCGATGCGCCGGTTTTCAACGTCCTGAAAGCCTACGAGCAGCTCCTCGATACGCTGGGTCAGAAGCTCCTCGACTCGGGGCATAACGAAGACGCCGCGAACGAAGCTCTACGGCCGAACTACCTCGAACTCGCCGTGATACGCGCCGCCATCTCTGGGCAGCGGCTCCGTCTGCATGTGCAGGCGGGAGAGTCGGCGCGAGAGCAGGCGTTCATCACCATGATCGAGGCGCGGCTCACTGATTTGCAGGATATGGACGCGCGCAATCTTGTCGACGTCGGCATCGTCTCGTCGATGCCCCCTGTCGATGTGCCTGATGCCTGGAAGACGGAGGTTTCCGATGGCAAGACCCGGCACCTGTCTACCGTGTTTTCGCTGGAGGCCTGGCGCCGTGCCAAGGACGGTCAGGCGATACCGCGGCTGGAGGCCGGGGGCTTCAGCCGTGAGGATGCACGGGCGTTGTACACGCTGGGCGTGAGGACATCGGAACTCGTGACGCGTGCGATCGAGATGCGCAAGCACTTCGGCAGGCTGCCTCCGGACGTTGTCGCGAAGGACGTCGTATTGCCTCCCCTCCCGGTCGAGGACCTCCAGTACGCGATCGCCCTGGCCAGGAATTTTGGGCTGGATCGGGCGGAGTTGCTTGCGGCCGTCCGCGGCAACAAGGTCAAGGTGCTTCGCGAGGTTCTGGTCAACGAGGACCATCTGCCGTATTCATGGCGCGACCTGCTTGAGCACACCTACGGCAAGTGGTTTCCCCTGGTGGAGCAATCCCCGGTCCGCTCCCTCCTGTCGAGCTTGACGACGGTGTTGGGTGAGGCCCTCGCGCATTGGAAGCTTGAAGCGGCGGAGTCGGTCAAGGACGTCGCATGGGCAATCGTGCGGTCGGTCTCCAGCCCTTTCTGGCGCTTTCGCGGGTCGCTGAGCGAAGCCATCCAGGAGCTGCAGTGGTGGCACGCCCGCCGCGACCTCCCGTCTGACGTCGTCATGTCGACGCCCTGGGCGCCCAAGCGCCTGCAGGGCATGGCCTCGCTCGGCGTTGCCGGCGAGGCGGGACAGGCGCTTGCGGCACCGACCGCCATCGCGCTCCAGGCGTTCGAGGTCCTTCTGGAAACGCTGGAAGCGGCGCTCCGTCAGCGAGGCGACAGCGAGGCATCGGTGACGCGGGCCATGGGTCCCCACTTCCTGCGCCTGACGGCCTTGCACGCCGCCGCCAGCGGACGTCAATTGCGCCTGCACGTGCCGCCGACGAGCGCGCACGCGGATCGGGAGCTCAGGGACCTCCTCGACCTGGCGATTCCTTTCCTGGAGAAAGCCAGGAGCGCGGGCCTCGTCGATGTCGCGATCGCTTCGGCGCGGTCGCCGGTCAATCCTGGGACTGCCTGGACCACCGAGGAAATGGATGGCAAGGTGCTTCATGTCTCGTCGAAGCGCCCGCTGGAGAGCGCATGGAACGAAGCCCGGCGCAGCTATCCGTTCCACCGCCTGACGGCGGCGGGCTACGGGGACTTCCATGCGTGGATGCTGGAGCATGAGGGCGTCGACACTGTCGACCTCGCGGATCGCGCGATCCAGCTGCGCCGCTTCTTTGGCGACCTGTCCCCGGAGGCGGTCCTGGCGGACCTCGGCAAACCGGCATTCACCGCCTGGGACGAGCGGCTCGCTGGCAGGCTGGGGTGGCTCGCGACCAAGTACTCGTTGGATGCCCTTGCGCTGGTCCGTGGCGGCGCGGCCGACCCGGTGATCCGGGTCAGCGTTGCGCTTCCCCGCTCCAGCGGCATCGTTACCTCCAGCAAACGGATCCAGCAGATCCAGAAGGATCTGATCCTCCAATGGCTGTCGGCCACGCAGGGCATCGCCTGGTCTGCCGACAACATCTATGTGAATGCCTTCGTGGACATCATGGGCCACGCCGCGACAGGGCATGTCGAGTCATTGACGGAGGCGCTCGCTATCGCGCGGAATCAGGGCTTCGCATACCACGGACAAACCACGGTGGAGGATGCCGAGGAGTGGTTGCCAGAGACGGTGCGCCGCCATGCGAAGCTTGTTCAAGATGACCGGGACGGGGTCTCCGGCATGGCAGCCTCGGATTTCATCGTCCTCCAGGGCTACAAGCAACTCCTCGACGCTTTCCACGCCGATCGCTTGAAGCACGGCGTTCGCGAAGAGGCGGTGGCGAAAGAGACCAGCCCGCTCTACCTCAAACTGCAGGTGCTGCGTGCCGCCGCAACGGGGCGGGGCATTGAGTTGCAAGCACCGGCGGGCGATTCCCGCCAGAGCCAGCGTCTTCGGGGCACGATTGAAGCCCTTCGCCATTCATTGAGCGGAGTCGAGGCGGAGGGATTGCTCAAGATCACCTTCCTGCCTGCAAGCGCCATCGAAGCGGACCACGACAAGGACGTCTCGAACTTGCCGGACCTCCAGACACAAGGCGATCCCGTCAAACGCGCCAAACGCGCCGCCATGGAGGTCGGCCAGGATCAAGCGGGCAAGGTCGACCCGCAGCGTCAGGCGAGTCTGCTCATGCAGGAGATGGCGGGCCAACGGACCGCGGACCTGGGCGGAACGCCCTCCGCCGGGACGCGGACGGCGCCCTCGCCGATGAGCTTGCTGACCGCGCAGGCGGCCTGACGCGGAACGGCGCCCCATCGCGCAGCCCGGTCGCCGTGTCAGGGGCCGGGCTGCGCTGACGGATACTCCAGCGGCCATGAACCTGCACCGTGTCGATCTCGTCTCGCTCTCGCTCTTCAGCCTGGTGGCCCGCACGGGCAGCATCAGCAAGGGCGCGGAACTGGCCGCGCTGGCGGTCGGCGCGGCCAGCAAGCGCCTGAGCGACCTGGAGCGTTCGCTGGGCACCACGCTGCTGGAGCGCCATTCGCGCGGCGTCACGCTGACCGCGGCCGGTCTGGCGCTGCAGCAGCACGCGCAGCGCATCCTCAGCGACGTGGACCAGATGACGGCCGACCTCTCCGACTACGCGTCGGGCCTGACCAGCGCTGTGCGGCTGTGGGCCAACACCTCGGCGGTGACGCAGTTCCTGCCGGAGCAGGTGTCGGCCTTCGTGCGCGACAACCCGCGCATCCGGATCGAGCTCGAAGAAGCGGACAGCCACGAGATCGTGGTTGCCGTGCTGGACGGCCGCGCGGACCTCGGTATCTTCGCGGACCGCACGCCGGCGCTGGGCCTGCACGTCCTGAACTACCGGCACGACCGGCTGGTGCTGGTCGCGCCGGTCGGGCATCCGCTGACGAAACGCAAGACGGTCCGCTGGGAGCAGGCCGTTGAACACGATTTCGTGACGCTGGCGAAAGCGACCTCGCTGCAGAAGCGGCTGGAGATGGAGACCGAGAAGCTCGGCCGACGCCTGAAGAACCGCATCCAGGTGCGCAGCTTCGACGCGATGTGCCGCATGGTCGCCGCGGGCATGGGCATCGCGGTGCTGCCGGACGTGGCGGTCGAACCGCTGCTCAAGCCGTTGAACCTGCGGCGCGTGGGGCTCGACGAGACCTGGTCCGACCGCACGCTGCTGATCGGGGTGCGCGACCTGGATGCACTGCCGAGGCATGTGCGGGTGTTCATCGATCATCTTTGCGACGGGGTTTGACCGATCAAGTCGGCGGAGGCTGGGGTCCCCTGGCCCTCATACGCTCGGCAGGCTCCGCTAAATCGGGCCAGGGGACCCCAGCCCCCGCCGACCGACACTCACCGGTGTTCGGGAGAACCCGAAGCCGCTTTCGCGATCCGTGAAAGCAGTCACCGCCACTCCGGCATTCCACCCGGAGGCGGTCCTTCCCAGAATCCGTCTCCACAACAAGGAGACATCGAACCATGGAAGGTCTGCAGGCCCTGCAGGGGTTGCGCATCGTCGAGATGGGGCAACTGATCGCCGGTCCGTTCGCCGGGAAGACACTGGGCGACTTCGGTGCCGACGTCGTGAAGATCGAAGCCCCCGGCAGCGGCGACCCGCTGCGCAACTGGCGCATGATCCAGGACGGTACCTCCGTGTGGTGGCAGGTCCAGTCGCGCAACAAGCGCTCCATCGCCCTGGACCTCCGCCAGAAGGACGGCCAGGACATCGCCCGCGCGCTGATCGCTGAAGCCGACGTCCTGATCGAGAACTTCAGACCTGGCACCCTCGAGGGCTGGGGCATGTCCTACGAGGAACTCGCCAGGACCAATCCCGGCTTGATCATGCTGCGCATCAGCGGCTACGGACAGACGGGTCCCTATCGCGACCTGCCCGGCTTCGGCGTGATCGGCGAAGCGATGGGCGGACTGCGCCATCTGACCGGCGAACCCGGCCGCGTGCCCGTGCGCTGCGGCATCTCCATCGGCGATACGCTCGCCGCGTTGCACGGCACCATCGGCGTGCTGACCGCGCTGTACCACCGCAAGGTCAACGGCGGACGCGGCCAGGTCATCGATGTCGCGCTCACCGAGGCGGTACTTAACGTCATGGAGAGCCTGGTCCCCGAGTACAGCGCCTTCGGCGCCGTGCGCGGTCCGGCCGGCTCCGCGCTGCCCGGCATCGCGCCGTCCAACGCCTATCCCTGCGCGGACGGCGTCGTGCTGATCGCGGGCAACGGCGATTCGATCTTCAAGCGGCTGATGCAGGTCGTCGGCCGCGAGGACCTCGCCAACGACGAGGCGCTCGCCAACAACGCCGGCCGCGTCGCCCGCGTCGAGGAGATCGACGCCGCCATCGGCGCCTGGGCCGCGACGCGCACCGTCGACGAGGTCCTCGCGCCGCTGGGCGAAGCCAGCGTGCCCGCCGGCCGCGTCTACACCGCCAGGGACATCGTCGAGGACCCGCACTTCCGCGCCCGCGACATGATCATCAAACAGCAGACGTGCGACGGCCATGAGCTCGACGTGCCGGGCATCGTGCCCAAGCTGATGGGCACCCCCGGTGCCGTGCGCCGCGCCGCGCCGCGACTGGGCGGCGACACCGACGAGGTGCTGCGCGAGATCGGCCTCACCGACGAGCAGATCGCCGCGCTGCGCGACCGCAAGATCGTTTCCTGAAGGCTCCGTGATGACTGCTTCCGCTTCCCCCTCCGACGTCTGGACCGGCGCCGGCCGGCGCATCTTCATGCAGGACGTCGGCACCCGCGACGGCCTGCAGGCCGAGACCACCTTCGTGCCGACCGCCGACAAGATCGCGCTGGTCGACGCGCTGTCGGAGGCGGGTCTCGCCAAGGTCGAGGTCACGGCCTTCGTCTCGCCGAAGGCGATCCCCGTGCTGGCCGACGCGTCGGAGGTGATGGCCGGCATCGCGCGCAAGCCGGGCGTGATCTACACGGTGCTGGTGCCCAACGTCCGCGGCGCCGAGCGCGCCATCGAGGCGCGTGCCGACGAGCTCAACCTGGTGATGTCCGCCAGCGAGAGCCACAACCTGTCCAACCTGCGGATGACGCGCGAGCAGTCCTTCGCCGGGCTGGCCGAGGTCGCCGCGATGGCGCACCAGGCCGGCATCGCGGTGAACGTGTCGCTGTCGTGCTCCTTCGGCTGCCCGATGGAGGGCGACGTCCCGTTCGAGACGGTGCTGGGCTGGTGCG